>DASXTS010000347.1:0-7803 GCA_036505275.1 Pseudonocardiaceae bacterium
GTATCGCCTGACAGTCTCGTGACTCGGCTCACGTCCATGGTGGTGCGCTGCCCCTGAGTTCCATCAGGTGCCGGGCGTGCTGTTCGAGAGCCACGTCTTCGGCGAGTCGGGGTTCCCACCTCGGTACGGGCGTGGGCCGAGCGGACTCGTCGAGTGCCACAAACACGATGAGGCAGTGGGTCGTCAGCTCCAGTTCTCTGGTCTTCGGGTCGCCGGATCGGACGTGCACGGAGATGTGCAGGCTGGTGCGGCCGGTGTGCAGCAGGCGCGCCCGGGTCTCCACAATGGATCCGATCTGCAGCGGACGGTAGAACCGGACACCGCCGGCGTACACCGCGATGCATTCAGTGCGACTCCATCCGACGGCGCACACGTACGCGGCCTCATCGATCCAGCGCATGACGGTGCCGCCGTGTACCTTGCCGCCCCAGTTGACGTCGGTCGGCGCGGCCAGGAAACGCAGCGTCGATTCGGGCGCGCCGCCGATGTCCGAATAGGTCTGCAGCTTCATCGCTGCCTCAATGTCAGCGCGGACCTGGATCCGGCGGGTCGCGCCATCTTGCAAGCGCTTCTCATCGTCGGTGGTCGGCTGCCAACTGGGCACCTGCACAGGGCGGCGGGACGCGTCGACGGCCACGAAGATCGTCAAGCATCGGGTCGCCTCCGTGAAGGCGCCATCCTTTGGGTCCGCCGAGGAGACCGTGACCAGGACGTGCATGCTGGACCGCCCGGTGTGGATCAGCTTGGCGGACACCTCGACCAGTTCGCCGATCGCCACCGGGCGGGTGAAGTGCACGTCGCCTACATACGCGGTGACGCAGTAGTGTGCGCTCCACCCGACCGCGCACGCGTAACCGGCCTTGTCGATCCATTCCAGCAGCTTGCCGCCGTGCACCGTACCGCCGTATGTGATGTCGAAGGGTGCGGCCAGGAACCGCAACATGATCTCGTCCGCACGTACCGGCATGACTTTCGCTCCTGTCGCTCGAGGTGAGGGGCAGTCGGATGCGCCGTGGCGAGCTGCTGGCGCGACCTTGACACGGACACCGCCACGGCTATCGTGCGCCGGTCCATCGGCGCGTGCGGAAAGGTGGAGCGGGAACGGATCATCGAGTGCGGCAGGGACGTACACCAGATCACACGCCTCGAAGTGGCCGATGCGACGTGATCGTAATGCCGACCTCGTAGGTGTTTGTTCAGGTCGGCTATGCGGTGTTTCGCCGGCGCGGCTCAGCGCGGCGCGGTGGGTAGGACAGTGGCGGCGAGCGTGTTGGCGAGCCAGTCCTGGTACTCGCGTGGGGTCCATCCGCAGGTGCGTGCCGCTTTCTCGCGTCGTTGTGGTCCGTGGTATCGGCGTCGGGGGCTTGTGGTCCGTGATATTGGCGAGAATGATACTGGCATGAATATGGGCAGCGGGAAGGGGTGACATGGTGGCCGCTCGCACCATGAAGACGATCACGGCGTCGGCGGACGTCGCGCGTAGCGCCCAGGAGGTGTTCGCTCTGGTCTCCGACGCCGCGCGCTTGCCGCTGTGGCAGCCCTCCGTCGACCAGGCCGCGCTCGAGCCGCCCGGGCAGCCCTCGGTGGGCGCGCGGGGATACGAGGTGCGCCGCGTGCAGGGCAAGCCGCGCACGTTCCACTGGGAGATCACCGAATACGAACCGAACACGGTGTTCAGCGTGCGAGGCACCGACGGGCCGGTCCGCGCGCACGCGCGGATCGCCTGCGCGGCGATCGACGGCGGCTCCGCAACGCAGGTGGACTACCGCCTCGGATTCGAGGGTCACGGAATCGGGAAAGTGTTCGCAGTGCTCGCCCGGCGAGGTGCGCGGAAGGAGGTGCCCGCCAGCCTCGCCCTGCTCAAGCAGCACCTCGAGCGAAGCGCTAACCCGAGCGACTCGTCGCGCTGAACGTCGACGTTTTCGCACGTCAATCGATCGCTCAGTCAGACCGGCGACGCCGTCGGCCTCGACCTCGAAGGCCGGCACCGCAGTTGATACCGTCACGACGAAGGTTGTCGGCAGCGCCGCACCTTTGCCAGTGCCTGGCCAACCGTTCACTCACCAGGCGTCGCGGGGTACGGAGGGTTTCCATGGCGGTCCAGGCCACGGATGCGGCGGCGCCGCACGGCGAGCTGCGGCCGCCCGAGCTGTCTCAAGGCCAGGTCAACGTCGTGTTCGGCACGGTGCTGCTGAGCATGTTGCTGGCCGCGATGGACCAGACGATCGTCTCGACCGCGCTGCCCACGATCGTCGGCGATCTCGGCGGCGCTGGGCACCTGTCGTGGGTGGTTACTGCGTACCTGCTCGCGGAGACTATCGCCGCGGTGCTGGCCGGCAAGTTTGGCGACATGTTCGGCCGAAAGCTCGTCTTCCAGCTCAGCGCGGCGATCTTCCTGATCGGCTCGTTCTGCTGCGGCCTGGCCGGGAACATGGTCTGGCTGGTCGTCATGCGAGCCCTCCAGGGCATCGGCGGTGGCGGGCTCATGGTCACCTCGACCGCGTTGATCGCCGACGTCATCCCGCTGCGCGACCGCGGCCGGTACCAGGGCGCTCTCGGCGCGGTCTTCGGCGTGACCACGGTGGTCGGTCCGCTCGCCGGCGGACTGTTCACCGACCACCTGTCGTGGCGATGGGCCTTCTACGTCAACGTGCCGCTGGCCGTCGCGGTCATAGCGGTGGCCGCCCGCACGATTCCCAGCGCCGCGCAGCGCGCTCGACCGATCATCGACTACGCCGGCATCGTGCTGGTCGCGCTCGGCTCGGCAGGGCTGACCCTCGCGGCGAGTTGGGGCGGCACCGAATATCCGTGGGCCTCCCCGACGATCATCGGCCTGTTCGCCGGCTCGGCCGTGTTGCTGGCCGCCTTCGCCGTGGTCGAGTGGCGCGCCAAGGAGCCGATGCTGCCGATCCGGCTGTTCTCGCAGCGCGTGTTCACCGTCGCCACCGTGCTCAGCTTCGTGGTCGGCTTCACCATGCTCGGCTCGCTGACGTTCATACCGACCTACCTGCAGTACGTGCGTGGCGCCTCGGCGACGGCGTCCGGAATGCAGATGCTGCCGATGGTGCTCGGCTTGATGGTCACCGCCATCGGCGCGGGCAACGCAGTGAGCCGCACCGGGCGCTACAAGGCCTTTCCGATCGCCGGGGGCCTGGTCATGGCCGCCGGCCTGTTCCTGCTGTCCCTGCTGGACGAGACCACGTCCAACCTGCAGGTCTGGCTCTCCTTGCTGGTCCTGGGCGGTGGGATCGGGCTGTGCATGCAGGTCCTGGTGATCGTCGTGCAGAACACGGTGGACTACCGCGACCTCGGCGTCGCCACGTCTGGGGTGACGTTCTTTCGCACCATCGGCAGCGCGTTCGGCGCGGCGGTCTTCGGCTCGATCTACACCAACCAGCTTGCGACCAACCTGCCCAAGGCCCTCGCAGCGTCCCCCGGCGTCGACCCGAGGGCCGTGCAGACGCCCGAGGCGCTGCACGCACTGCCGCCAGCTCAGGCGGCGCCCATCGTCGACGCGTATGCACAGACGATTCAGTCCCTGTTCCGCTACGCCATTCCAGTGGCCGTGCTGGCGTTCCTGCTTGCGCTGTTGCTCAAGCAGGTGCCGCTGCGCGACTTCGCTCGAGTCAGCGCGACGGACCTCGGCGAGGGTTTCGGCATGCCGGACGTTCAGGACTCCGACGCGGAGTTGGAGCGGGCGATCTCGCGGATCGTCCGCCGCGACAGTGCTGCGGCCGCCCCCGACATCCTGGCGGCGTCCGGCACCGCCCTCGATCCCGCCGACGCATGGTGCATTGCCCAGGTCCATCTCCGAAACCGGTACAGCGGCGGCGCCCAGCTCGCCGGGATCGCCCGTGCCCACCGCATCCCGGCCGAGGTGCTGCAGCCGGCGTTCGAAGCGGCGATCAGGCGGGGCCACCTGCGGTCTGATGGCGATCACCTGGTGCTCACCGACCGCGGCGAGTCCAACTACGCGAAGCTCTCCTCCGCCTGGAAGTCCTGGCTGAGCGCCCGGCTGCCCGAGCAGGGCGGCTACCGGCCCGGCCGCGAGCAGCTCGATGCCGTCCTCGGTCGCCTCGCCGCTCGTATCATCGACGAGCCGCGGATCCCCGCACCCGCGTCGCCCTAGCCCCACGTCGGTGCCGGCCTGCTGCCCGTGCGAGCGACTTCGCGGCGATCTGCCCGCTCGAGAACGGCGTGTGCATCGGCGACCCACCTGCCGGCATGCCTCGGAGCCAGGACCGGTGCACAGCTCAACTAATGGGCCGTCCGGTCAACGAGCAAACCTCGGCCCGTACAGGTAGTTATGGATCGGGGTAATGGTGACCGCCGGCGCGGGCACGCCAACCTCGGCCGAGATGGGACCGAGCGTGCTGTCGGCGAAGGCTTGGAACGCCTCCGGCGAGTCCCAGACGTCGACAATGCGCAATCCCTCCGGCGTCTGCGCGACCCAGTGGAAAAGGCCGTCCTGGTGGCCCTCGCCCTGGCGTTCGTAACCCATCTTGTCGACAACCGTGTCGTACTGCTCGAGGGTCGCGCCTCGAAATGTCATCTCAACCGCAACAGTCATGCCTGCCCTCCACTTTGTGTTGCCATCTTGTGTAGCCGTCGTATGCGGCGGGACTGCGGATGGCCAGTTTGCTCGGATGGGGTTCAGCTCGGCAGCAGCCCGAGTTGCATCATCAGTCCGGCCACGTCGGGGTGGGAATGGAATTCGACGATCTTGCCGTTGCGGGCGCGGGCGAAGTAGCAGCCGCGGCCGGTGACGGCCTTGCCGGTGGCCGGGATCTCCTGGCCGCCCATCGCCATTGGGCCGGTGTTGGTGCCGGTAAACACCAGCTCGGCGGCCACCGAGTCCTCGCCGATGACCCGGTTGGTGGTGTGAGTGCGCAGGTCGGGAAAGGCGGTGTACCAGGCCGCCATGTACTGGCGGATCTCCTCCGCGCTGCGCATCGGTGTCGCAACCGTGTCGTCCAGCCAGACGAACTCGTCGGCGAACAGCGCAACGAACCCGTCGACGTCGTGGCTGTCCCAGGCGGTCATGCCTGCGTCGTCCAGCTTCTCCAGTTCAGCGTTGGTCATCACTGTCCATCCTCCCCATGGTGGTGGTGTCGGCCCGATTCGGCTGCCACGCCGCCCAGGTGCTGCCGACGGTGCCAAGGCGTGGCCGGGGACAAAATCCGTGCCGCGGAGCTGCCGCGTGGTGGCCGTGACCGAGCATGTCGATCTCCTGTCGTCGGGCTGGGTCAGTTCACCGACGACCGGCCGGGCTGTCAACGGACGGCCGCAACGTACAACTTCTTGTGTGTATCGATGCCGCCAATGATCACCCCTCTGATCGACCCAGCCGGTGACGGGTTCACGCCGGCGGGCCGCTCCGGGCACGCTGGTCATGGCGTTTCTTCGGACTTTGCCGGTCCGCTCTGGTCGCGGGGTCGTCGCCGGACGCCTCGGAACCCATTTTGTGCCCGGCTGGCAGCGCGCAGGCCGCCCCGTCCGCGACCGGCCGCCTATAGGGCTTGCCGCCGTGCCTGGGATGCGATTCCTGGCCTGCCGAATGCGCGGCTGCCTGCGGAGCAGCCTTGGTAGTTGAACACCTCAATCAGTGCATTGTTCGGGGGAGGGCGAAGAACGGCAGGGTGCTGTTGTCGATGAAACGGGTCATTGCGCTGACTCGGTCGCCGGCCAGGGTGAGCACCAGTAAGCCGTGGGCGTGCCAGACGGGATCGTCGTTGTCGCTGATGTAGCAGCCGTAGGCCGGTTGGCCGTTGGCGGTGGTGGGCACTAGGCGGTACCGGCGGGTGCCGTTGCGGAATCCGACGGTGCGCATGAAGTCCGCGATGGCCAGCCGGCCCTGGTACTGCATCGGCACGGGTGGCATGGTCAACCACGCGTCGTCGGTGAGCAGTGAGATCATGGTGTCGACGTCGCCGCGCTCGATCGCGTCGGCGAACCGGCTGGCGACGGCGCGTTCCCGGGCGGAGCCCGGCAGGGGGGCCTGGTCGCGGTCGGCATCCGGCAGGCCGGCCCGGGCTCGTTTGAGTGCGCTGGTGACGGCATCCTCGGTGGCGTCGAGCATGTCGGCCACCTCGGCGGCGCGGAACCCGAGTACATCGCGTAGCGCGAGCACGGCCCGCTGGCGTGGCGGCAGTGACTGCATGGCGGTGACGAACGCGAGTGAGATCGCCTCGCGACGCTCGTAGCGCGCTTCGGGACCGGGCGCCGGGTCGGGCAGGCCATCGAGCAGCGCGTCGGGGTAGGGCTGGAGCCAGATCGGGTCGACGGTACGGGTGGGTTCGGGCGCCCGGACCCCGGCACCGAACGGGGGCATCGGCTTGGGTCGCCGCTGGCCGTCGCGGAGTGCGTTGAGGCAGCGGTTGGTGGCGATCCGGTACAGCCAGGCCCGCACCGGGGCCCTGCCCTGGTATTCGCTGAGGCCGCGCCAGGCCGCCAGCAGGGTCTCCTGCAGTAGGTCCTCGGCGTCCTGGACGGAGCCGAGGATGCGGTAGCAGTGCAGGTGCAGCTCGCGCCGGTATGGCTCGACGAGCGCTCGGAAGGCGGCGTCGTCGCCGGCCCTGGCTCGGGACAGCAGCTGATCGGTCACCATCACATCTCCCGTCATCGGTCCGCTTCCTATAAGACACCGCCAGGACAGAAATCTGGTCGCCGCCCAGTTCGGCGGCGCCGCGGTGTCGTTACGGGCATGACCAACACCACGGCAACACAACGCTGGGTCCTGGGACTGAGCGCCCTGGCCTCGTTCATGGTGGTGCTCGACATGCTCGTCGTTGCCACCGCCCTGAGCACGATCCAGCGCGACCTCGGCGCCTCGCTCGAGGGTCTGGAATGGACCGTCAACGCCTACGTCCTCAGCTTCGCGGTGCTGCTGATGACCGGGGCCGCTCTTGGCGACCGCTACGGGCGCCGCCGGGTCTTCGCCGCCGGGCTCGGCCTGTTCGCCGTCGCCTCGGCCGGGTGCGCACTCGCCCCGTCGGTGGGCGTGCTGATCGCAACCCGCACCGTCCAGGGCGCCGGCGCCGCTCTGGTCATGCCGCTGGCGCTGGCCCTGCTGAACGCGGCGTTCCCGCCGCATCGACGCGGCTGGGCGACCGGCATCTACGGCGGTGTGACGGGACTCGCGGCCAGCGTCGGCCCGATCATCGGTGGCGCGGTCACCCAGGGCATCGCCTGGGAGTGGATCTTCTGGCTCAACGTGCCGATCGGGTTGGTCGCGATCCCGCTCGTGCTCAGCCGCACCCCGGAGAGCTTCGGGCCACGGGCTGCGCTGGACGTGCAGGGGATCGTGCTGGCCGGCACGGCGGCCCTGGGCATGGTCTGGGCGCTGATTCGGGGCAACTCGGCCGGCTGGACCAGCGCGCAGACACTGGCGCCGCTGGCCGTCGGGTGCGTCGCGGGGATCCTCTTCATCATCGTCGAGCGCCGTACCGGGGCGCCCATGTTGCCGTTGCGGCTGTTCGGCTCGCGGTCGTTCTCGGCGGGCAACGCCGCGATCTTCTTCCTGAACGCCACGCTGACCGGCGCGATCTTCTTCACCGCGCAGTTCTTCCAGGTCGCCTCCGGCCTGGGACCCCTCGACGCCGGCCTGCGGCTGCTGCCCTGGGGCGTGATGCCGCTGGTTCTCGGTCCGCGGGCGGGCGCCCTCGCCGACCGCGTCGGGGAGCGGTCGCTCATCGTCGCCGGCACGCTCGCCATGGCCGTCGGCATGGCCTGGATGGCGTTCGTCGCCGCACCCGGGGTCGCCTATGTCTGGCTGGTCGCGCCGATGACGCTCACCGGCGCCGG
>DASXTS010000348.1:0-7683 GCA_036505275.1 Pseudonocardiaceae bacterium
TGGGTCTCCAGATCGGCCTTGTGCGCCGCGGCGATGTCGTCGATCCCCGCGCCCGGGGGCAGGTTGTTGTGCACGTCCATGAACAGGGCCATCGTCGTACTCCCTTCGTCCGCCGTCTGCCGGAGCGTCCTGACCGGCGCAAACGACGCTACGGATGCGACCTTCCCAGATCGTTCCCAGAATTGACGGGTCACGGGTCGGAGGTCATTACATCGAGTGATGCCGGAGCTGTCACGTGCCACCGGCTGAGGCGGAACGGATCAGCGCACCCTTCGGCCCCCCGCCGAACTCGTATTCGGCCTTCGTGGATGCTTGGTCGACTCGTGGCCGAGACGGGCATCATGCCAAGCTGAACTCCAAGGAGGTGTCGGGATGAGTGAGCCGACCGGACAGAGCCGCATCGGGGTGACCGGGCTGGCGGTGATGGGGGCGAACCTGGCGCGAAACATCGCCCGCCGGGGGTTCCCGATCGCCGTGCACAACCGGACCACCGCCCGGATGACCGAGTTCATCGCGGCGTACGGCGACGAGGGCACCTTCACCGGCGCGGAGACCCTCGAGGACTTCGTCGCCGCGCTGGAGCGGCCGCGAAAGATCATCGTAATGGTGAAGGCCGGCGCGCCGGTCGACGGCGTGATCGAGGAGCTCGCCCCGCTGCTCGACCAGGGCGACATCATCATCGACGCCGGCAATTCGCTTTTCGCCGACACCAAGCGCCGCACCGACGCCTGCGCCGCCCGCGGGCTGCGGTTCATGGGGGTCGGAGTGTCCGGCGGCGAGGAGGGCGCGCTGCTCGGACCCAGCATCATGCCCGGCGGCGACCCTGCGGCGTACGCGGAGGTCGAGCAGATCTTCACGGCCATCGCGGCGGTCGTCGACGGCACGCCGTGTTGCGTGCATGTCGGGCCGGAGGGCGCCGGCCACTACGTGAAGATGGTGCACAACGGGATCGAATACGCCGACATCCAGCTCATAGCTGAGGCCTACGACCTGCTCACCCACGTCGTCGGCATGGACGCCCCGTCGATCGCGAAGATCTTCGAGGAGTGGAACTCCGGCGATCTGGAGTCGTTCCTCATCGAGATCACCGCAAAGGTGCTCGCGAAGACCGACGATCGCACCGGCGGGCCACTGGTCGACGTGATCCTCGACCAGGCCGAGCAGAAGGGCACCGGCACCTGGACGGCGATCGACGCGCTGAACCTCGGCGTCCCGCTGACCGGCATCACCGAGGCGGTTTTCGCCCGCGGCCTGTCCGCGCTGCGCGAGGAGCGGAAGGCCGCGGCGACGACGCTGGCCGGCCCCCGCCCCGGCGAGGGCAATGCCCTGACCGACCTCGCCCGTACCGACCTCGACGACTTGGTCGACGACATCCGTAAGGCCCTCTACGCCAGCAAGGTGGTGGCGTACGCCCAAGGCTTCGCGCAGATGCGGGCCGCGTCGGAGGCGAACGGATGGGACCTCGACCTCGGCGCGATGGCGAAGATCTGGCGGGGTGGCTGCATCATCCGCGCTCAGTTCCTGAATCGGATCAGCGAGGCGTATGCCGAGCACGGCGACGTCGTGAACCTGTTGATGGTTCCGTACTTCACCGAGGCGGTCGCTCAGGCACAGGACGCCTGGCGCCGGGTGGTGGTGACGGCGACGGAGCGGGGCGTGGCGATTCCGGCGTTCGCCTCGTCGCTGTCCTACTACGACGGCTACCGGCGCGAGCGCGGCCCGGCCAACCTCATCCAGGGGCTGCGCGACTTCTTCGGCGCCCACACCTACAGGCGCATCGACGACGCCGGCACGTTCCACACCCGCTGGGCCCAGGACGGCACCGAGGTTCGGATCTCTGGCGCCTGACGGCCCCTGACGCGCCGCCCCGAGGGTCAGAGGTCGTTGCCGGCGTAGGAGAGGTTGAAGCTCTTATTGGCCAGTGGAAAGTCGGGCACGATCGCGTCGGTCAGGGCCAAGGGCAGCGCCGGCCAGTTGAAGAAGCTCGGGTCGACGATCTTGACGCGGGTCAGCGTGCCGGACGGGGACAGTTCGACGCGGTGCACGATGGTGCCGCGCCAGCCCTCGACGATGCCGACGCCCGATCCGTCGCCGGCGAGGGTGCCCGTCGGAGCCGGTGGCGGCCCGGTGGTGTCGGTGCCCTGGAGCAGGTGGGTGATAACGGCGATCGAGGTGGGGATCTCCTCGGCGCGGACCAGAAACCGGGACAGCACGTCGCCACCGGTGTGGGTGTGCGCGGTGAGGGCGGGTCCGCGGTCAACGAAGGGGTGCTCGAACCGGGCGTCGGTGGGCAGCCCGCTGGCGCGGGCCACGTAGCCGAGGGTGCCCAGGTCGGTGGCCTGTTGCAGGGTGAGGACAGCGGTACCGGCGAAGCGGTCCCGTACCACGCTGTGGCCAAGGGCCAGGGACACGATCTCGTCGACGTCCTCGGCGATGGCGGCGAGTTGGCGTTGGTCGGGTGGTCGCCGCAGGCCGGCGCCGCCGGGATGGATACCACCGCGGAGCAGCCGGTGCCCGGTGGCCTCGTCGTTGATCCGCAACAGTCGCTCCCGGACGTGCTGGGCGTGGGCGTTGAGGATGGCGTGGCCGGCGTCGTTGCATAGCGCGCCGATGTCGGCGACGTGGTTGTACAGGCGTTCGAGCTCGAGCAGCACGGCCCTGGTCCGCTGGGCCTGCTGGGACACCGGGATGCCCAGTGCGTCCTCGACGGCGAGGCAGAAGGCCAGCGTGTGGCCGACCGCGGTGTCGCCGCTGACCCGCTCGGCCAGCTCGACGGCATGCTCGGGGCTGCGTCCGTCGAAGAGCTTCTCGAGTCCCTTGTGGACGAACCAGAGGCGGGCCTTGAGATTGAGGACGGTCTCGCCCACGACCGAGAAGCGGAAGTGGCCGGGTTCGATCAGCCCGGCGTGCACCGGGCCGACCGGGATCTCGTACACGCCGGGGCCCTCGACGGTGCGGAACGGGAACGGGCCCTCCACGTCGCCGAAGTCCGGTGGCGGGCCGGCGTCGTGCCGCATCGGGTGCCAGCCGCGCGGCCAGTGGAAGTGCCGCACGAGCCGCATCGGCTGCGGGTGGTCATCGGGCACGATGCCGTACAGGTCGCGCATCTCGCGCTCGAACCGGCCGGCCGGGAAGGACAGCCCGGCCAGGCTCGGCAGGTGCGGGTGCTCCCGGCGCAGGGGTACGTGCAGCTCGACGCGCCGGTCCGGGTAGCCGGCCGTGAACAGGTAGACGGCCCGCAACCGGTCCCCGTCGTCGTGGCCGGCGACCAGTGCGACCCGGTAGCCGTCGCCGAGCAGCGCGGCGGCGCGCGCGGGCAACTCAGCAGGGGTGATGACCGCGGCGTCGCGGCGCCGGCCGACGTGTGTCACGGCGCTCCCATCAGGGCGTCGGCGGCATGCAGCAGCAACTGCTGAACTCCCCCGCCGGCGAGGCCGAGCGCCGCACAGGCCGCCAGCCCCGCCAGCATTGGCGTGGCGGTGGCCACCGGCAGGCGAGGTGGCGCGCTGGCCGCGCCCGGCCCATCGGCTGCCCACACCCGCGTCGCGGCCGGCCCGTCCACCGCCGGCGCCGCGCCCAGCAGCATGCGGCCGGTGTGGCCGAACATCGCGGCGGCGATGACCAGCATGAGCAGCAGGGCGGCCGTGGTGACCCAGCCGAGGCCGGTGGCGAAGCCGGCGCGGGCGATGCCCAACTCGCTGGCGAACAGGCTGAACGGCGGGAACCCGACGAGCGCCGCGACGCCGAGCCCGAAGCAGGCCGCCAGCACGGGTTGGCGGCCGGCGAGTGCGCTGACTTCGCCGATCAAGCTGGTGCCTGTGGTCTGCAGGATGCGGCCCGAGCCGAGGAAGAGCACCGCCTTGGCCAGCCCGTGGCCCAGGACGTGCAGCAGCACGGCGGCGATGGCGAGCCGGCTGCCGGCGGCCGCGCCCAGGGCCAGCAGGCCCATGTGCTCGATGCTGGAGTAGGCGAGCATCCGCTTGTAGTCGCGCTGGGCCAGCAGCAGCGACGCCGCGACCGTCAGCGTCGCGAGCGCTATGACGGCCAGCAGGGTGCGGGCGAAGCCGATGCCGAGCGCCGCGTCGGCGATCACTTTGATCCGCAGGACGGCGTAGAAGGCCACCGACAGCAGCACGCCGGACATCAGGGCGGAGACCGGGGCGGGCGCCTGGCTGTGCGCGTCCGGTAGCCAGGCGTGCAGCGGCGCCAGACCGGCCTTGGTGCCGAACCCGATGACGAGCAGCGCGACCGCAATCCGAGTTACGCCGGGGTCCAGGCCGGCCGCGCCGCTGGCCAGCGCGGCCCAGTCCAGTCCCGGTCTTGTCGGGGCATGCGCCGCGGCGAAGTTCAGCAGGACGGTGCCGAGGAACGCCAGCGCGATCCCGGCCGAGCAGATCACGACATACTTCCAGGCGGCCTCCAGCGCGGTCCTGGTGCGGCGCTGGCCGACCAGAAACGCGGTCACGATCGTGGTGGCTTCCACGGCCACCCAGAGCACGCCGAGGTTCGCGGCCAGCACGGCCAGCGCCATGGCGGCCAGGAATGCCTGCACGAGCAGGCCGTACTGGCGGATGGTGCGCGGGGTCGCGCGGCCCGCGTCCAGCTCGGCTCGCAGGTAGGCCGGGCTGGCCGCGGTGGCCAGCAGCGCGACGGCGCCAATCACGACAACCATGTACGCGCTGAGCGCGTCGGCGCGCAGCGGTCCGGCGGTGATCGCGGCGGCGCCCGGCCTGCCGACGGCGGCGGCGAGCGCGATCCCGGCGGCGAGCTGGCCGGCGGCGCACCCAGCGCCGACGAACCCAGCGCCTACGAGTCCAGCGCCGACGAGTCCAGCGCCGGCGAGCCCCGTGCCGGTGAAACGGGCGGCGCGGCGCCGGCCGGCGATGGCGTACGCGAGGACGCCGAGCGCCGGCAGCGCGATCGGGGCGGCGAGCAGCAGTGTGGTCATCAGTCGCGCAGCTCCTGCAGCTCGTCGAGGTCGGCGTCGCCGAAGGTGGCCCGGATCCGGGTCGCCAGGATCTGCAGCACGAGCACGGCGAACAGCACGTCGAGCGAGACGCCGAGCTCGACCAGCAGCGGCACGCCGGCGGTGGTGAGGAACGCGCTGGCCGTGATCCCGTTGTCGACCAGCAGGAAGCCGACCACCTGCGACATTGCCCTGCGGCGGGTGACCAGCACGAAGAACCCGATCAGCACCACGGTCAGGCCCACCGGTACGGCGTGCGTGGCTGGCGACGGCGCCAGCTCGACCAGCGGGCCGGAGACCGCGTAGGCGATCATGGTCAACGCCGCAGCGGCGAGCAGCGAGGCGGCGACGTTGACCAGCGGTCGGGTCTCCCGCGCCGGCCCGGCGCCGGCCAGCGCCCGTAGCAGCAGCCACGGCAGCAGCACCGCGCGCAGCGCGAGGATGCCGGCCGCCAGCGCGCCGAGCTCGGCCGAGCCGTCGTGCCCGGCGATCACCGCCACGATGCCGGCCAGCGCGACCCCTTGCAGCGCGAACAGCCGCACGATCACCGTGAGCTCGCGGCGCGCCAGCACCAGCACCGCAGCCAGCAGGAACGCGCCGCAGGCCAGGTCGAGCAGCTGCACGTAGGTGGTGTCCGTCACGGTGGCCGTCACTTGCCCGTCAGGTGAGGAAGAAGGAGGCCGCGACGGCGAGCAGGGCGAGCACGAAGGAACCGGCCAGCAGCTCGGGAACGCGGAACAGCCGCAGCTTCGCCAGGAACACCTCACCGGCCGCCAACCCGACCCCCAGCAGCAGCACCTTGCCGGCGAACGCGAGCACGGCGGGCACCAACGCCAGCAGGCCGGCCCCGAATGCAGCGCCAGATGCGGCGCCGGATGCGGCGCCGGATGCAGCGCCAGATGCTATGCCCCACGGTGCGAACAGCGTGGCCAGCAGGCCGAGGAACACGGTCAGCCGCATGGCCGAGGCCAGTTCCACCATGGCCAGCTCCGGCCCGGCGTACTCCAGCACCATGGCCTCGTGGACCATGGTGAGCTCGAGGTGGGTGGCCGGGTTGTCCACCGGCAGCCGCCCGGTCTCGGCCACGATCGCGACCAGCAGCGCCACCGCAGCGAGCAGGCTCACCGGGGAGATCACCCGGCCAGGGTCGCGCAGCGTCGAGGTCACGATCGCGCTCAGGTTGGTCGAGCCGACCCGGACGGACAGCGCGAAGATCGCCACCAGCAGGGTCGGCTCCACCAGTGCGATGATCGTCACCTCGCGGCTCGCGCCCATGCCGCCGAACGCCGTGCCGGTGTCCAGCCCGGCCAGCGCGAGCGCGACCGTGCCCAGGGTGAGCAGGGCCACCACGGCGACCAGGTCGGCGACCTGGTCGAGCGGCGAGTCGGTGGTGAGGAACGGCACCACGGCGGCGACCACCAGCGTGGTCGCGAGCAGCAGCACGGGCGCGGCGCGGAACACCTCGCTGGTCCCGTGCGGCGTGATCGGCTCCTTGCCGGCCAGCTTGCGCAGATCACGCCACGGCTGGCCCACGCCGGCGCCGGCCCGTCCCTCCAGCCGGGCCCGCACCTGGCGCATCACCCCGATCAGCAATGGCGCGCCGACCACCACCATCGCGACCTGCAACGCCGCGCCCAGCACCCCGGCCGCGGTCACCGGCTCACCGCCAGGACGATCAGCAGAGCGGTCACGCTGTAGAAGCCATAGCCGAGATAGCGGTGCACGCTGCCGGTCGCCAGCCGCCGCCCGGCCTCACCCCACCACCGGGCGGCCGCCAGCACCGGCTGGTACAGCCGCCGCTCGACCCGGTCGGGGACGCGGCGCCGGAACTCGACGGCCTCCACCAGGTAGCGCGACTCGCGGTGATGGGTCACGTCGACGTCCAGCTCCGGCTGCAGCACGTCGTCGAACACCCGCTGCAGCGGCTCGGCGAACGACGTCGCGGTGTACTCCATGCGCGCAGTAAGCGGCCCGGCGCCGCAGTCCCACAGCGGCGCCACCCGCCTGGCGTGCCGGTGGGCCAGCAGCCTCAGCGCGGCCACCACACCGACCACCGCCGCGAGCAGCGCGGTGGCCAGCAGCAGCGGTGACATCGAACCCGCCACCCCGACCAGCCGCAGCGACACCGCGCCGCCCGTCACGGGGTCGGCCGAGCCGGCGCCGGCGGCGGCCACCGCTCGGCCGACCGACGGCAACACCACCCCGGGGAACAGCGCCAGCGCGACGCACGCCGCGGCGGCGGCGCCCATGCCGGCCAGCATGGTCGCCGGGCTCTCCCGCGCCTGCGCCGCCGCGGCGCTCCGCGGCTTGGCCAGGAACCCGACGCCGAACGCCTTGACGAACGTGGCCACCGCCAGCCCCGCGGTCAGCGCGACCGCGGCGACCGCGACCGGCATGGTCAACGCGGTGGCCAACCCGGATGCCGGCAGCCCGTGCACCAGGCTCTGCACCAGCAGCCACTCGCTGACGAAGGCCGTGCCGGGAGGCAGCGCGGACGCTGCCAGCGCGCCGAGGCTGAACAGCGCCGTGGTCGCCGGCATGCCGGACCGCAGCCCGCCCAGCTCGTCCAGGTCGCGGCTGCCGGTCGCCCGCAGCACCGACCCCGCAGTGAGGAACAGCAGCGACTTGAACGCGGCGTGGTTGACCACGTGCAGCAGCGCGGCGGCCAGCGCCAAGCCGGCCAGCACGTCATTGCCGGTGGAGGCGAACGTGCCGGC
>DASXTS010000349.1:0-21475 GCA_036505275.1 Pseudonocardiaceae bacterium
GCTGGCAGGAGTCGACGGCGCCGGCCGGCTGCCGTACAGCCACAAGATCCTGCTGGAGAACCTGCTGCGCACCGAGGACGGCGCGAACGTCACGGCCGAGCACGTCCGGGCGCTCGGCGGCTGGGACCCCGGCGCCGAGCCGGCCACCGAGATCCAGTACACGCCCGCGCGGGTGATCATGCAGGACTTCACCGGGGTGCCCTGCGTGGTCGACCTCGCCACCATGCGGGAGGCGGTGACCGCGCTCGGCGGCGACCCGGCGAAGGTCAACCCGCTGGCCCCGGCCGAGCTGGTGATCGACCACTCGGTGATCGCGGACATCTTCGGCCGCCCGGACGCGTTCGAGCGCAACGTCGACTTCGAGTACCAGCGCAATCGGGAGCGCTACCAGTTCCTGCGCTGGGGCCAGACCGCGTTCGACGAGTTCAAGGTGGTGCCGCCGGGCACCGGCATCGTGCACCAGGTGAACATCGAGCACCTGGCCAGGGTGGTCATGACCAGGGGTGGGCAGGCCTACCCGGACACCGTGGTCGGCACCGACTCGCACACCACCATGGTCAACGGCCTCGGCGTGCTGGGTTGGGGCGTCGGCGGCATCGAGGCCGAGGCCGCCATGCTCGGCCAGCCGGTGAGCATGCTCATCCCGCGGGTGGTCGGGTTCAAGCTGGACGGCGAGCTGCCGGCCGGCGCCACCGCCACGGACCTGGTGCTGACGATCACCGAGATACTGCGCCAGCACGGCGTGGTTGGCAAGTTCGTGGAGTTCTACGGCTCCGGGGTGTCCGCCGTGCCGCTGGCCAACCGGGCCACAATCGGCAACATGAGCCCGGAGTTCGGGTCGACTTGCGCGATCTTCCCGATCGACCAGGAAACCGTGACCTACCTGCGGTTCACCGGCCGCTCCGCGGAGCAGGTGGCACTGGTCGAGGCGTACGCCAAGGAGCAGAGCCTGTGGCACGATCCGTCGGACGAGCCGGCGTACTCCGAAACGCTCGAGCTCGACCTCGGCTCCGTGGTGCCCTCGATCGCCGGACCGAAGCGGCCGCAGGACCGCATTGCGCTGACCGACGCCAAGCGGTGCTTCCGGGCCGCGCTGCCCGACTATGCGGCCAGTGACGGCGTTGAGTCGTCGGTGGACGAGGCGTCCGCCGAGTCGTTCCCGGCCAGCGACCCGCCGGCGCAGGGCGAACACATCGACGGCGAGGCCGGCAAGCCGCACAGGTTCACCGCTGCGGCCAGCGCGCAGGGCCGGCCGAGCAAGCCGACCACGGTGCGGCTGGAGGATGGCGCGGAGGTCGAGCTCGACCACGGCGCCGTGGTGATCGCGGCGATCACCTCGTGCACCAACACGTCCAACCCGTCGGTGATGCTCGGCGCCGCGCTGCTGGCCCGCAACGCCGTCGACCGCGGCCTGGACCGCAAGCCCTGGGTGAAGACCACCCTGGCACCCGGCTCCAAGGTCGTCATGGACTACTACGAGCGGGCCGGGCTGCTGCCCTACCTGGAGAAGCTGGGCTTCCACCTCGTCGGGTACGGCTGCACCACCTGCATCGGCAACTCCGGGCCGCTGCCCGAGGAGATCTCCGCCGCGGTCAACGAGCACGACCTCGCCGTGGTGTCCGTGCTGTCCGGCAACCGCAACTTCGAGGGCCGCATCCAGCCGGACGTGAAGATGAACTACCTGGCCTCCCCGCCGCTGGTGGTGGCGTACGCGCTGGCCGGCAGCATGGACCACGACTTCGAGAACGAGCCGCTGGGCACCGACCCGCACGGCCAGCCCGTGTACCTGCGCGACATCTGGCCGTCGCCTTCGGAGATCCAGCAGGTGATCGCCTCCGCGATCTCGGCGGAGATGTTCGCCACGGACTACGCCGACGTATTCGCCGGCGATGAGCGCTGGCAATCGCTGCCGACGCCGACTGGCGACACGTTCGACTGGGATCCCGAGTCCACCTACGTCCGCAGGCCGCCGTACTTCGACGGTATGGGCCTCGAGCCCGAGCCGGTTTCGGACGTCGCCGGCGCCAGGGTGCTCGCCATGCTCGGCGACTCGGTGACCACCGACCACATCTCGCCGGCCGGCGCGATCAAGCCCGACTCCCCCGCCGGCCGGTACCTGCAGGAGCACGGCGTGCAGCGCAAGGACTTCAACTCCTACGGCTCGCGCCGCGGCAACCACGAAGTGATGATCCGCGGCACGTTCGCCAACATCCGGCTGCGCAACCTCCTGCTGGACGGCGTGCAGGGCGGCTTCACCCGGTTGTTCCTGGATGGCGGCGAGCAGACCACCATCTACGAGGCGGCCCAGGCTTATGCCGAAGCCGGCCTGCCCTTGGTTGTGCTGGCCGGCAAGGAGTACGGCTCCGGCTCGTCGCGGGACTGGGCCGCCAAGGGCACCTCCCTGCTCGGGGTGCGGGCCGTGATCGCGGAGTCGTTCGAGCGGATCCACCGGTCCAACCTGATCGGCATGGGCGTGCTGCCGCTGCAGTTCCCGGAGGGCCAGACGGCCGCTTCGCTCGGCCTGGACGGCACCGAGACCTACGACATCACCGGCATTACCGAGCTGAACGACGGCAGTACGCCGCGCACGGTGCGGGTCAAGGCCGGCGACATCGAGTTCGACGCCGTGGTGCGGATCGACACCCCGGGTGAGGCCGACTACTACCGCAACGGCGGCATCATGCAGTACGTGCTGCGCAAGATGGTCCGGTCCTGACGCTCGCCACGCTGCTGTTCGCCGGCCCGGTGATCCTGGTCGGCGCGGTCGTGCAAGGCGCGGTCGGGTTCGGCATGAACCTGGTGGCGGCGCCGCTGCGGGCGCTGCTCGACCCCTCGGCCCGAACCGCCGGCGCTGGTAGTGGCCGGGGTGACCAGCGGTAGTCTGCACGGGCCGATCCGGTCACGATCAAGGAGTGTGTGGTGGCTTCTCGTCTCAATCCGTACGTCAGCTTCGCCGGCAACGCACGGCAAGCCATGGAGTTCTACAAGGACGTCTTCGGCGGCACGTTGACGCTGAACACCTTCGGCGAATACGGCGAGCAGGACGCCCCCGGGGCCGACAAGATCATGCACAGCCAGCTGGAGACGGACCGCGGTTTCACCCTCATGGGCGCCGACACCCCGCCGGGGATGGAATACAAGCCGGGCGACACCATCGCGGTGAGCCTGAGCGGTGACGATGGCGACGAGCTGCGCGGCTACTGGCAGCAGCTGTCCGACGGTGGCACCGTGTCGGTCCCATTGGAGAAGCAGATGTGGGGCGACGAGTTCGGCATGTGCATGGACCGGTTCGGCATCCCGTGGATGGTCAACATCAGCCAGCCCCAGGCCTGATCGAGTCGTTTCGGCGGCCGGCGGCCCGCGTGCCGCAGGCAGCCGGCCGATGACCGTGGCGAGTTGTCAGTGGTCGGCTGGCGGACCGGTTGCGGGTTCGGCGAGGTCGCCGAGTTGGTCGGGGCCGGAACCCTAGGCCGGGAACCCGCACGCTGTTCACGCGTGCGGGTTCCCGGTGATGACGGTCGACCGGACGTTGAAGATCACCCCCGCGGCCAGCACCGGCCGGGCACACCGTCGGGCAGGCGACAGATGCTGGGTCAGAGGAAGACGACCTCACCTGGGTGGACCAGGTCGCCGTCCCTGTGGGCCGGGTCGAACAGGAGGGGGTTCATCGCCCGCAGTTGCGCCAGGCTGAGGCCATGCGCCGCGGCGATGCCGCTGAGCGTCTCGCCAGAGCGGATCGCGTGCGTGTTCGCGTCGGGTGTGGGCGCGGCCGTGGGGGACAGGATGACCAGCTCGCCGGGGTGGATGAGGTTGCCGTTGTGGTGGGCGGCGTCGAACAAGCCGGGGTTCAGCGCTCGCAGCTGCTGCAGGCTGAGCCCGTGCGCCGCGGCGATGCCACCGAGGGTCTCACCTGGCCGGATCATGTGCACGGTGCCGTTGCCAGCGGCCGGCATGCCCAGCGCGCCCGGTCCGGTACCGCTGACCCCGTTGCGCGCACGATCCAGGAACTGGCGGAACGTGTCGTGGATGAACGTGGACCAGGGCGTAAACCGGCCGCCGGCCTCCAGGAATATCTGCCGGGCATGGCGGGCGTTGGTCGCCGGGTCGAGGTTGGCGTCCTGGTCCCTGGTCCGGCCGGGTCCCCGGTCGGCGTTGAGGCTGCGGATCTGGAACAGACCCACCGAGGGACCCCACTTGTCGGTTTGCAGGCTCACGTCGCCGATGGCATCGGTTTGCCCCCTCGACTCGGCCAGCACGATGGCCACACCGACCACCCGCTCCTCACCCACGAAGCCACCGTTGACGACGTGCTGCGCAATCTGCTGATCAGTAAGTTGTGCCACGGGATTCGACCACCCTCCGCTCGACGGCCCGGCCTGTGTGCCGATGCCTCGTCGTTGTCACGGATGCGGCGGAGCGGCCCGCGATACAGCCGATCCGTCTTTATCGCCTTGATTGCCGCGGAGCGCCGCGGCGCGCGATCATTCCGCCGTGACGGCGGGTGGTGCGTGCGTGTTCTGCGCGATCGTGGCCCGCACCGCAGAGGCCAGCGTCGTGCACTCCGACGAGCACGTCGTCGCCTTCATGGACATCCGGCCGGTGGTGCCCGGGCACCTGCTGGTGGTGCCGCGCCAGCACGCCGTCGGGCTGGCCGATCTCGATCCCGAGGACGGCGTGCGGGTGTTCCGGGCCGCACAGCGGCTGGCCGCCGCGCTGCGCCGCAGCGATCTGCCGTGCGGAGGCGTCAACCTGTTCCTGGCTGACGGCGAAGTGGCTGGCCAGGCGGTATTCCACGTGCACCTGCACGTACTGCCACGCAACCCGGCCGACGGCTTCCGGCTGCGGTTCGACCGGCGGTTTCCGTCACGGGCCGAGCTCGACGGCCAGGCTCGGCGCATCCGCGCTGGCCTGGGCCTGTCTCGTGGATCGTGACGCCGCGCAGCAGGCCAAGGATCTGCGAGACAGGCCTTAGATGGCCGCTGACACCGACACCGCGAAGCGGTCCTTGCGGTCGGTCCACCAGTGGTCGAGGCGCAGGCCAGCGTCGGCGAGCTCGGCGGCCACCCCGTCGGGGCGGAACTTTGCCGACACCTCGGTGCGCAGCTCCTCCCCGGCGGCGAACCGGACGTCCAGGTGCAGTTCGGCGATCCGCACCCGCATCGAGTGCGGGGCGCGCAGCCGCATCTCGATCCACTCGTTTGCCGGGTCCCACAGCGCCACGTGCTCGAAGGCGTCCACGTCGAAGTCGGCGCCGAGCTCCCGGTTGAGCACCCGCAGCACATTCCGGTTGAACTCGGCGGTGACGCCGGCCGCGTCGTCATATGCGGGCACCAGCACGCCGGGGTCCTTGACCAGGTCAGTGCCGAGCAGCAGCAGCTCGCCGGTGTCCAGCACCTTGCGCAGGGCGCCGAGGAACTCGGCCCGCTCGTCGGGCACCTGGTTGCCGATGGTGCCGCCGAGGAAGGCGACCGCGCGGCGCCCGCCAGACTCGACGTCGCGGTCGGGCAGCAGCTCGAGGTGCCGGGTGAAGTCGGCGACCACGGCGTGCACGGCGAGACCCGGGTAGTCGGCCGCGATGGCGGACGCGGACTGCCTCAGCGCCGACTCGGAGACGTCCAGTGGCACGAACCGGCGCAGGATCCCAGCGGCGCGCATGCCGTCCAGCAGCAGCCGGGTCTTCTCCGACGAGCCGGAACCGAGCTCGACCAGCGTGTCCACCCCCGCGGCGGCGGCCACCCCGGCGAACTCGGCCGCCCGGGCATTGAGGATCTCGCGCTCGGCTCGCGTCGGGTAGTACTCGGGCAGCATTGTGATCTGCTCGAACAGCTCGCTGCCGCGGGCGTCGTAGAACCACTTCGGCGGCAGCCACTTGGGTCGCGCGGTCAGCCCGGCGAGCACGTCCTCCCGCAGCGATGCCGCGGCGTCCGCGTCGGTCAGGTGTACCTCGATCACAACGGGTTGGGTCACCACAGCTCCAGGGGTTGAACGTCCACAGTGGACGGTGTGGCCAGCACGAGGTGGCGGTCGGGGACGGCCTGCCAGCCGGGCTCGTGGTCGGTCGGTTCGGACGCCACCATCAGCGCGCCGCCGCTGGCCCGCACCGAGAGGGCGTGCCACCAGGCTGTGGCCACCACCGCAGTGCCGTCGGTGAGCAGCAGGTTGAGCCGGGCGTCCGGTACGGCGTGCACCGCGGCCCGGACCACGGCGGCGACCGCGGTGGCCGGGTCCTCGCCGGCGGTGAGCCGGCGGCGCAGCACGGCCCAGAGCAGCGCTGAGTCGATCGGAGCGTCCAAGGTCATCAGCTCGGCGACGTCCAGCCCGGCGGCCAGCGCGACGGCGCTCTCCGGCCAGCCGGGCAGCATGCCGTTGTGGCTGAACAGCCAGCCGCCGCAGGTGAACGGCGCGCACGCGGTCTCAACCACCGCGGTGCCGACGGTGGCCGAGCGCACCGCGGCGAGCACCGCCCCGCTGATGGTCACCTCGGCCAGCGCGGCGAACCCGTCGTCAGTCCACAGTGGACGCGAACGGCGGTAGCGTACCGGCTCGGCCACCCCGGGCAGGTACCAGCCGACGCCGAAGCCGTCGGCGTTGATCGTGCCGCCGCCGCGCATGTCCCGCGGCGCGTACGACTGGTGCAGCAGCGAATGCGGCGGCTGCAGCACGAGCTGCGCAAGCGTACGCGGCGGCCCGAGGTAGGCCAGGTGTCGGCACATCGAGCTACGGCCTGTCCCACGCCTCACCCGGCGCCAGGTCGCGAGCGCACCGGAAGCCGGCGAAGATCTGCCGGCGGATCGGGTAGTCCCAGTTGCGGAAGGTGCCTCGGATGGCGGTCGCGTCGGTGCCGAACGAGCCACCGCGCAGCACTGTGTACTCCGGGCCGAAGAACACCTCCGAGTACTCCCGGTACGGGAACGCGGCAAAGCCCGGGTAGCCGGCGAACGTCGTCGAGGTCCATTCCCATACGTCGCCGATGAGCTGCCGGACGCCCAGTGGTGAGGCGCCGGCCGGGTACGAGCCGACCGGGGCCGGTTGCAGGTGCCGCTGGCCGAGGTTGGCATGCGCCGGGGTCGGGTCGTCGTCGCCCCAGGGGTATCGCCGGGACCGGCCGGTGGCCGGGTCGAAGCGGGCCGCTTTCTCCCACTCGGCCTCGGTGGGCAGCCGTTTGCCGCGCCACCTGGCATAGGCGTCGGCCTCGTGGTAGCCGACGTGGCAGACCGGCTCGGCCGCCGGCACCGGCTCGACCATGCCAAACCTGGTGCGCCACCAGGTGCCCTCGGTGTCCCGCGACCAGAACAGCGGCGCGGTCACGTCGGCCTCGACCCGGTGCCGCCAGCCGGCCTCGGTCCACCACCGGGGCTGGTGGTAGCCGCCGCCCTCGACGAACTCGATGAACGCGCCATTGCTCACCGGTGTGGTGTCGATGGCGAACGCGTCGACGTGCCTGGTGTGCGCCGGTCGCTCGTTGTCCAGCGCCCACGGCTCGGTCGAGGTGCCCATGATGAAGGCCCCGCCGGGGATGATCGCCTCGGCCGGCAGGGTGAGCAGGTCGGCCGGCGCCGGCGGCGGTGGCGGCGCGTGCAGGACCGGGTCGCCGACCCGCAGCTGGTGGGTGGCCAGCATGGTCTCGTCGTGCTGCTGCTCGTGCTGCACGATCATGCCGAAGGCGAAGGCCTGGTCCGTCAGTCGTCTTCCGTCGTCGAACGGCGCGCTCGCGAGGACGTCGAGGACCTTCTCCCGGACGGTGCCGACGTATGCCCGGGCCTCGCCGGGGTTCAGCAGCGGCAGCGCCGGCCGGTCGGCGCGGTGGTGCTGGAAGGCGTCGTAGAGGTGGTCGAGGTCGGCCCGCACCGGCTCGCGCCCGCCGACGTCGCGGACCAGCCAGAGTTCCTCCTGGTTGCCGATGTGGGCGAGGTCCCACACCAGCGGCGACATCAGGGTCGAGTGCTGGCGGACCAGGTCGCGGTCGTCGACGGCCGTGGTGAGCAGCTCGCTGCGGGCCCTGGTCCTGGTGAGCTCGGCGGCCACCCCGTCGCGCAGCTTCTCGGCGTCGTCTCGTCCGGTCATGGCAGGCTCACCTCCCCGGCCATGAGCCGGCGTCAGTCGCGTCGGCGTCGGCGGCGTGGGCGACGCCTAGGCCACGGCGTACCCGCCGCTCGGTGACCAGCTCCAGTTCGCGCTGCAGCCAGTCCGGTGGCCCGAGGGCGGGCAACCGCGCGCAGGCCTGCTCGAACACCGCGGTCGCCGTCTCGGCCAGGATCGGATCGGCCAGGCCATGCCGGGCGGCGTCCAGCCACCGGCCCGCGGCCGGCGCGGCCAACTCCAGCGCCGCCGCCGTGCTGGCGTCGTCGGCCAGCAACGCCGCGAGGACGGCCACCGGCAGCGGCCAGCGACCCGCCGGCTGGGCGTCCAGGTAGCGCACCTCGAGGTGCCCGCGCGGCCGCACCGGCGGAAAAACCGTGGTGAGGTGGTAGTCCAGGTCGTCCGTCGTCGGCGGCCACGGCAGCCCGGCGGCGCCGTCGAGCCAGTCGCCGAAGCTGAGCCCACGGGGCACCAGCCACTCGCGGTCGGTGCGGCGCACGCACAGCAGCGGCGCGTCCAGCGCGTGTCGCGCGTAGGCCGCCGCCGGGTCGGTGCCGTTGCCGCTCGGTGGACTTGTGGCGCACCGCAGGTCGGCCCACACCGCCATCCGGGTGCAGGCCCAGCCGGTGCTGCGGCCGTTCAGCATCGGCGAGTTGGCGAAGGCCGCGACCAGCACCGGGCCCAGCGCGTACAGCGCGGCCCAGCGCAGACCGAGCTGGCCGTTCGCGCCGGCGTCGAGACAGGGTTGCACCGCGGCGGTGCTGCACATCATGTATGCGCCGCTGGAGCCGTCGCGACGGTATGACTCGTGCATGGCGTTGTACCGCGCGCTCTGCACCAGCCGGTGCGGCGGGCGGTACGGGTCGGTCCCGGTGTGGGCAAGGCGCAGCCCGGCCGCGGTGATCAGATCGGTGATGGCGGCTGCGTCGCGGTGCGCTGTGGCGAGCAGGTCGCCGAGGCTCTCGCGGGGTGGAGTAGAGATCTCCACTTGGCCGCCCGGCTCGATGGTGACGGTGGAGCCGGCGGGAAGCGGTGCGTTCGGGCTGCCGGGGCGGATCGTCGGTGGTGCGTGCACGCCGAGGGCGTCGGCCAATCGCTGCGCCTCGAGTGGCCTGCGCGGATCGTCGGCGTGCTGCACGATCCACTCCAGCTCGACGCCGATCAGCCGCGGAGGACCGTGCTTGAAGCAGATGGACGCGATGTAGGCCTCGGCGGCCGCCCGGTCGTGCAGTTGCACGGTCGGCGGCCGGCTGGGCTTGACGGACACGGCGGACATCGATGCCCCCTTCCGGACTCCCGAAACACTCCGTCGGCCAAGCTACCCCCGCCCTCCGACAGTTCGCTCGTTACAAAATCCGTACGTACGGCGTGTTACGCCATATGCTCGGCCGGTGCCCAGGGTCAGCCAGGACCACCTCGACGCCCGCCGGCGGCAGATCCTGGACGGCGCCAGGGTGGCCTTCGCGCGGCACGGGTACGAGGGCGCGACCGTGCGCCGCCTGGAGGAGGCCACCGGGCTCTCCCGCGGCGCGATCTTCCACCACTTCCGCGACAAGGAATCGCTGTTTCTCGCGCTGGCCAGCGACGACGCCCAGCGGATGGCCGAGGTGGTGGCCGAACAGGGCGTGGTGCAGGTGATGCGCGACCTGCTGGCCGGCGCCAGCGGCAGCGGTTCCTCGGACGGCGACTGGCTGGGCACTCGGCTGGAGGTGTCCCGGCGGCTGCGCACGGACCCGAAGTTCCGGGCTCGCTGGGCCGAGCAGTCCTCGGCGCTCACCGAGGCCACCCGGCAGCGGCTGCGGCGGCAGGCCGAGGCCGGCAAGATCCGGCGCGACGTGCAGGTCGACGTGCTGGCCCGCTACCTGGAGCTGGTCCTGGAGGGGCTGGTGTCACACCTTGCCATGGGCCTGCCGGCGGATGATCTGGAGCCGGTGCTGGACGTGGTCGAGCACAGCGTCCGACGGTGAAGGTGCGGGTCGTCGGCGCCGGCGTGATCGGGCTGTCCTGCGCGGTGCGGCTGCGCGAGGCCGGCGTGGACGCCCACGTGGTGGCAAGCGAGTTCGGCGCGCGGACCACCTCGGCGGCGGCCGCGGCGCTGTGGTACCCGTACCGGGTCGGGCCGGCGGACCTCGTGCGCGGGTGGGGCCGGGCCACGTTCCACGAGCTGGTGCGGCTGGCCGCGGACCCGGCCACCGGGGTGACGATGCGCGACGGCGTGCAGTACCTGCGCGTGCCGGCGGACCCGCCGGACTGGGCGGCGGACGTGCCCGGGTTCCGGGTGCGGGTCGGCGGTCTGGCCGGGCCGTATGCCGCGGTGTGGTCGTTCACCGCCCCGGTCGCGGACAGCACGGCGTACCTGCATTGGTTGCACGATCGGCTGGCCGCGCTCGGCGGCACCGTGCGCGCCGCCGCGGTGTCCTCGGTGGCCGAGGCGCTGGCCGGCGTCGACCGCGCCGTGCTGGCCACCGGGTACGGCGCGCGCTCGCTGCCCGGTGACCCTGAGGTGCGCGGCGGACGTGGCCAGGTGGTGCGGGTGCGTGCGCCGCTGGTGCGTCGTTGGGTGCTGGACGAGCACCACCCTGATGGCATCGTCTACGTCATCCCACGGCGGCACGACGTGGTGTGCGGCGGCGTCGACGAGGCCTGCGACGACGAGGCGCCCGGCGACAAGGCGCCCGACGGCGGGCCGAACCCCGCGGTCGCCGGGGCGATCCTGCGCCGCTGCCGCGAGGTCGTGCCCGAACTGGCCGGCGCCCAGGTGCTCGGGCACGCCGCCGGCATCCGCCCGATCCGCTCGACCGTGCGGCTGCAGCGCGTGCACGACGTGGTGCACTGCTACGGCCACGGCGGCGCCGGCTACACCCTGAGCTGGGGCTGCGCCGACGCCGTGCGCGACCTCGTTATGGCGACGATGTGACATTCCCCCAGTTCTACTGGGGAAATTCCACATCCTCGCCACTGATCAGGCGGCGACCACGGCCTCCTCGGCGAACTGGGTGTGGTAGAGGTCGGCGTAGCGGCCTCCGGCTGCCAGCAGTTCGGTGTGCGTGCCGCGCTCGGTGATCACGCCGTCCTCGACGACCAGGATCTGGTCGGCCGACCGCACGGTGGAGAGCCGGTGCGCGATCACCAGCGCGGTGCGGTCGGCCAGCGCCTCGGTGAGGGCGGCCTGCACGGCGACCTCGGACTCGGAGTCCAGGTGCGCGGTGGCCTCGTCGAGCACCACGACCCGCGGCCGGGCGAGCAGCAGCCGGGCGATGGTCAGCCGCTGGCGCTCGCCGCCGGAGAGGCGGTAGCCGCGCTCCCCGACCACGGTGTCCAGCGCGTCAGGCAGCGACCGCACGAGCGCCTCCAGCCGGGCCCGGCCCAGCGCCTCCCACAGCTCCTCGTCGGTGGCGGCCGGCCGCGCGTACCTCAGGTTGGCCGCGATGGTGTCGTGGAACAGGTGCCCGTCCTGGGTCACCACCCCGACCGTATCCTTGATCGAGTCAAAGCTCAGGTCCCGCACGTCGATGCCGGCCAGGCGCACCGCGCCGGAGCTGGCGTCGTACAACCGCGGCAGCAGCGAGGCGATGGTGGACTTGCCGGCGCCGGACGGGCCGACCAGGGCGACGAGCTGGCCGGGCTCGGCGCGGAACGAGACACCGTGCAACACGTCTTCGCCGCCGCGGGTGTCCAGCACCGCGACCTCCTCGAGCGAGGCCAGCGACACCTGCTCGGCCGACGGGTAGGCGAAGCGCACATCGTCGAACTCGACGGACACCCGGCCGGCAGGCAGCGGCCGGGTCACGGCGCGCTCGGTGATCAGCGGCGGGAGGTCGAGCACCTCGAACACCCGCTGGAACGACACCAGCGCGGTCATCACGTCCACCCGGGCGTTGGCCAGGGCGGTCAGCGGCCCGTACAGCCGGGTGATCAACAGCGCGAGCGTGACCACGGTGCCGGCGTCCAGCCGACCGTGTAGCGCGAACCAGCCGCCCAGCCCGTACACCAGCGCGAGGGCCAGCGAGGACACCAGGGTCAGCGCGGTCATGAACGTGCGGGTCAGCATGGCGATGCGCACCCCGATGTCGCGTACCCTGGCGGCCCGGTCGCCGAACTCCTCGGCCTCCAGCCGCGGCCGACCGAAGAGCTTCACCAGCGTGGCGCCCGGGGCGGAGAACCGCTCGGTCATCTGCGTCGTCATCGAGGCGTTGAGGGTGGCCGACTCCAGCGACAAATCGGCCATCTTGGCGCCCATCCACCTGGTCGGCAGCACGAACACCGGCAGCAGGAGCAGCGCCAGCACGGTGATCTGCCAGGACAGCGTGAGCATCACCACCAGGGTCAGGGCCACCTGGATGACGTTGGTGACCAGTCCGGACAGCGTCGAGGTGAAGGCCCGCTGGGCGCCGATCACGTCATTGTTCAGCCGGCTGACGAGGGCTCCCGTGCGGGTGCGGGTGAAGAACGCCACCGGCATCCGCTGCACGTGCTCGAACACCGCGCGCCGCAGGTCGAGGATCAGGCCCTCGCCGATGCGCGATGAGTACCACCGCTCGGCCAGACCGAGCATGGCATCGGTGATCGCCAGCCCGGCGATCAGCAGCGCCAGGGTGACCACGACCGAGGCCGGCCGGCCCTTCACGATCGCGTCGACCACCCGGCCGGCGAGCACCGGGCTGGCCACGGCCAGGCCGGCCGAGACGACCGTCAGCACGCCGAAGATTCCCAGCGCGCGCCAGTGCGGCCGCGCGAACCGCACGACCCGCCGGAACGTGCCAGGGGCGATCGAGCGCGGGGTGTCCTTGCGCAGCATCGCGCCGCGCATCAGCATCCAACTGCCTTCCATGCGACCCGCCCTCCATGACTCGCGCCGTTCAACACCGCGCCGGTGGCCGAGATTCCCGCAATGTGGCGGTACCGGCGAGCAAAATGCCTGGCCGAGAGAGGCAGCGCCGGGCAAAGGTGGGTCGGGGTCGCCCGGATGTCGGACGGACACGGACGGCGGACACCAGCGGCACCGGGCCGGCCGACCGGCTCCCGGAGGGTTGGAACACTACCCTGGCGCCGAAGGCCAGGACGCGGTGCGACGTACGGGGGTTGATCCGGTGCCGGTTGGCGGAACGACGGCTCGGCGGGTGCCGGGCCAGCAGTTTCGTCGCTGGACCGGTGGTTCGCGGGGCGACGTGCTGCTGTACGCGGCGAGCGCGCTGCTGGCGGCGGGGCTGGCCGTGGTGACGATCTACCACGGGCACCGGGTGTGGGGGGTGGCGTCCGCGGCGGCGTACGCCGCGGGGGCGCTCGTCTCGGCGGCTGGGCTGTGGCTGCATGGCGGCGGGGGCCACCGGCGGCGGATGGCGGTCGCCGGCGCCGTGTTCGCGATGTCCGCACTGGTACCCCTCGGCGTGCTGGTGGCGCAGCGGTGGCACGGCGTGGCGTGGAGCGCGCAGCCGGAGGTCGACGTCGTCGAGCGGATGGGCCGGCTGCTGGTGCAGACCGGCACGCCGTACCCGGCGGTGGACACCCTGGCCCAATTCCAGGACTACGCGCCGTACCTACCCGCGATGGCGGTATTCGGGCTACCGCGAGCGGTGTTCGGCCCCGCCTGGTACACCGACGCGCGGCTGGCCTTCCTGGCGGTGGCGGCGCTGCTCGCGCTGCTCGCGGTGCGGCTGGTGCGCCCGCCGCGGCTGCCGGTGCGCGCGGTACAGCTCGTGGCAGTGCTGCCGGCCACCACGCTGGCGGTCGCCACCGGCGGAGATGACCTACCGGTGGTGGCCCTGCTCGTGCTCTGCGTCGGGTGCTGCCACCTCGGCCGGGTCGGCACCGGCGGGATCGCCGGCGGGCTGGCGCTCGCCATGAAGCTGACCGCGGCGCCGGTGCTGCTGGTGCTCGCGATCGCGCTGCGGACCCAGCGGGGCACCGGCCGGGCCGCGCTGTTCGCCGGCTCAGCGTTAGCGGTAGCCGCGGCGCTGGTGCTGCCGGCGGCCGTGCTGTCCCCGACCGCCCTGGTCGAGCACGTGATCCGATTCCCGGCCGGTCTCACCGGGGTGGAGTCGCCCGCCGCGAGTCCGCTGCCCGGCTACCTGCTGGCACAGTCGGGCGCCGCCGGCCGGGTCACCGCGCTGGCTCTGCTGGCGGCTGCCGGGGTGGCAATCCTGGTATGGGTGCTGCGGTGGCCGCCCCGCACCGCCGCACAGGCCGCGGAACGCGCCGCCGCCGGCCTGGTGGTGGCCATGCTCCTGATGCCGGCCACCCGGTTCGGCTATCTGCTCTATCCGCTGGTGCTGACCGGTACGGCCATTGCCCTCCGACCTACTTCTTCTTGGTACGGGTAGCTCCGCCCCGGCCGCGCAGGGTAACGCCCGACTCGCTGAGTACCCGATGCACGAACCCGTAGGAGCGCCCGGTGGACTCGGCCAGCGCCCTGATGCTGGCGCCCTTCTCATACTTCTTCTTCAGGTCCGCGGCGAGTTTGTCCCGCGCGGTACCCGTAATACGCATGCCCTTCTTGAGATCGGCCACGTCGTCCCGCCCTCCGAGTTGAACGCTGCCCTGGTCGGCGCTGTACCGGCCGTCTTCGTGACGGTCAGACAAGATCAATGGTGGATCATCAAGATACGATACGCCAGACGATCAACCCCCCGTGATCGCCGGACGGTCGCATATTCGATCCACTTCCGCCCGACTGGCCTAACGGCAACCCCGCTCAGCGGAATGGAATTGATCTTCAGGCCAGCTGCACAAGCTCGAGGTAGTCAGGCGACCAGTGATCCTCTGTGCCATCCGGCAACACGATCACCCGATCGGGCGCAAGCGCCTCGACGGCTCCTGGATCATGCGTGACCAGCACGACCGCGCCCCGGAAGCTGCCCAACGCGTCGAGCACCCGTGCCCGGCTCGCCGGGTCCAGGTTGTTGGTCGGCTCGTCCAGCAGCAGCACATTGGCCGCGGAGGACACCAGGCCGGCCAGCGCGAGCCGGGTCTTCTCGCCACCGGAGAGCGTGCCGGCCGGCTGGTCGAGCTGCTCGCCGCTGAACAGGAACGCACCGAGCAGGTTGCGCAGCTGCTGGTCGCCGGCGTCCGGCGCGGCGTGCCGGATGTTCTCCCACACGCTCGCGGTGGTGTCGAGCGTCTCGTGCTCCTGCGCGTAGTAGCCGACCCGCAGCCCGTGCCCCGGCCGCACCGCGCCGGCGTCCGGCTGCTCCAGGCCGGCGAGCAGCCGCAGCAGCGTGGTCTTGCCGGCGCCGTTGAGCCCGAGCACGACGACCCGGCTGCCGCGGTCAACGGCGAGGTCGACGCCGGCGAACACCTCGACCGAGCCGTACGACTTGGCCAGGCTCTGCGCGGTGAGCGGCGTGCGGCCGCACGGCGCCGGCTCCGGGAAGCGGATCTTGGCGACCTTGTCCCGCAGCCGCTCCTCGGCCAACCCGGAGAGCAGCCGCTCGGCCCGGCGGGCCATGTTCTGCGCGGCGACGGCCTTGGTGGCCTTGGCCCGCATCCGGTCGGCCTGCGCCATCAGGGCGCCCGCCTTCTTCTCGGCGTTGGCTCGCTCACGCCTGCGACGCCGTTCGTCGGCCGCACGCGCCTCCAGGTAGCGCCGCCAGCCCACGTTGTAGACGTCCAGCTCCCCGCGGGTCGCGTCCAGCACCCACACCTTGTTCACCACAGCGGCGAGCAGCTCGACGTCGTGGCTGATCACCACGAGGCCGCCGTCATGCTGGGTGAGGAAGGTGCGAAGCCAGCCGATGGAGTCGGCGTCGAGGTGGTTGGTCGGCTCGTCCAGCAGCAGCACGGTGTTGGACCGACCGCTGACGCCCCCTTTGCTGCCCCCTTTGATGCCCCCTTTGATGCCCCCTTTCATGCCGCGGTCCGCCGCGGCGAACAGGATGCGGGCCAGCTCGACGCGGCGGCGTTGCCCGCCGGAGAGCGTCTCCAACGACTGGTCGAGCGCCCGCTCGGGCAACCCGAGATTCGCACAGATCCTGGCCGCCTCGGACGCGGCCGCGTAGCCGCCGAGCGCGCTGAACCGCTCCTCCAGCCGCCCGTACCGGCGGATCGCGGAGTCCCGTTCGGCCTCGTCGGCCAGCTCCGCCATCGCGGTCTGCACCTTCTCCATCTCGCGCAGCAGCTCGTCCAGCCCTCGGGCGGACAGCACCCGGTCCCTGGCCAGCATCGACAGGTCGCCCTCGCGCGGGTCCTGCGGCAGGTAGCCGAGATCGCCCGCACGACGCAGCTGCCCGGCGTAGGGCAGCGCCTCGCCGGCCAGCACGCGCAGGGTGGTGGTCTTGCCGGCACCGTTGCGGCCGACCAGGCCGATGCGGTCACCGGGCTGCACCCGCAGGGTGGCGTCGGCGAGCAGGATGCGGGAGCCGGCGCGCAGCTCCAGCTCGGTGGCAGTGATCACGTGGTCAGCTCCGGAAGATGGTGGTCCGATTGGCGGCCGTCAACTGCCCACCGGCCGTGGCCAGCGGGCGCGGGCGCCCCTCAGCTCGTGCGAACCAGGGTCTGAAGCGTACCTGGCCGGCGCCAGCGGATAACGCGTGTCGACGCGTCTGGCCTCACCGGCGCCGGCCGAGGTACACCGTTTCCACGGCGACGACGACGAGGTCGTCGCGGTGGCCGAGCCAGGCGGGGTCGTCCGGGTCGAGCAATCGCCGCCAGGCGGCCAGGTCGCCGGCGTCCAGCCAGCGGCCGGCCCGCTCGACGTGGCCGGCCAGCCGATGGAGTACGGCGTGCTGGTCGGCGGCGCTCAGCGGCGGCGGCCGGTCCAGCAGCCAGCTCCGGGCGGTGACCTCGACAAGCCCCCCGGCCCGCAGCATGGCCGGCCAGCCCCGCGGGTCGCGGACCGAGCCGGGCAGGTCCGCTCGCATGGCGCCGAACCACTCGTCGTGCGCGGCGTCCAGCCGGCCCTCGATGCCCGGGCGGCCGACGCCGACGTCCCAGGGCAGGCTCCGCGGCCGCCGCCCGTCCTCGCCGAGCGCGAGCACGCCGCCAGGCGCGAGCATGCCGGCCAGCGCGGCGACCGCGGCTGCCTGGTCGCCGGCGTGGTGCACCACGTGCCCGGCCCAGGCCAGCTGCACCCGCTCCGGCACGGCGTCGGGCAGCTCGGCGAGATCGGCCAGCACGGTCCGCACCGAGCCGGCCAGCCCGGCGGCCTCGGCGCGTTCGCGTACCCGCTGCAGCAGGGTTGGCTCGCGGTCGATCGCCAGCACGCGGCCGCCGGTGCCGGCGGTGCCGCGCAGCCGTTTGGCGAGCAGCAGCGCCATGTCTCCGGCGCCGCAGCCGACGTCGGCCACCACCGCCCCACCGCCCGTCCCGTCGCCGGGCGGAAGCGGCAGCTCGGCTGCGATCCGGGCGTTCACCGAGGACCACACCCCGGCGCTCTGCTCGAGCTCGTGAGCATGCGCGCCGAAGTCGACGTCCGGGGTGTGCTGGTGGGTCAGCGAAGTAGGGTCCGGCACATGACCGAACCTAGCGCCGACTTCGTGGGACGGGCCGCACTGGTCACCGGTGCCAGCCGGGGCATCGGGCACGCCATCGCGGCCGAGCTGCTGCACCGTGGCGCCGCCGTGGCGATCACCGCCCGCAAATCCGAGGAGCTGGACGCCGCGGCCGGGGAGCTGGCCACGCTGGTGGACGGCGGCGCCGACCGGGTGCTGGCGGTGCCCGGCAACGCCAGCCGGGCCCCCGATCGCGCCGAGGCGGTCGGCCGCACCGTCGACCGATTCGGTCGCCTTGACGTGCTGGTGAACAACGCCGGCATCAACCCGGTCTACGGCGACCTCATGACCGCCGACCTGGAGGCCGTGCGGAAAATCTTCGACACCAATGTTGTTGCCGCCCTCGGCTTCGTACAGCAGGCCTGGCACGCGTGGATGTCGGCCAACGGCGGCGTTGTGGTGAACATCGCCTCGGTCGCCGGACTGCGCTCCACCGGAGCTATCGGCGTGTACGGCGCGTCCAAGGCCGCGCTGATCCGGCTCACCGAGGAACTGGCCTGGCAGCTCGGCCCGAAGGTGCGGGTGAACGCGGTGGCACCGGCCGTGATCAAGACCCAGTTCGCCACCGCGATCTGGTCCGGTCGGGAGGAGGAGCTCACGGCGCAGTACCCGATGAAACGGCTCGGCGAGCCGCGCGACGTGGCCGCCCTGGTGGCCTTCCTCGCCTCCGACGCGGCCACCTGGATCACCGGTGAGACCGTGCGGGTGGACGGTGGCCTGCTGGCCACCGGCACCCTCGGCTGACCCGGGGTGCCGGTCTTTGGCGACGATGTGACATCGTCCCAGTCCTGTTGGGGACATTCCACATCGTCGGGCCGGCGCTGCGGACGGGTTTGCCGGTTCACGGCTGAGTAACCACGATTCGCGCGCAGCGAGCCCGCCGAGCGGCGTCGTCCAGTACGGTGCGGCGCGGCTGCGGCACGTCGAGGACGGCGGGCTCGGCGCGGGCGAAGAGCGGGGCGAGCCTGGGGTCGGCGCGGAGCTGGTCGAGGGCCCGGCGGTCGCCGCCGAGGACGACGGCGTCCACAGTGGACAGCTCCGGCAGCAGCACCCGAGCGGCGGTGTCGGCGGCGGCCTGCAGCGCCACCCTGGCCTGGCCCTCGCGGCGGCGCGCGAAGCGGCCGGCGGATGAGCCACCGGCCCGATGCCGGCCGTGCACCAGCCGCCGGTCGGTGGCCGAGGCCACCACCATGCCATCGACCGCGATACCGACGCTGTGACCGCCGAGGCGGACGAGCAGCAGCGCCATCCGGCGCGGCCGCAGCAGGTGCGCGATCAGCTCGTCGACCGCCAACCGTGGCCGGACGCCGGCCGCCACCTCCAGCGATCCGAATGGCACGGCCACCTCGGCGGTCGCGCCGTCCTCGGCCAGCACGAGCACCCGGTGCGGCCCGAGCTCGGTGCGCGCCACCCCGCCGTGCCGGTCGGCGAAGCGGTCGAACCAGCCGGCCAACCGTTCGGGCTCGACCAGCACCGCACGGCTCACCCGCCGGCCACCGCCACGTAGACCGGCAGCGGGTGGCCGGTCTCCACCGGTGCGAGGCGCTGCACGGCGGCAAAGCCGGCCCCGGTGAGCGCAGCCTGCACCTGGTCGGGAGTGAGCACCTGGTGCCGGGTGGACACCGCGCGGGCCACCACCCAGCCGCCGGCGGCCGGTACCAGCTGGATCACATCCAGGCCGTAGGAACTGCCGTCCTCGGCCCAGTCCCAGAGCTGCACGGTGACCCGGCGGTCCGGGCCACGACCGGTGACCCGCGGCGGCGGACCGGCCGGGCGAAGGCCGCGCAGCCGGTCCAGCTCGGGCACGGCGGCCAGCAGCAGGCCGCCGGGTCGCAGTGCCCTGGCCGCGCGGGTCAGCGCGGGTCCGAGCACGAGCTGGTGCGCCAGTCGCGGCAGCAGGTCGTCGCCGGCAAACACCACATCGAAGAACCCGTCCACCGGGTACTCGATGAGGTCGAGCAGATCCACGGTGCGGTGCGGGCCGTCGCCGAGCACGGCGGACACGATCGCCGACAGCGGATCATCAGTAGGGGTCGACGAGGCCGCGGTCACCCGAGGAAGGGTAGGCCGTACCCACTGTCACACCGCTGCCGACCGGGGACGGCGCGAGTTACAGCACGAGGGCGTCGGTCCACAGGTGGCTGGACCGGCCGGAGAGCACATCGAGCAGCGCGACGGCCTGCGCGTCGGTCAGCGACGCGACGAAGTCGACCACCGCGCGGCCGGTGGCCGCCCGCCACGGCTGCGGCTCGCCGAGCGCGCGGTACTCGTCGGCAGCCAGCTCGACGAGGTCGGCCAGCCGGCTCGGCAGCCTGGCCCGCTCGTGATCGACCCGGTCGGCCAGCCACTCCCGCAGCCCTTCGACCAGGGTGGCGAGCAGGCTGGCCTGACCGCGCTGGTGCAGCCCGAGGTCGGGCCTGGTCAGCACGAACCGGTGGTGCACGAACTTGAGCACGGCCACCTCGTGCCACTGCTGCCCGACCAGGCTGACGTGCGCCGCCCGCGGGTGTGGCTCGGCCAGCACCACCACGCCGCCGACCAGCCGCTCGGTCCACCGGTCGGAGAACGCCGCGACGGCCTGCTCGGCGATCACGGACCCGTCGAACGGGATGGCCAGCAGCCCGTCCACCAGCTCGGCCTGCACCCGCCGCACCGCGGCGGCAAAGGTCTCGTCGTCCACCGCCCAGGAGTCCTTGGCGTGCAGCCGGCGGCGCAGTTCCTCCAGCGACCGGCCGGGCCGCCGCGGCTGCGTTGGCCATCCTGAGTTGGCAAGCTCGGCGTCGGACATGGCGGCGAGCTCCGGCGCGTCATCGAGCCAGGCGCGCAGCTCAGCCGCGACGGTGGCGTGCCGCAACACCCCGGCCCGGTGGAAGTCCTCGAGGTCGTGGATGGCATAGGCGATGTCGTCGGCGGTGTCCATCACCGCCGCCTCCACGGTCTGCTGGGTCTCGGCAAGGACGCCCTCGAACGGCGCCCGCGCCTGCCGCAGGTCGTCCAGCTCCGTGCTGTACACCGAGAACTTCGCCGAGCCGGTGCCGGGTGCCTCCGGTGGCTCGCCGGCGCCGCGCGGCGGCACCGCGGCGTGCCGTGGGTGCGGATCCGGATGGTCCAGCCGGGTCCACGGGTACTTCAGCAGGGCGGCGCGCACCGCGGCGGTCAGGTCGAGGCCGGCGCCGCGCGGGCCGCGCACCTCGGTGGTCGTGACGATCCGCAGCGACTGCGCATTGCCCTCGAAGCCGTCCCGCAGCCCGAAGCGCTCCCGCGCCAGCCGGTCGAGCACCTGCTCGCCGAGGTGGCCGAACGGCGGATGGCCGAGGTCGTGGGCCAGCGCGGCGGCCTCAACCACGTCGGGGTCGCAGCCGCCGAGGTCGTCCACCAGATCGGCCGTGGCCGGCTCGGCCAGCAGCCGTTCGGCCATTGCCCTGGCAAGCTGCGCCACCTTGAGGCTGTGCGTGAGCCGGTTGTGCACCAGCAGGCCGGACCCGGTGGAGCTGACCACCTGGGTCACGCCGGCGAGCCTGGCGAAGAACGGGGACGCGACGATCCGGTCCCGGTCCACCCGGAACGGGCTGGCCGCGAGGCCGTCGACGTGGCCGGCCTTGCGTCCGGCCCGCGCCGACGGATCAACGGCCATGGCTCAGGACGGTACTAACAGCGCCTCCGCACCCCCCGGCCGGTAGCCGGCCTCCAGCAGGGCGCGCACCGATGCGACGTTTCCCGGTGCGACCTGGGCCCACACCGGTGCGGCCACCACGTGCCTGGCGGCGGTGAACAGGCTGCCGCCGAGACCGTGGCCGCGTTCGCCGCAGTCCACCTCCACGGCTACCTCCCACCGGTCGGCCAGTCCGCGGCCGAGCACCAGCACCCCGCCGTCGCACTGCCACACCCGGACGTCGATGCGGTAGCGCTGC
>DASXTS010000350.1:0-8317 GCA_036505275.1 Pseudonocardiaceae bacterium
CTGATCGACCCCAAGATGGTGGAGCTCACCCCGTACGAGGGCATCCCGCACCTGATCACGCCGATCATCACCCAGCCCAAGAAGGCCGCCGCCGCGCTCGCCTGGCTGGTCGACGAGATGGAGCAGCGCTACCAGGACATGCAGGTCAACCGGGTGCGGCACATCGACGACTTCAACCGCAACGTGAAGGCCGGCAAGATCACCGCACCGCCCGGCAGCCAGCGCGAGTACCGCCCGTACCCCTACATCCTGGCGATCGTCGACGAGCTGGCCGACCTCATGATGACCGCGCCGCGGGACGTCGAGGACGCCGTGGTTCGGATCACCCAGAAGGCCCGCGCGGCCGGCATCCACCTGGTGCTGGCCACCCAACGGCCGAGCGTCGACGTGGTCACCGGGCTGATCAAGACGAACGTGCCGTCCCGGCTGGCGTTCGCCACCTCCTCCCTCACCGACTCGCGAGTGATCCTCGACCAGCCCGGCGCGGAGAAGCTCATCGGCATGGGCGACGGCCTGTACCTGCCGATGGGAGCGTCCAAACCAATCAGGGTGCAGGGCGCCTACGTCTCCGACGAGGAGATCACCGCGATCGTCGCGTTCACCAAGGAGCAGGCGACACCCGAGTACACCGACGGTGTCACCGCGGCGAAGGCCGGCGAGCAGCGCGAGATCGACCCGGACGTCGGCGACGACCTCGACCTGCTGTGCCAGGCCGCCGAGCTGGTGGTCACCTCGCAGTTCGGGTCCACCTCGATGCTGCAGCGCAAGCTGCGGGTCGGGTTCGCCAAGGCCGGCCGGCTGATGGACCTGCTGGAGAGCCGCGGCGTGGTCGGCCCGTCCGAGGGGTCCAAGGCGCGCGACGTGCTGATCAAGCCCGACGAGCTGGACGGCCTGCTCTACACGCTGCGCGGCGGCGGCCCGGTCGCCGGCGACGAGGACGAGGCGTTCTGATGCTCAGAGCGTGAGCAGCATCCTGGTGTTGCCCAGGATATTCGGCTTCACGTAGGGCAGGTCGAGGAACTCCGCCACGCCCACGTCATACGAACGGCGCATCAACTCGTACACCTCGGCGGGCACCGGGGTCCCGGAAATCTCGGTGAAGCCGTGCTTGGCGAAGAACTCCGTCTCGAAGGTCAGCACGAAGATCCGCCGCAGCCCCAGCTCGCGGGCCGCGGTCAGCAACGCCTCCACAATGGCGTGCCCGACCCGATGGCCGCGGGCCGCCGAGTGCACCGCGACGGTGCGCACCTCGCCAAGGTCCTCCCACAGCACATGCAGCGCACCGCAGCCCAGGAGCGTGCCACCGGCCGACTCGGCCACCCAGAAGTCGGGCACGTCCTCGTACAGCGTCACCAGGTCCTTGGCCAGCAGGATGTTCTGCGCCGCATATCCGTCGATCAGATCCTTGATCGCCCGCACGTCCGTGGTGCGTGCCCTGCGAACGGTCGGCTGCGCGGTCACAGCGGGCCAAGGTAGCCGGATACCCTGAACGGCGTGCCGTCCCCCGCCGCCCCGCGCCGTGTCGCGCTGCTCACCCTCGGCTGCGCGCGCAACGAGGTGGACTCGGAGGAGCTGGCCGGGCGGCTGACCGCGGACGGCTGGCGGTTGGTGGACGCCGCCGACGGGGCCGCCGAGGTGGTCGTGGTGAACACCTGCGGGTTCGTGGCGTCGGCCAAGAAGGACTCGGTGGACACCCTGCTGGCGGCCGCCGACACCGGCGCGAAGGTGGTCGCGGTGGGCTGCCTGGCCGAGCGGTACGGCGCCGAGCTGGCGGAGAGCCTGCCGGAGGCGGACGCGGTGCTCGGCTTCGATCACTACCCGACCATGCCGCAGCGGCTGGCGGAGGTGCTGGCCGGCCGGACGATCACCGCGCACGCCCCGGTCGACCGGCGGACGCTCCTGCCGATCAGCCCGGTAGAGCGGCCGGCGGCGGCGGCCGACCAGCCGGTGCCCGGCCACGGCTGGGTCGGCGGGACGCTGCGGCGGCGGCTGGACGACTCCCCGGTGGCGCCGCTCAAGCTGGCCTCCGGGTGCGACCGGCGGTGCTCGTTCTGCGCCATTCCGTTCTTCCGCGGCTCCTTCGTCTCCCGCGACCCGGAGCAGCTGCTGGCCGAGGCGGCGTGGTTGGCCGGCGAGGGCGTCCGTGAGCTGGTGCTGGTCAGCGAGAACTCCACCAGCTACGGCAAGGACCTTGGCGATCTCCGCGCGCTGGAGAAGGTGCTGCCCGGGCTGGCCGCGGTGCCGGGCATAGCCAGGGTCCGGGTGTCCTACCTGCAGCCGGCCGAGACCCGCCCCGGCCTGATCAGCACGATGGCCGGCACGGACGGCGTTGCGCCGTACTTCGACTTGTCGTTCCAGCACGCCAGCGAGCCGGTGCTGCGCAGGATGCGCCGGTTCGGCTCGACCCCGTCGTTCCTGGCGTTGCTGGCGCGCATCCGCGAGCTGCGCCGCGACGCCGGCGTGCGCAGCAACGTCATCGTCGGTTTCCCCGGCGAGACCGCCGCCGACGTCGCCGAGCTGCGGCGGTTCCTCGAGGCGGCGCGGCTGGATGCGGTCGGGGTGTTCGGCTACTCGGACGAGGACGGCACGGAGGCGGCCACCCTGCCCGGCAAGCTGCCCGAGGACGCCATCGCCGAGCGGGTGCGGGTGCTGACGGATCTGGTCGAGCAGCTCACCGCGCAGCGTGCCGAGGAGCGCATCGGCTCGGAGGTCGTGGTGCTTGCCGAGGCGACGTCGGGATCGGCGGTGACTGGCCGTGCCGCGCACCAGGGACCGGAGGACGGCGAATGCCAGTTCACCGTGAGTGACGGCATTTCTGTCGGAGACCTGGTCAGGGCCACGGTGGTGGACTGCGACGGTGTCGACCTGCTCGTCGAGCCGCTCGGTCGGCTCGTGGACCGGTCATGACCGAGCCGGCCCCGGTACCGAGCAGGGTGCCGGTGGTCAACATCGCGAATGCGCTGACCATGTCCCGGCTGCTGCTCGTACCGGTGTTCGTGGTTGCCCTGTTCGCCGACGGCGCGGCTCGCGTCGACTGGCGGGTCGTCGCGGCGGCGGTGTTCGCGGTCGCGTCGATCACCGATCGGCTGGACGGGGACATCGCCCGGCGGCGCGGCCTGGTGACCGACTTCGGCACGATCGTCGACCCGATCGCGGACAAGGCCCTGACGGGATCTGCGCTGGTAGGACTGTCCGTGCTTGGCGAGCTGCCGTGGTGGATCACCGTGCTGATCCTGGCCCGCGAAATCGGCGTGACGCTGCTGCGGTTCTGGGTGATCAGGCATGGCGTGATCCCGGCGTCGCGCGGCGGCAAGACCAAGACGTTCGTGCAGACGGTCGCGATCGGGCTGTACCTGCTGCCGCTGCCGGCCGCCGTGGACCCGCTGCTGTGGTCGGTGATGGCCGTCGCGCTGGTGCTGACCCTGGTCACCGGGGCGGACTACGTGGTTCGCGCACTCCGGCTGCGCGCGCGCGGGCGGCGCACGCTCGCGGTGCCGCCGACGGTCGACAGGCCGCCCGCGGCGGGAACAGAACCGGTCTGACGCGCGTTCGCTCTGGGCGTACCGCGGCGCGATGCGGGTACCGTCGTCGGTACCGTTGCATCACTGCCTGGTACTGATCGGCCGGAAGCTCGGACGGGGATCGATGGGCTGGGAGAGGAGGCGGGCGATGGCCGTGCTGCTGCGCGAGGCGATCGGAGACCGGTTGCGTCGCACTCGTACCGCGCAACATCGCACGCTGCGCGAGGTCTCCCGAACGGCGAGGGTCAGCCTCGGCTACCTGTCGGAGGTCGAGCGCGGCCGCAAGGAGGCGTCCAGCGAGCTGCTGGCCGCCATCTGCGACGCGCTGAGCCTGCCGCTGTCGGAGCTGTTGCACAGCGTCGCGGGTGACCTGCGGCCGCACCTGGTCGATCGCCCGGTGCGAGTCGACGGCAGTCTCGACGGCGGCATCGACGGCGGCCGGTTGGTTGCCGCCGGTGCCAACGGTGCTGGCGAGGCCAAGGCGGAGCTGGTGCTCGCGCATCCCCAGCCGCGGCCGCGCCAGGTCGTCGAGCCGGTCAGCTCGCAGGCCACGGTCTACGCGGCCTGATCTCCCCGTTCCCGGCCAGCCGGCCGCGCCGGCAATTCCACTTTCCGGTCCACTTTCCGGGAAGATGTCGGTGTGCTCACCGCGACCCTGGTCGTGCTGGCGGTGCTGCTGCTGGCGGCAGCGCTGCTGCTGGTGGCCGCGCTGCGGCGGCGGGTCGGGCGGCGCGCCGAGCTGGCGCCGCCGGCGGCCGTGAGCGGGCCGTCCGGGGGCGGCCCGGCCCTCGGCAGCCCGGCGCAGGTGTGGCTGGAGCGCGGTGAGCGGGTGGCCGAACGGCTGCGCCGGCTCGGCGCCGAGCATCCCACGCTGGCCGGCGCCGTCGACGACGCGGGCGCGGTGCTCATGGAGCTGCGCGCGGCGGCCGCCGAGGTCGCAACCCTGGACGCGGCCCGTGCCCGGCTCCCGATCGGCTCACTGCGGGCCGAGCAGCGGCGGCTGGACGACGCCATCGACGCGGCCGCGGACGCCCCCGCCGTCAGCGACCTTCGGGCGGCACGCGATGCCCTGGCGGCGAGGATCGCGCTGGCCGAACGGCACCGGGCGGCCACCGCCGCGCTGCTGGCCAGGATGCGGGCCGTGGTGGCTGGCTTGGAGCAGGCCGAGGACGAGATGACCGGGCTGCTGGCCGAGCTCTCGACGCCGAGCGTGGCCGGATCAACCACCACCGCGCAAACCACCGGGCCAACCACCGGGCCAACCACCGGGCAAACCACCGGGCCAACCACCGGGCAAACCACCGGGCAAACCACGTCGGCCACCGCGGAGCTGGCCGATCGGCTGGCCGGGCTGCGCGCGGGCCTGGCCGAGGTGCGGGCGATCACCGTCCGGGTTACCGCGCGGGCGTCCGGGCCGGGTCAGGGTCAGCCCGGAGATCTCCCTGGTTCGGTGGAACCTCCGGCGAGCACCTGACACGATGGCTTCTAGTAACCCGGAGCAGAAGGCAGGCGGAGGAGATGGCCAACCCGTTCGTGAAGTTCTGGAAGTACCTCATGGCGGCGTTCTCGTCCAAGATCGACGAACACGCCGACCCCAAGGTGCAGATCCAGCAGGCGATCGAGGAAGCCCAGCGGCAGCACCAGGCGCTGTCCCAGCAGGCCGCCGCTGTGATCGGGAACCAGCGGCAGCTGGAGATGAAGCTCAACCGCCAGCTCGGCGAGGTGGAGCGGTTGCAGGCCTCCGCCCGCCAGGCGCTGGTGCTCGCCGATCAGGCCCGGGCCGCCGGCGACGAGCAGAAGGCCGGCCAGTACGAGCGGAGCGCGCAGGCGTTCGCCACCCAGCTGGTCACGGCCGAGCAGTCCGTCGAGGACCTCAAGAGCCTGCACGACCAGTCGCTGCAGGCCGCCGGGCAGGCCAAGCAGGCCGTCGAGCGCAATGCCATGGTGCTGCAGCAGAAGCTGGCCGAGCGGACCAAGCTCCTGTCCCAGCTCGAGCAGGCCAAGATGCAGGAGCAGGTGTCGGCCTCGCTGCGGCAGATGACCGAGCTGGCCGCGCCGACCAACGTGCCGTCGCTGGCGGAGGTCCGGGACAAGATCGAACGGCGGTACGCCAACGCGATCGGCGCCTCGGAGCTGGCCCAGAACTCGGTGCAGGGCCGAATGCTCGAGGTTCAGCAGTCGACCATCGACATGGCCGGCGCCTCCAGGCTGGAGCAGATCCGGGCCTCGCTGCACGGTGGCCCGGTGGCCCCGCAGGTGACCAGTGGCGCGTCGCAGCCGGCGGCCCAGCCGGCCCCGCCGGCAGCGAAGCCGGCAGAGCAGGCGGTACCGCCGACCGGGCAGCAGGCCGGCCAGTCCTGATCCGGACCGTCAGCGGCCCGTGATAGGGTCCGTGACCAATTCGTGACGTAACCACATGTGCTCGATGGGTGAGTGGTCGCCGCAAATCTTGCGATCAGCCTGGCCCGTACGAGTGATTCATCCGGCTGGGTCTGTACGTTACGAACACGTAACGTGGCACGATCCCGGTTGATTCGCCGGACGGGGAGGAGAGAGCGTGCCGTTCTGGGCGGTGCACGGCGACGGCCGTCGGCTGCCCGGCGACGCCACCGTCGCGGCGGAGGAGCGGCTGAGCTGGCCGCTGACCGTCGGCTTCGGCATGCAGTACTTCGTGGCGGTTGCCGCGGCGACCCTGCTCGTGCCGGCCCTCACCGGCCTGTCGCCGGCCACCACCCTGCTCTTCTCTGGGCTCGGCACGCTGGCCTTCCTGCTGGTCACCCGGCACCGGCTGCCGGCCTACCTCGGCTCATCGGTGGCGTTCGTCGCGCCGCTGCAGGCGGCGAGTGCGGCGGGGCTGGCCGCCCAGCTCGGCGGCGTGCTGATGGTCGGGCTGGTGCTGGCGGCCGTGGGCGTCGCGGTGAAGGCCATGGGCAACCGGGTGATCGACGCGCTGATGCCGCCGGTGGTCGCCGGCGCCGTGGTCCTGCTGGTCGGGCTGAGCCTGGCCCCGGCCGCGGTGCGGATGTTCGAGCGCCAGCCATGGGCCGGGGCTCTCACCGTGTTCGTGGTGCTGCTGGCCGCTGCCGTGCTGCCCGGCATGGGCGGCCGGTTCGCGGTGCTCGCCGGCGTGGCCGCCGGCTGGCTGGTCACCGCGATAGCCGGCGGCCTCGACCCGGCGCGGCTCTCGGCCGTGGGCCGGGCCGACTGGGCCGGGTTGCCCGAGCTGGCCGCGCCACAGATCACCCCGACGGTGGCGCTCGGCATGCTGCCGGTGGTGATCGTGCTGGTCGCCGAGAACATCGCCGCGGTCAGGGCGGTGGGCGCCGTCACCGGGCGCAGCGTCGACGGGCTGACCGGGGACGCGCTGCTGGCCAACGGCCTGGCCACCACGGTGGCCGGGCTCGGCGGCGGCGCCGGCACCACGGTGTACCCGCAGGGCATCGGCGTGATGGCCGCCAGCCGGGTCTTCTCCACGGCGTGTTATGCCGTCGCCGGGCTGGCCGCCGTGGTGCTGTCGTTCTCGCCGAAGGCGGCCGCGGTGCTGCTCACCGTGCCGGCCGGGGTGCTGGGCGGGGCGTCGCTGGTGCTCTACGGCCTCATCGGCGTGCATGGCGCCAAGATCTGGCTGGACGCCCGCGTCGACCTCGCCGATCCGCTCACGCTGCTGGTGGCCGCGACCGCCGTGGTGGCCGGGGTCGGTGACCTCGGCGTCACTGTCGGCAGCGTGCAGGTCGGCGGCGTGGTGTGGGGCAGCGCCGCGATCATGCTGCTCTACCCGCTGCTGCGCGGGCTGCGCCGGTTGGTCCCGGCCCGCGGGCCGCTGCCGGAGCCGTTGACCGGGTCGGTGATCGAGCCGGTGATCGAGCCGGGGATCGAGCCGGGGATCGAGCCGCTGGGCGGACCCGAGGCGGCGCCAGGACCGGCGCCGCTGGCCATGCCGGAGCCGCGGTTCGGCCGCGGCACCGGCGGCGGCATCGGCTGGCAGCTCGGGCAGAAATAGACCGTCCGGTCCTGCTCCGGCCGGCGCGGATCGCCGAGCCGGCCGGAGCGGACGCCGGAGCCGCAGCGCAGGCAGGGCCGGCCGGTCCGCGAGTACACCCAGTTCTGCGCGCCGCGGCGTAGCTCACCGGTTGTGGACTGCTGCGGCCGCCACGCGTTGCGGGCCAGCAGGGTGCGCGCCAGGTCGACCGCCGCGGCGGCGTCCACGGCGGACACCGGTGCCCACGGCGAGACGCCGAGCAGGAAGCAGATCTCGGCGCGGTAGAGGTTGCCCACCCCGGCCATCACGGTCTGGTCCAGCAGCGCGAGCCCCAGCTCGCGTTCCGGCCGCGCGGCGAGCCTGGCCGCCGCGTCGGCCGCCAGCTCCGGCCCCCAGGAGGCGTCCAGCAGGTCCGGCCCGAGGTGCCCGACCAGCCGGTGCTCCTGCTCGGTGGGCACCAGTTCGAGGTCGTGCAGCCGGTAACCGACCGCGACCCGCTCGGCGGCCTGCAGGATGGCCCGCACGGCGTGCATCGGGCCGCCCCGCCAGCGCTCGCCCGGTCGGTACAGGTGCCAGGCGCCGTCCAGCCGCAGGTGGCTGTGCAGCGTTCGGCCGTCGTCCAGCCTGGTCAGCAGGTGCTTGCCGACCGTGGCCACCTCGCGCACCCGGCAGCCGGCAAGGTCGATCGTCGCCAGCTCGGGATGTCGTAGCTCGCCGCGGACCAGTTCCTTGCCGGCGAACGCATCGTGTAGCCGTCGCCCGGCGAGGAACACGGTGTCGCCCTCCGGCACGCGCCGAGTCTAAGGCGGGTCGGGCC
>DASXTS010000351.1:0-2788 GCA_036505275.1 Pseudonocardiaceae bacterium
CGGCCGGTGGCACGACCCGAACGCCGCCGAGCGGCACCGGTGGATCGTCCGGTCCATCCTCGGCTGGTCCCAGCCTGGTCCGTCCCGGATGGACTGGGACTCTGGCGTGAGCGGCCAGGTCCCATGGTGGGAGTTCTCCAAGTGGCGTCCCAACGTGACGACCCCGCGCCGACGTGCGGAAACGGCGCTTTGGGACTTGGTGGTGCCCCGGCTTGCAGACTGCGAAGTCTGGCCGTACAGCGTTGCTGCCGCCGGTCTCACTCGTCGTCCCGTCGCGCTAGCGCCCCATCCACATCCTCAAGTCTGATCACCTTGTAACCGCCGATCTTGTGCACTCGGAAGCCCTCCCTATCGCACATGGCGGCAAGGTCGGCGTGCGTCCACGACTCGTACCTGCTCGGGTCGAGTTCGGCGAGCCGGCCCAGTACCACCGTTGTCCGCACCCGCTTCTCGTCGCGCATCGCCTCGTGCAGATCGGCGACGAAGTCCCATTCGGGTGCGTCCTGGATGGCCAACGGTGCCCGGCCACGTCGGCGCCGCAACTCGGCGGCGCGTTTCGCCAGCTCGGTAGCCGCGGTGTTGTCGATGAAGTGCGTCCGCACGGTGATCGAGGACTGGCCGGATTCCAGCGGTGCCCCGTCGCCGGCGACGACAAGCGTGCCTTTGTCCAACCCTGGTCGCAGTTCGTGCGGCGCGGCGCCACCGTCAACGGCCTTGTCACCGAGCGCCATCCGTGACTGCGACTCCGTGCCCACGGCGAGGCTTCCCCGGATGTGCGCGCCTTCGCGGACGAGCACAGGCAGGTTCTGGTTGGTGGGGTTCTGCGTGCCCTGCCACAGCAACACGTCCACGGCCCGGCCCTGGTTGTGAATCTTGCGCGCCGCGTTGAAGTACCGGCTGGTGGACTTCTGCCCACCGTAAGGACGCTTGTCCGGTCCGACCGCGGGGCACATGAACGCCTGCTGCGCTTCGTCGACGATGCAGACCAGCGGGTCGTACTCGCCGCCCTCGGACAGTCGCCGTTCCATCTCCGCTTGCGCTTCCTCGAGCATCTCGGTTGCCGCGATGACGTGCTCATCGCTGGGTCCTTCGATCAGCACCTCGGCGATGTCAGCGAACATTGACCAGTCGCCGGCGCCCTTGAGGTCACCGATCCGGAACCGTGGTTTGATGTCGAACGCCAACCACAGGGCCAATGCGCGCATCGCATAGGTTTTGCCTTGGTTCGACAGGCCCGTGATGAGCAGGTGACGCTGGTAGAGCGAGATCATCCGCGGTCCGCCGCGCAGGTCCTCGCCCCACGGCGCCTCGCCGGTGCGGTAGTTGGCGCGCGGTTTCGGGTCGAGCACCAGCGGTGATGGGCCGACCGGCTCGTTGAGAGCGCCAGGCTCGGCGATCCAGAGCCGCACGGTGCGCGCCGCGGGCGGGATGCTGATGTGCAGTTCATGCCGATGCCGATGCAGGTTTTCGGCGAGCTTCTGCCGCCGAGCCTGGACCTCCGCTGTTGACACCCCAGAGGGCAGTGCCGCGTCCACCTCGCGACCACGACCAGCGATCACGATCGACGAGAGCATCCCAGCCCCACCATCGGGCATGGCTTCGATGGCCTTGCGCAGCGCGGGGATGCCGACGTCGCGCAACGCGAGGATCACCTTTGCGGGGGTGATCTGCGCGTCCAGCTCGACACGCTGATCGTGCGGGAGCAGCCACAACGGTGGATGTGCGACCCGTCGACCCTCCCGCCAAGCGGCGAGCATCAGCAGCGGAATCAAAGCCCAGAAGACGACGTGCGCCACGACTGAAAGCAACTGGCCAACGGTCACGGCGGCCTTGCCGATGCCCTTCCACCACGACGCGAACGTCAAGCCGTCCGGGGAGACCTGCACGGCAACGGAGATCAGGAGGGTCACCGCGAAAAGCACAACCAGCAACACGGTCGCTGTTCGGAGCAGGCCAAGGATCGTGTCAGGTAGTTCCCTCAGCCGTTTCGACCGCGCGTCCTTCGCATGCTGCAACCGCTCGGACCATTCCCCCAATGCGCTGGCGTCCCCGGCGAGCCGGGCAAGCCGCACTTGTTCGCGCAAGTGGCCGTGCGTGGCCGCCGCAGCGGCCCGCCGCGACCAGGATGTGTAGCCCCCGAAGGTTGTCCAAGCTGCCCGAGCGGCTGTGCGGGCGATCTGCCGTTGGGGTAGCGCCGTGATAGTGGTGATGCGGGTGGCGATCGCCTTGATTCGGGGCCGGCTGGCAACCGTCCCGTCTTCGACGAGCTCGCCGTCGAAGACGGGACCAACCAGTTCCCCGTCGGGCTGGTTGCGGGGAGTGAACGGGATGATCTGACCACCCGACTGCGGCGCAGTCGTCACGCAGCGGACTCCTCCCACGCGGCCGCGACAGGCACCCGCTGCGGCCACCTCACCGCACGGCGCCGGACGTGCCACCCACGCTGACGGACCGGGTGCCACCCGCTGCGGACCAGGCCAGCCGCTATGACGCCAGCGAGGACAGCGTCAAACGACCAGCCGATCCAGGCGGGCAGGAACAGGCCACCCGCGCACAGCACGGCCAGGAAAGTCAGCACGGCGCGGCGCTCGCCAGCCGGTGGGTTGATCGTGGCCATCAGCGGGTGGCTCCGCCGCCCTCGCCGGCGTCCCGTTGACTGCTGGCGGGGGCCGCCGGTTGCGGCTTGGGGGCCGGCTTGGGAGTCCCCGGCCCCTCGGATGAGCGCCATCCATTGAAGAGGTGCTTCGGCGAGTATTCCCGTGCCTCGTGGCGGCCCATGACGGTTCCT
>DASXTS010000352.1:0-12773 GCA_036505275.1 Pseudonocardiaceae bacterium
GGTGTGGCCGATCGCCATCCGTCGGGCCATCGAGCTGCGCGACCGCAGCTGCCGGTACGCCGGGTGTGAGGTGCCGGCGCAGCATTGCGATATTCATCATAAGCTGCCGTGGGCGGTCGGTGGACCAACGGACTATCACAACGGTGTGCTGGCCTGCCGCCATCACCACACGCAGGCGCACAAGTACCATCCCACCTTCCGAGCCGACGGCCGATTCACCGTCAACCGCAATTAATCTGGAGAATCAAGAGATGATCGAGTTCACGGAGACCGCGACGGTGCAGGCCGCCGTCCCCGACGTCGCCGAGGTGCTGCGGGCCGTCGAGCGGTGGCCGTCGTGGAATGCGGCGGTGTCCAGAGTCGACCGGCACGACTCCGGTCCGCTGGCGGTGGGCAGCACGGCCACCGTCAAGCAGCCGAGGCTGCTACCCGCGAAGTGGACGGTCACCAGGCTGGACGAAACGGGCTTCACCTGGGTGTCGGACAGCCTCGGGGTGCACAGCACCGGCGAGCATTGGGCCGGCAAGGCCGACGGCGGACTCGCCACCGTCACATTGACACTCGGGCTGTCCGGACCGCTGGCTCGGGTCGTCGGGGTGTTGTACGGGCGGCTGATCCGCCGGTACCTGAGCATGGAGGCCGACGGCCTGCGGCAGGCCGTCGAGGGGCGGTGAGCCGCGGGCTAGATCGGGTAGGTCTGGGTCTCGGTGGCCTTGAGGGCGGCCCACAGCCGGGTGCCGGGGGTGAGCCGGAGCTCGGCGACAACGGCGGTGGTGACGTCGGCGAGCACGGGTGGCCGGCCGTCGAGCCGGACCCGCACGGTGTGCGCGTGCTGCTCGACGGCGGCAACGGTGACCGGCCAGGTGTTGCGCGGGCTGCCGGCCGGCCGCTCCGGGTAGAGCCCGACCGCCGACGGGGGGAAGGCAACGTACACATCGCCGGTGGCCGGTTCGGCGATGACCAGCTGTCCCCCGTCGGCCAGCCGGACCGTGTTGCCCTCGGCCCGGCCGCGGTGCAGGTTGAGGCCGACGAGATGGGCGACGTAGTCGGTGCGCGGTTCGCGCGCCACCACCGAGGGCGGACCCTGCTGGACCAGGCGGCCCTCCTCGACGATGACGAGCCGGTCGGCGAGCACCATGGCGTCCAGCGGATCGTGGGTGACCAGAAGCGTCCGGCCGGGGTAAGCGCCGAGGTGGCGGCCGATCTCGGCCCTGATCTGCAGCCGGCTGCTGGCGTCCAGCGCGGCCAGCGGCTCGTCGAGCAGCAGCAGCTCAGGGCCGGTGACCAAGGCACGGGCCAGGGCAACCCGCTGGGCCTGGCCGCCGGACAGTTCCCGTGGCCGGACATCAGCCTGGTCAGCGAGGTCGACCCGCTCCAGCCAGTGCCGAGCCAGGACACGGGCGTCGGCGCGGCGTGCCCCGCGGGCGCGGGGGCCGAACGCCACGTTCTCCAGCGCGGACATGTGGGCAAACAGCAGGTACTCCTGGAAGACCACGCCGATGGGGCGGCGCTCGGCCGGGACGAATACCCGCGGTGGCTCGTCCCAGGTCAGCCCGTCCAGCCGGATCCTGCCGGCGGACAGCGGCAACAGGCCGGCGAGCCCGCGTAGCGCGGTGGTCTTGCCGGCGCCGTTCGGACCGAGTAGCGCGACCACCTCACCAGGATCGACGGTGAGGTCAAGGTCCAGCCGGAACCCGTTGCCGCGCGCAACCCGCAGTTCGGCGTGCAGGGTCATGTCACCCCGCCGATCCAGCGGTCCCGCAGGCTGGCCAGCACCACCACAGACACGGCGAGCAGCACCAGGCTCAGCACGATCGCCGCGTCGGGGTCGGTCTCCAGTGCGAGGTATACGGCCAGTGGCATGGTGGTCGTCTCGCCGGGAAAGTTGCCGGCGAAGGTGATCGTGGCGCCGAACTCGCCGAGCGCCCTGGCCCAGCACAGCACCGTGCCGGCCACCACGCCGGGCGCGACCATCGGCAGGGTGACCCGGCGGAAGGTCAGCCAGCGCGAAGCGCCCAGCGTGGCCGCCGCCTCCTCGTAGCGGGAATCCGCGGCGCGCAGCGCGCCCTCCACGGAGATGACCAGGAACGGCATGGCCACGAAGGCCTCGGCGACCACCACCCCGGCGGTGGTGAACGGCAACGAGACGCCGAGCCAGGCGTCCAGCTGCCGGCCGACCAGGCCGCGCCGGCCGAGCACCAGCAGCAGCGCGACACCGCCCACCACCGGCGGCAGCACCAGCGGCACCGTGACCAGCGCGCGCAGCAACCCCCGGCCGGGTACGCCGCCGCGGGCGAGCAGCCAGGCCAGCGGCACGCCCAGCACCAGGCACAGCACCGTCGCGAGGCTGGCGCACAGCAGCGACAGCCGCAGCGCCTGCCCCATCCCGCTGCTGACCAGCTGGGACGGCAGCGACGACCAGGGCGCCCGCACCAGCAGCCCAGCCAGCGGCACCACCAGGAACGCCAGGCCGAGCACGGCCGGCACGCCGAGGACGAGCGGCAGCCGGCGGTTCATCACGTCCTGCTTCTCACGGGCCGTCGAAGCCGGCGGCGGTGAGCACGGCGCGGCCCCGGTCGGACAGCACGTAGTCGACGAAGGCCCTCGCCGGCGCGGCGTTGCGGGCCTTGGCCAGCGCCGCGATCGGGTAGTCGTTGATCGCCTCGTCGGCCTCGGGAAACTCGATGCCCTGCACCTCGCCGCCGGCCGCCTGCACGTCGGTCTGGTAGACCAGCGCGGCGTCCACCTCACCGAGCCGGACCTTGGTCAGCACCGCCTTGACGTCCTGCTCGAGGGTGTCCGGCGCGGCCGTGACCCCGGCGGCCTCGAACACCTTCTTCGCCGCCGCCCCGCACGGCACCTGCTCGGCACACAGCGCGATCTTGTTCTCCGCCCTGCCGAGGTCGGCCAGCCCGGTGATCTTCGCGGGGTTGCCGCTCGGGACCGCGATCTCCAGCCGGTTCCGGGCGAACGTCACGGCCTGACCGGCGACGCCACCGGCATCGCCGACCTGCTTCATGTTCACCGGCGAGGCTGAGGCGAACACATCCGCCGGCGCCCCCTGATTGATCTGCTGGGCCAGCGCCGAGCTGCCGGCGAAGTTGAACGTGACCTTGACGCCCGGATGGGCGGCCTCGAAGTCCTTGCCGATCCTGGTGAACGACTCGGTCAGCGATGCGGCCGCGAAGACCACAACGTCACCGCTGATCGCCGGCGCCGCGCCCGGTGCCGCCTCCGAGGCACACCCGGCCAGCGCCAACGCCGCAGTGGCCGCCGCTGTGGCCGCTGTGGCCAGGTGCCGGCTGCGGGTCATTCACGCCTCCGGGATCTCGACGACGACGTGCGTGGCCTTGATCGAGGCGACCGCCACGCAGCCGATCTCCAAGCCGAGCTCGTCGGCGGCCTCCCGGCTCATCAGCGACACGATCCGGAACGGCCCGGCCTGCATTTCCACCTGGGCCATCACCCCGTCCTTCACGACCCGGGTGACGATCCCCCGCATCCGGTTGCGGGCGGAGGCGGCCATCGTGACCCCCGGCTGCGGGGCCTCGTTGTTCTGCTGCACGAACGCCGCCAGCGCCCGGCCGTCCACGGCCTTGCGGCCGCCGTCGAGCACCACGGGTAGCCGCCCCAGCTCGATCCACCGCCGTACGGTGTCGTCGCTGACCCCAAGCAGGCTGGCCGCCTCGCTGATCCGCAAATTCGGCACAGCGCGCACTCTATCGCCGCGAACGCGGCTCATCTAGTGCGCTTTCAGTCAAAGAGCCCGGCGAGCCCCTGGCTCGCGAGCACCTTCCTGAGCCTGTTGAGCGCCCGGTGCTGGGCCACCCGGACGGCACCGGGGGTGGACTTGATGGCCTCCGCGGTCTCCTCCACCGACAGACCGACCACCACCCGCAGCACCAGGACATCTCGCTGCTTGCCCGGCAGTATGCCCATCAATTGAGTCATCCGGCTGGACAGCTCGCCCTGCATGGCATGCTGCTCAGGATCCTCGGAATCCTCCGCAATTTCCGGCAGTTCCGGCATCGGCTGCGCCCTGTTCCGCGCCGCCGAGCGGTGCGCGTCCACCACCTTGTGCGCGGCGATGCCGTACACGAACGCAAGGAACGGGCGCCCCCTATCACGGTAGGACGGCAGCGCCCGCAGCACCGCGAGGCACACCTCCTGCGCCACGTCGTCGGCCGATCCGTACGTGGACTCATGCCGGCCGATCCGGGCACGGCAGTATGCGACGATCCGCGGGCGGATCAACCCCAGCAGCTGCCCAACGGCCGCGCGATCACCACCGAGCGCGGCGCTGACCACCGCATCGATGCCGATCGCCGGCATGCTCATGACGTGCCCGGCGCTGGCGCGAGTTCCGAAGCTCTCCGGCACCACCCGGTGGTCGGCGAACTCAACGCTGCCCCTCTCGCCACGACCGGGTCTCCGCGGCCGCCTCCCCTTGCTGGGGTCAGCCTTGACAGCCAGCCTGTGAGTTTCCTGTGCATGGCCTAGGCGGATCCTGTGGACGGTCTGTGCCGGGCCTGAGACGCCGCTGAGAGGCCCGAGCCGGTTGTGCTCCTGGTCCTCGGACAAGTCGTACGTGATGAGGCCGGTCGAAGTTCACCGATTCCGAATTGAACGGTCACCGGACAGGCCGGCGGAGGCTTAGGGTGGCGCCGTGGCGACGTGGGACGATGTCCGCCGGATCGCCTCGGCACTGCCCGAGACGGCCGAGGAGTCGCAGCGCGGCCTGCTCGGCTGGCGGGTGCGGAACAAGGGCTTCGTCTGGGAACGTCCACTCCGCCGGGCCGACTTCGAAGCGCTCGGCGACCAGGCACCAGACGGCCCGATCCTGGGCGCCCGCGTGGCCGACCTCGGCGTGAAACAGGCCCTGCTCAGCGACGATCCGAACGTCTATTTCACCACCCCGCACTTCGACGGTTACCCGGCTGTCCTGGTTCGCCTCGACGAGATCGCCGTGCCTGAGCTGACCGAGCTGATCGAGGATGCCTGGCTCACTCACGCCCCGAAGCGGCTGGCCAAGCAGTACCTCGACAACAAGTCGCGCGATGGCATGTGATCGTCCTACTGAACGGTACGTCCAGCTCGGGCAAGACGACTCTGGCCAAGGCGCTGCAGCGGGCGCTGGCCGAGCCGTACCTGCGGCTGGGAATCGACACGGTGGTGTTCGCGCTGCCCGGCAGGTGGCTGGAGGCGCCGCGGTGGCACGAGGTGTTCGTCTACCGGGGTGCGGACCCGGAGCTGGAGATCACCGCCGGCCCGCTGGGCGACAAGCTGGTCACAGCACTGCACCGGATGGTGGCCGCGGCCGCGGCAGTGGGGTGGGGCGTGCTGGTCGACCACGTGCTGCTGGACCGCCGGTGGGTGGCGGACGCCGCGGCCGTGCTCGGCGGCTACCAGCTGCTCTCGGTGGGAGTGCGCTGCCCGCTGGCGGAGGTGGTACGGCGCGAGCGGGAACGGCGCGACCGCACCCTCGGCCAGGCCAGGGCGCAGTTCGACGTGGTGCACACCCACGCCCGCTATGACGTCGAGGTGGACACCTCGGCGGCCGACCCGGACGCCTGCGCGGCGCAGATCATCTCCGCAATGCGAGGGCACGGCGGGCGCAGCGTGCTCGCGGCGCCGTCGGCCGGCTGAGGCGGGAGGAGATCGCTGAACGCGCAGCGGCCGTCAGGGCCGGACGGCGCGCAGGTAGGCCGTGGCCAAAGTGATCCGAGCCGGGGTGCCGGCGGCCAGCACGGCCCGCACGTGGTACTCGAAGCGATCCCGCTCTCCGTCCGTGAGCACGCCGGCGAGCACCTCCTCGACGGTGGGCGCCAGCGGGTTGGGCGCGGTCTTCTTGAGGGCGTCCCAGTCGGTGCTCGGCGGTGGCGCCGGCACCCCTACCTCGGCCCGGTAGTCCAGCTCCAGCGCGGTGAACCCGGCCTCGGCGGCCAGTCGCAGCAGGTCGCGCTCGTCGAAGTCGAACATCGGGTCCTGCTCCGGCGGCTGGCTGACCCAGGCGCGCTGCACCTTGGCGGCCAGCTCGGCGACCGGGGTCAGGTCCAGCCCGAACAGTCCGCAGCGGTCGTCCTGCGCCGTGGCGAAGCTGTTGATCGGCTCGAAGATGGACAGCCGGCCGCCCGGCCGCAGCATGCGGAAGAACTCGGCGAACGCGGGCCCCTTGCGCCGCACGTAGATCAGCACCGACCGGCGATTGGGTCGCCTGTGTTCGCCGGTTGGGTCGCGCGAGTTGGGCGGTCGGGATCGGCGTGTTCGCCGGTTGGGTCGCGCGAGTTGGGCGGTTGGGTCGCCCATGTTGAGCGGTTGGGTCGCCTGTGTCGAGCGGTCGGGGTCGGCGTTTCGCCGATTGGGCGTGCGACGCCCGCGAAAAGGGCCTATCGGTCGACCGTCAGGCGGGCGGCTCTGGCATTGAGGTAGCGCTGCTGCGGCAGGCTCCTGGTGCGGTCGGCCGCCGCCTGATAGGCGGCGCATGCGGCCGGATGGTCACCGGCCATCTCCAGCAGGTGTCCGCGCACGGCGTGCAGCCGGTGGTCCTCGGCCAGCCGGTCGTCCGTGGACAGCTTCTCCAGCAGCTCGAGCCCGACGCGCGCGCCGTGGACCATGGCTACCGCCACGGCGTGGTTCAGCCGCACCATCGGGTTGTCGGAGATCCGCATCAGCAGCTCATAGAGCGCCATGATCTGCGGCCAGTCGGTCGCCTCGGCGCTCGCTGCCTCGTCGTGCACCGCGGCGATGGCGGCCTGCAGCTGGTACGGGCCGGCCGGCCCGCTCCCCAGGGCCGAGGTGATGAGGGCGACGCCTTCCGCGATTGCCTGGGCGTTCCACCGGCTGCGGTCCTGCTCGGCCATCGGGACCAGCTCGCCGTCCGGACCGGTCCGCGCCAGGCGCCGAGCGTCGGTGAGCAGCGTGAGCGCGAGCAGCCCGGTCACCTCGCCGTCCGACGGCAGCAGCCGGTGCACCAGGCGGGCCAGCCGGATCGCCTCGGCGGCCAGCTCGGTGCGCTGCAGGCTCGGTCCCGAGGTGCTGGCGTAGCCCTCGTTGAAGATCAGGTAGAGCACGTGCAGCACCGCGCCCAGCCGCTCGGCGCGTTCCGCGGCCGCGGGCATGGCGAACGGCACACCGCTGTCCTTGATGCGCTGCTTGGCCCGGCCGATGCGGCGCGCCATGGTGGCCTCCGGCACCAGGAACGCGCGGGCCACCTCGGCGGTGGTCAGGCCGCCGACGGCGCGCAGCGTCAGGGCAATCTGCGACGCCGCGGACAGCGCCGGGTGGCAGCACATGAACAGCAGAATCAGCGTGTCGTCGGCGTCCGATGCCCGGCCTGCGACACGCGCGTCCGCGGCCGGCGCCAGCCACTGCTCCGGCAGCGTCCAGGTCGCCACGGCGTCCTCCCGGCGCCGGCGGGCCTGCTCGCTGCGCAGCAGGTCGGTCAGCCGCCGGGCGGCCACGGTGATCAGCCAGCCGCGCGGGTTGTCCGGCACGCCGTCCCGCGGCCACTGGGTGGCGGCCGCGAGCAGGGCCTCCTGCACCGCCTCCTCCGCGGTGTCGAAATGCCCGTACCGCCGCACGACCGCGCCGAGGACCTGCGGCGCGAGCGGGCGCAGCAGGTCCTCGACCCAGGCGTCAGACATCCAGGTCGGCGCCGGACTCGGCGATCGGCCGCACGTCGGCGTAGGCGTCTGCGGCGACGAGGTCCGGAACCGGGCACTTCGCCAGCCGGGCGGCGATCTCGGTCGCCCGGTCGAAGCTCTGGCATTCCACGATCCAGTAGCCGGCCAGCACCTCCTGTGTCTCCGCGTACGGGCCGTCGGTCACCACCGGAAGGCCGTTGATCAGCCCGGCGATCCTCCTGGTGTGCACCGGCGCGGCCAGCCCTCTGGTCTCGACCAGCTCGCCGGATTCCTCCAGCTCCTTGTTGAACGCCACCATGAACTCGCCCATGGCCGCGAAGTCCTGGGCAGACCAGGCCGGCTTGCCGGTGGCCTTGCCGGCCATGCCGTCATAGTCCTGCTGGGAGGCGTAGGTCAAGATCATGTACTTCACGGTCTCTCCTCTCGGCTGGCGCCCCTGCGGCGCCGCACCAGAGACGTCGGAGCCGCCGGCCGATCCCGGACATCCACCCTCGGGCGAGGCACGACGGCACGAGGCCCGGCGAGGCGATTAGACCACGCGGCGCATCGCGGCTCACCAGGCGCTGTTCGCCAGCCAGTGTGCGAAGAGTTGCCCGTCGCCGAGCACCGACACTCCTGCGGTGGCCCGGCGGTTCAGCACGAGCAGCAGGTCGAGTGCGGGACCGCGCACGGCGACGTCGCCCTTGCGGTGGCCATGCTCCCAGCGCACGCCCGACGGGTTGCGCCGGACAAACCATTCGCCGGCCGAGCCGAGGCCGTCGTCGGTCGCGTGGAAGTGCAGGGTCTGGCCGTCGCCGCGGAGGCCGGCGAACACCGGGTCGGCGGCGTCCTCGCTGGACAGCGTGGCGATGCAGGCCAGCAGGTCGGACACGCCGTCGGCCGCCACCTCGGCGGACAGCGCCGCCGGCCGGCCGACGGCGAGGTCGGCGTCCAGCCGGTGGATAACCGCCTCGTGGGTGAGCCGGCGCAGCCAGAAGCCAGCCGTCTGCTCCTCGGCCCAGGTCCACACGGCGGCATCCGGACCGGCCTCCCGAACGGCCGTGCCCACGCGGCGGGCACTCGCCAGCAGCCAGTCGGCGAGCCGATCCCCGCCGCGAGGTGGCTCCGGGTCGTCGGTCTCTTGCCGCGGCAGCCACCGGCTGACCCGCCGCTCCACCATTGAGGCCGCCCACCGGTTGCCCTGCCCGACGTGCACGGCGAGGTCGGCCAACGACCACTCCGGGCAGGTGGGCACCGCGAGCGCCTGGTCGGTGGTGCGCACCACGTCCGCCAGGCGCGCCGTCTCGGCGTCCAGCTCGGCGTAGTACCGCGAATAGCCCAGCACGGCCACCCCCCTTGTCGAAAGAACTCAGCTCTCCGGCTGGCTGGGGCGGCCGGCGAGGCGCTGCCCGGTGGGCACCTCGGCGCTCTCATCGAGGCAGCCGCACTCGGCAGCGCGGGCGTCCGACAACACCGGCACAGAAGGCGTCCCCGCCGGCCGAAGCACGGCAGCGGCCCGGCGCGGCAGCGTTTCAGCCGCAGGCAGCCAGACCAGGCAGGCCAGCAGCGCTATCAGGCCGGTAAGGACGAACGCGGCCTGGTAGGACAGCCGGTCGGCGATCACCCCGGTGGCGATCGGGCCGACGATCGCGCCGACGTCAGCGGCCATCTGGAAGGCGGCGAGCACCGAGCCACCGCGCCTGGTCGCGCCGACGATGTCGGCGACCGCTGCGTTCTGCGGCGGGTTGAGTACGCCGGCCCCGACGCCGGCCACCAGCGAGGCGACGAGGAACGCCGGCACGGTGTCGGTGAAGCCGAGCCAGATCGTGGCGCCGCCCGACACCGCGAGGCCGGCAAGCACCAGCGGCTTGCGACCGATGGCGTCGGCCAGCCGCCCGGAGAGCAGCAGCACGGCGGCGTTTCCGGCGGCGAACACCGCCAGCGAGACACCGGCCAGCCCGGCGTCGCGGCGCAGCACCTCGACCACGAACAGCGGGATCAGAGAGATGCGCACGCCGAAGACCGCCCAGCCGTTGGCGAAGCTGGACGCCAGCGCGGCCAGGTAGGTGCGGTGCCCGAGGGCCTCCCGCACGGTGACCGCCGGCACACCCTCCGACCGGTCCGGTGCCGCCAGCGTCGAGCGCCGCAGGAACACCCAGGCCACGAACGCGGCCAGCAGCAGCGACGCGGCGTACACCACGAACGGCGCGCGCAGCGACACGGCGATCAGGCTGCCGCCGACCAGTGGGCCGGCGATGTTGCCAACCAGGAAGCTGGTGGCCCACAGCCCGGCGGCCTGGCCGCGCATGGTCGGCGGGGTGAGCCGGATCAGCAGCGCCATCGCGGACACCGTGAACATGGTCGAGCCGGTGCCGCCCAGCCCGCGGAAGAGCAGCAGCTGCCAGTACTGCTCGGCGAATGCGCACGCACCGGTGGACACCGCGACGATCACGATGCCGAGCAGGTACACCGGCCGCTCGCCGATCGCGGTCACCAACCGCCCGCTGGCCGGCGCGAACGCCAGCCGCATGAAGGCGAACGCGCTGATGACTACGGACGCCGCGGTGACGCCCACGCCGAAGCTCGCCGCGAAGGTCGGCAGTGCGGGCGCCACGATGCCGAACCCGACCGCGATCACGAAGCTGGCCGCAACCAGGACCCAGACCTCGCGCGGCAGCCTGGTCGGCACCGCTCCGGCGGAATCTGCCGGCTCGACCCCGGATCCGGTCGGCACGCGACGCCTCCTTGGTAACGGAACTATTCGTTAGCGCAGCTAAGGATACTCACAGCGCAGGGCGAGCGTTATGTGCTCAGGACGAGGGCGATGGCCATGCCGTCGTGGCCCTTGCGGCCGACCGTCTGGATCACGGTGACGCTGACCCTCGGCTCGGCGGCCATCAGCTCGAGCACCCGACGGGTGCCCTGTATGTCGGAGCGGCCGGTGTCTTCGACGACGGCACCTTCGCGCACCACATTGTCGACCACGATCAGAGCGCCGGGCCGGGAGAGCTGCAGCGCCCAGCGAAAGTAGTCGGGGTTGCCCTCCTTGTCGGCGTCGATGAAGACCATGTCGAACGGGCCGCGGCCCTCGGTGGCCAGCGCCGGCAGGCTGTCCAGCGCCGCGCCGACCCGCACCTCGACGCGATCGGCCAGCCCGGCCCGTTCGATGTTGGCGCGAGCCACCTCGGCGTGCCGCGGGTCGATCTCCAGGGTGACCAGGCTGCCGCCCTCGGGCAGCGCCCCGGCCAGCCAGATCGTGCTGTAACCGGCCAGCGTGCCGATCTCCAGGATGGACCGTGCGCCGGCCAGCTTCGCCAGCAGCCGCAGCAGCTTGCCCTCGTTGGGCGCGACCGCGATGGCCGGCAGGCCGGCGGCGGCCGCGGACTCCTCCACCGCCGACAGCTCCGGCCCCGGCCGCACGACCAACTCGGTCAGGTAATCGTCGACGGCCGTCCACTGTTCCTGCGTCATGAGCCCTATCCTGCCCGGCCATGGAGAAGGGCACCTTCGGCAAGCCGACCGACGAGGACAAGGCCTGGTTCGCCGGCCTGGTCCCCGACCACCCCGACGTGACCAGCCGGCCGATGTTCGGCAACGTCGGCGGCTTCGTCAACGGCAACATGTTCCTGTGCCTGTTCGGGCAGGTCGCGGCCGTCAGACTCGACGAGCAGGGGCGGGCCGAGCTGCTCGCAGAGGACGGCGCGGAGATCTTCGAGCCGATGGCCGGCCGCCCGATGAAGGATTACGTGATGCTGCCGCCGGCATGGCGCTCCTCCCCCGACGGCGACCGGCTGGCCGCGATGTGGGTCCAGCGAGCGCTGGAGCACACCGCGGCACTGCCACCCAAGGAGACCAAGGTTCCCAAGGAGACCAAGGCACCCAAGAAGCGACGCTAGCCGGCCCGTACGACTCGGACGTTGAAGGTCGCGGTGCCGAGCGACCGCATCAGCCGGAGCCACAGCAGGACGTAGGCCTCCGCGCCGCGGGCCGCCGCCAGCTCGCCGAGGTCGAAGATCTGGTCGCGGTCCCAGCCGAGGCTGGTCAGCATGTCGACCACGGTCGACTTGGCGTCCGCGTCATCCCCGGCGACGAAGAGGGACGACGGCTCGGCTAGCTGACCAGGGTCGACCATCACCTCCATGTACACCGTGTTCAGCGCCTTGACCACGCGCAGCGACGGGAACGCCCGCTGCAGCGACTCGGCCAGGCTGTCCGTGTTGCACACCGACAGCGACGGTGGGAAACCGGCCGAGAAGTCCAGCGGATTGGCCACGTCGAGCACGATCGTGCCGTCCAGCTCGGCGCCACCGGCCGCGGCCAGCGCCCCGGCCGACGCCTGGCCCGGCGTGGCGTTGACCAGCACCTCCGCATGCCGGCCTGCCTCCGGTTGCTCGACGAGCGGCACGCCCGACTCGGCCGACCACTGCTCGAGCTCCGGCCGCGAGGTGTCCCTGGTGCCGACCACCACGTCGTGCCCCGCCTTGCTCAACCCGGCCGCCACGGCCCGCCCCACGTTGCCACTACCCAGTACGGCTATTCGCATGGCCACTCGAACACCGCCGACGCGCCGCGCATTCCGGCACCGTTGAGTAGGAAGTAGGAAAGGCAATACCGCGCGCGAACGCGGCTACTTCGCCACCGTCGAGCCGGTCGCCCCGGCCAACGGCTAGAACCCGTCAGTGCCAGCGCGGGTCGTGCGCGCGCCCGCCACATGATCACCGGAATTGTCGACTGCGATTGCCGTGGCTGCAATCTCGGCCGACAGTTTCGGTGATCACGTGGTCGGCTGGCCGCCGTACCGTGTGACCGTGCCGCCGGGGTGCCGCGTGGCGGCTCAGGCCTCGGCGAGCAGCGCGTCGAGCTTGTCGTAGCCCTCGATCACGCCGACCTCCATGCCGCTGGCCATGATCGCGTCGCGGCCCTCCATGGTGTCCACGACCGAGAGCGACGTGATCCGGGTGCGGCCGTCGCCGAGATCGTCGAAGGTCACCGTCTCCAGGCAGACCCCGTCCGGCACGCCCTCGTATGTGAACGTCTGCACCAGCCGCGCGTCCGGCCGCACCTCATGGAAGGAGCCGTAGAAGCTGGCGATCTCCTCGTCCTCGCTCAATGCCGAGTACCGGTAGCTGCCCCCCGTTCGCGCGTCCCACA
>DASXTS010000353.1:0-3597 GCA_036505275.1 Pseudonocardiaceae bacterium
GGACCGCTCGGCAGCCGACCTCAGCGGCCCCGAGGTCACCGTCCACATTGGACTGAACCTCGACGCCGGCAGCGCCACGATCCGGACCACCGACCTCTCGCACGGCTACGTCGAAGAGAACAGCGCGTACTCGTCATGACGGCGGCGAAGTACAGCCACACCACGACGGCCCAAACCACGACGGCCCAAACCACGACGGCACAGACGAAGGCCGAGGTGCTGATCGAGGCGCTGCCGTGGCTGCAGCGCTTCCACCACGCCGTTGTGGTGATCAAGTACGGCGGCAACGCCATGCTCGACGACGAGCTCAAGCGGGCGTTCGCGCAGGACATGGTGTTCCTGCGGCTGGCAGGAATCAGGCCCGTCGTGGTCCACGGTGGCGGGCCTCAGATCACCGCCATGCTCGGCCGGCTCGGCATGAACGGCGAGTTCCGTGGCGGGCTGCGGGTGACCACGCCGGAGACCATGGACGTGGTTCGCATGGTGCTGGTCGGGCAGGTGGGGCGCGAGCTGGTCGGCCTGGTCAACGCGCACGGCCCGTACGCCGTCGGCATCAGCGGCGAGGACGCTCACCTGTTCACCGCGGCCAGGCGCACCGCAACCGTGGACGGGGAACAGGTCGACATCGGCCTGGTCGGCGACGTGGTGGAGGTCAACCCGAGCGCCGTCGAGGACATCATCGCGGCCGGCCGCATCCCGGTCGTCTCCACCGTCGCCCCGGATGCCGACGGCGTGGTGCACAACGTCAACGCGGACACCGCGGCGGCCGCCCTGGCCGTCGCGCTGAACGCGACGAAGCTCGTGGTGCTCACCGATGTCGAGGGCCTCTACGCGGACTGGCCACGGCGGGAAACGCTGCTGCGCCAGGTCACCGCCGACGAGCTCGAGCCCATACTGCCCGGCCTGGACGCCGGCATGGTGCCGAAGATGGAGGCCTGCCTGCGCGCGGTCCGGGGCGGCGTCGAGCAGGCGCACGTGATCGACGGGCGGCTGGCGCACGCCGTGCTGCTCGAGGTCTTCACCACCGACGGCGTGGGAACAATGGTGCTGCCATGAGGGAATCGACCATGAGCAACCAGGACGCCCGGGTGCGCTGGCAGGCCGCCCTGATGGACAACTACGGCGTGCCGCCGATCACCCTGGTCCGCGGCGAGGGCGCCTACGTCTGGGACGCCGATGGCCGCCGCTACCTCGATCTTCTCGCCGGCATCGCGGTCAACGTTCTCGGCCACGCGCATCCCGCGGTCGTCGCGGCCGTCACCGCACAGGTCGGCACGCTTGGCCACGTGTCCAACCTGTACGGCCACGAGCCCGGTCTGGCGCTGGCCGAAACGCTGCTCGACCTGGTTGTGCCCAACGCCGGCGGGACCGGGCGGGTGCTGTTCTGCAACTCCGGCGCGGAGGCCAACGAGACCGCATTCAAGATCGCCCGCAGGACCGGGCGGCCGAACATCGTGGCGACCGAGGGTGCGTTCCACGGCCGCACCATGGGCGCCCTGGCGCTCACCGGGCAGCGGGCCAAGCGGGAGCCGTTCGAGCCATTGACCCCCGGCGTGGTGCATGTGCCGTTCGGGGACGCGGGCGCGCTGCGCGACGTGGTCGACGAGGACACCGCGGCGGTGTTCCTCGAGCCCATCCTGGGTGAGGGCGGCGTGCTGCCGGCGCCGCCCGGTTATCTTCAGGCGGCCCGGCGACTCACCACACAGGCGGGTGCGCTGCTGGTCCTTGACGAGATTCAGACCGGCATCGGCCGCACCGGCACCTGGTTCGCCTTTCAGCAGGCCGGCATCATCCCCGACGTGGTGACGCTGGCCAAGGGCCTGGGCGGCGGCCTCCCGATCGGCGCCTGCATCGGTATCGGGCCGGCCGCACGATTGCTGCGACCGGGCGACCACGGCACCACGTTCGGCGGCAACCCGGTGTGCTGCGCGGCGGCCCACGCCGTGCTGCGCACGATCGCCGCCGAGGGCCTGGTGGAGCACGCCGCGGCCATGGGCAAGGAGCTCACCGCCGGCGTCGAGCGGCTGGCCCACCCGCTGGTCGACCACGTCCGCGGCGCCGGCCTGCTGCTCGGCATCGGGCTCACCGCCGACCGGGCTCCGCAGGTCGCGGAGGCCGCGATGCGCGCCGGCTTCCTGGTCAACCCGGTGCAACCGGACACCGTCCGGCTCGCCCCACCGCTGGTGCTCGGCCCCGACCAGGTGCATGAGTTCCTCGGCGCGCTGCCCGCCATCCTCGCGGACGCGGCGCCATGACCGCACGGCGAGCCCCACGGCATTTCCTCCGGGACGACGACCTCACCCCCGCCGAGCAGGCGGCCGTGCTCGACCTCGCCGACGAGCTGAAGAAGGACCCGTACTCCCACCACGTGCTGGCCGGGCCCCGGACCGTCGCGGTCATCCTGGAGAAGCCGTCCACCCGCACCAGGGTCTCCTTCGAGGCCGGCATCGCGCAGCTCGGCGGCCATCCACTGGTGATCGACGCGCGCACCATGCAGCTCGGCCGCGAGGAGACCATCGAGGACACCTCGCGGGTGCTCTCCCGATACGTGGATGCCGTGGTGTACCGCACCTCCGGCCAGCACCGCATGACCGCCATGGCCAGCGTCTGCACCATTCCGGTGGTCAACGCGTTGACCGACGAGTTCCACCCCTGCCAGGTGCTGGCCGACCTGCAGACGGTCCGGGAGCGGCACGGTGGCCTGTCCGGCCGCACCCTGACCTTCCTCGGCGACGGCGGCAACAACATGGCGCACTCGCTACTGCTCGGCGGCGTCACCGCCGGCATGCACGTGCGGATCGCCGCGCCGGGCGGCTTCACCCCGGCTCCCGAGGTGCTGGACGCCGCGCGGCGCCGGGCTGCGGAGACCGGTGGCACAGTGGCCGTGCACAGCGACCCCGTGGCCGCTGCGGGCGGCGCCGATGTGCTGGTCACCGACGCCTGGACGTCGATGGGGCAGGAGGACGACGGCCGCGACCGCGTCGCGCCGTTCCAGGCCTACCAGCTCAACGCGGCACTCCTGGCCGCCACCGGGGTCGACACCATCGTGCTGCACTGCCTGCCGGCGCACCGCGGCATGGAGATCACGGACGAGGTGCTGGACGGCCCGGCCAGCGCGGCCTGGGACGCGGCCGAGAACCGGCTGCACAGCCAGAAGGCCCTGCTGGTGTGGCTGTTGGCCCGGGCCGGCCCGGACGGGGCGCCATGAGCACGGCCAGCCGTGTCGCCCGCCAGGCCAGGATCGTCGAGCTGATCACCCACCGGGCCATCCGCAGCCAGTCCGAGCTGGCCACCATGCTGGCCGCGGAGGGCATCGAGGCCACCCAGGCCACCCTGTCCCGCGACCTAGAGGAGCTCGGCGCGGTCAAGCTGCGCGGCGTGGACGGCGGCGCGCCCAGCTATGTCATCCCGGACGACGGCAGCCCGGTGCGCGCCATCGAAGGCGGCACCACACGGATGCGCCGGCTGCTCGCCGAGCTACTTGTCTCGCTGGACGCCAGCGGCAACATCGCCGTGCTGCGCACGCCACCCGGCGCGGCGCAGTTCCTCGCCTCGGCGATCGACCGGGCCGCGCTGCGGGACATCGTTGGCACCATC
>DASXTS010000354.1:0-17617 GCA_036505275.1 Pseudonocardiaceae bacterium
GCACGCCGAGGGCGCCACCGACCAGCAGGACCTGCGGCCCCAGCCGGCCACCGACGAGGATCAGCAGGCCGCCGAGACCGATGGTGCCGAGCGGGAACGCGACCAGCACCACGGTGAGGACGCGGGCCCGCCGCGCGGCCAGCCCGCCGATGAAGTCGCTCACGCCGTAGCTGACCGCGGCGAGGAGCGCGAGCAGCAGCGCGGTCATACCGAACGCGCGCCGACGCCGAGTAGCCGCGCCGGCGTGTCGTGCAGCACGGCCCGGAGGAACGCCTCACCCAGCCGCGGCTCGGCGGCCGCCCACCCGCACACCGCGGCGACCTGGGTCGCGTAGGGGTGCGGCATGTTCGGGAAGTCCGAGCCGAATGCCACCCGGTCGGCGTGGTCCACCAGCCGGGCGGCCCAGTCAAGCGGCAGCGGGTGCAGCACATCGGCGAACGGGGTGCCCACCATGGTGGTGTCCAGGTACACCCGCGGAAAATGGGCAACCAGATCCAGTGCCGCTTGGTACTCCGGCATGCCGGCGTGCGCGAGCACGGCGGTGAGTTGCGGGTGCCGGTGCAGCACCTCGGCGAAGATGTCCAACCCGGTGTACCGGCCTGGCACCGGCCCATGCCCGCAGTGCACGACCACCGGTACGCGAGCCTCGGCGAGCAGGCCCCAGGCGCCGTTCAGCAGCGGGTCGCGCGGGTCGTAGTCGCCGACCTGCACGTGCGCCTTGACGCTCCGCGCGCCACCGTCCAGTGCCTCGGCCAGATACGACATCGACGGCTCCGGGTACAGCGTGGCGGTGGGCACGGCGCCCGGCGTCCGGTGGCCGAAGTCCACCGCCCATCGGCTGAGCGGCTCGGCCATGCCCGGCTTGTGCGGATACACCAGCGGCGCGAACGCGCGCACGCCGAGGTCGGCCAGCACCGCCAACCGCTGCGCCTCCGGCAGCCGGTACTGGATGGGCCACGGTGTGCCGTAGTGCTGTTCGGCCCGGTCGAAGAACTGCCACACCCGCGCCATCAACCGCTCTGGCATGAAGTGCACGTGCAGGTCGACGATGCCGGGCACGCCCAGCGCGGCCAGCCAGGCCGGCACGTCCGAATCGTCGGCCGGGGGCTGCGACAGCGGATCGCGATCGGCCACCACGGCAACGTCAGTCCATGCCCTTGTGCCGCCGCCCGGCGACCCGCGCCATCTCCCGCTGGGCGTCGCGTCGCGCCAGGTCCTGGCGCTTGTCGTGGGTCTTCTTGCCGCGGGCAAGCGCCAGCTCGACCTTGACCTTGCCGTCGGCAAAGTACAGCGACAGCGGCACCAGGGTCAGCCCGCCCTCCCTGGTCTTGCCGACCAGCCTGGCGATCTCCTCGCGGTGCATGAGCAGCTTGCGCGGCCGGCGCGGCTCGTGGTTGGTCCAGGTGCCCTGGGCGTACTCCGGGATGTGCAGGTTGCGCAGCCAGACCTCGCCGTCCTCCACCGAGGCGTACGCGTCGGCCAGCGACGCCTTGCCGGCCCGCAGCGTCTTCACCTCGGTGCCCTGCAGCACGATGCCGCACTCGTAGCTGTCGATGATCGCGTAGTCGTGCCGCGCCCGGCGGTTGGACGCGATCACCTTCCGGCCGTGCTCCTTCATGGGCTCCCTCCGGTCGCCCTGTGAGTGGCGATTGGGGCTATCACACCATTTGCCACTCACGAGCGGCGAAGCCGCAAGTACCTCCGTGCGCGCAGCGTCAGAGCCGTACGTACATGCGCAGCGTGACGTAGCCGGTGATCGCTGAGATGCCGACCGCGACCAGCAGCAGGAGCGGCGAGACGATCACCACGTCGAGGATGGTGAGCCGCGGGATGATGTTGGCCTCGATCGGGGCGGCCAGGATCCGGTCGAGAAATGCGTACTTGGCGACGACCATGGCGACGATCGCGGCGAACGCGCCGATCACGCCGGCGACCAGCGCCTCGATCAGGAACGGCAGCTGGGTGTACCACCGGGTGGCGCCGACCAGCCGCATGATCCCGACCTCGGTTCTTCGGGTGTAGGCGGAGAGCTGGATGGTGTTGGAGATCAGCAGGATGGCCGCGAGACCCTGCACGACGGCGATCGCAAATGTGGCATTGCGGACACCGTTGAGCAGGTCGAAAAGGCGCTCGAGGAAGGTGCCCTGATCCTTGACGGAGAGCACGCCCGGCCGGCCGGTGAACTCCTTTTCGATCACCGGGAACCGCGCCGGGTCGGCCAGCTTGACCCGGAACGAGGCCGGCAGCGCCTGCGGGCGGGCCAGCTCGACGAGCTCCGGCTGGGTCTCGAAGATCTGCTTGAACCGGGCGTAGGCCTGGTCGCGGGTCTCCAGCACAACGGACTCGACGCCCGGGGTGTTCTCCAGGCCGCGCCGTAGGTCGACGCACGGCTGCTGGGTGCAGGCGACATCGCCGGTCGAGACGTCCTCGGTGAGGAACACGGCGACCTCGACCCGGTCGTAGTAGATCTCGCTCATCTTGTCGATCAGGCGGACGATCAGCAGTCCGCCGCCGAGCAGGCCGAGAGATATCGCGGTGGTGATGATCATCGCAACGGTCATGGTCACGTTGCGGCGTAGACCGGTGGCCACCTCACTGAACACGAAGCTGGCGCGCATCGCAGGTATTCAGTCCTTCGTAGGGTTGTCGCGCGCGGTTGTCGCGCGGTTGGCGCAGGGGCGCTGGTCAGCGACCGACGCCGTACACGCCGCGGGACTCGTCGCGGATGACCCGCCCGAGGTTGAGCTCGACGACCCGGCGGCGCATCGAGTCGACGATCGAGTGGTCATGGGTGGCCATCAGCACCGTGGTGCCGGTGCGGTTGATCCGCTCGAGCAGCAGCATGATGTCCTGGCTGGTGTCCGGGTCGAGGTTGCCGGTCGGCTCGTCGGCCATCAGCAACAGTGGCCGGTTGACGAAGGCGCGGGCGATGGCCACCCGCTGCTGCTCGCCGCCGGAGAGCTCGTGCGGCATCCGGTGCGCCTTGCCCTCCAGGCCGACCAGCTCGAGCACCTCGGGCACCACCTTGCGGATGGTGTGCGCCGGCTTGCCGATCACTTCCAGCGCGAAGGCGATGTTCTGCGCGACGGTCTTGTTCAGCAGCAGCCGGAAGTCCTGGAACACGCAGCCGATGCGCTGGCGCAGCTGCGGCACCTTGCGCCGCGGCAGCTTGGCAACGTTCCAGTCGTGCACGAACACGTTGCCCTTCGTCGGCACGTCCTCGCGGAGCAGTAATCGCAGGAACGTGGACTTGCCCGAGCCGGAGGGACCGATCAGGAACACGAACTCGCCCTTGTCCACCTCGACCGACACCCGGTCCAGGGCGGGGCGGGTGGAGGACCGGTAGACCTTGGACACCTGTTCGAGCCGAATCACGAGCGGCGAGTCTACCTGCGCCGCACGAGCGAGCCAGGAGAGCGGCTGTACGACCCGCGGTCCCAGCGCAGGTCGGCCCGCAACGGTGGCCCCCCGCTCACGGGCCTCCGCCTTGCGGCGAGGCTGCGTCGACCGGCGTCATGGCGGCCGGGTCGATTTTCAGCATCTGCAGCAGTGCTTCGTTCTCGTAGGTGTCGACGGCGCTGGGCAGTGTCCGGTCGACCCAATCGGCCCTGGCGTGCAGCCCCCTGGCCCGAAGGGTCGCGATGATCTCGGCCTTGTCGACGTGCATCGTGTTCTCCTTGCCTTCGTCGAGTGAATGGCAGCCCGGCCGGTGGTCAGCGCCTGGCGGACGCGGCACGCAGCGGCGCGCCAACGGCGTGCAGGCGCCGCAGCACCTGAGCGTAGGAACGGAACAGGCCGCGTTGGTGGTGTTCGATCTGGTAGTTCAGCCCGCCGAGCGCGAAGTCCACCAACCGGCTGCCGCGCACATTGCGCGAGGTGGGTACCTGTTTGCGAAGGCCTGGTACTTCGCCATCCAGCGCCGGAACCCGCTTCTGGCGCCCGATTGGCGCAGGGTGAAGGCCGGCGTGCAGATAGCCCACCAGGTCGTTGGCTCGCCTGGTACGGAAGATCTGCTTGTGGCCGGTGGCGTGGCCGATGAACCCCAACTGGCCGAAGACCAGCGCCTCGCTACCTCGCGCGTGAAGGGTTGGTGGCACGCCTCGGCTCCCTTGTTCCGGGTTGCCGGGGTCCAGCGCCACCTGTTTGCGACGACCTCAGCGTACCTGCGACCGCCCACCGCCGGGCACCATCAAGAGCCTGCTGGCAATCCCCGCTGCCGTCACCGGGTCGGTGGCGAGCTGGATAGATCGGGTCGTTGCAGTCAAGCTACGCGCAGCCCGTCGCCGGTACCCCGAGGGCTGGAGGCGGCCGTCACCCCCCGCTCGGCGCCGAGCGGGGGGTGACGGCCTGCCCTCAGTTGGTCGTGCTGTCCGGCGGGCCCGCGAGAGCAGGGGTCCGGGTCCGAGCGGCGCGCACCTCGATGCGCTTGGGCTTGGCCTCCTCTGCCTTGGGCACCACCACGCTCAGCACGCCGTCTTCGCAGGACGCCTCGATGGCGTCCGCATTGACGTGCATGGGCAACGTTATCGAGCGGCGGAACAGGCCGAAGCGGCGCTCGGTCAGGTGAATCTGCTCGTCTGGCGCCGGAGCCACGGACCGCTCACCCTGGATCGTGAGCAGACCTTCCTGGAAGGCGATCTCGAGGTCGTCGAGCTTGACTCCGGGGAGCTCGACCGTGATGACGTAGGCGTCCTTGCGCTCGGAGATATCGACCGGGGGCGCCCAAGCCGGAGTGCTGGTGACACCCGAGCCGGGCTGCTGGAGCTCCTGGCCACGCGCCTGAAGGAACATCCTGTTCAGATAGTCGAACTGGTCCTGGGCCGCGCGCAGATCGTGGAAAGCATCCCAGCGCGTCATGACTGACATGTGAAGTTCCTTTGCTCATTACTACCGGTGGCTCGGGATGAATGCTCCGGTGTTGAGGAACGATGTTCACTTGTCGAGCAACCATGTTCACAGTATCGTGAACGACGTTCACTGTCAATTTCCTCGAGGGAGACCGCGGTGGCGGTGCACCAGACGGCCAGGCCCGACCGGCGGGGCGACGCCAACGCGACGCTGTGGTTCAGCGCCCCCGACACCGGCGAACGGCGCGCCGCGCTCAACCGGGAGCGGGTGGTGGCCGAAGCACTCGCGCTGATCGCCCAGGAGGGCGTCCCGGCGCTGACCATGCGTGCCGTCGCGGCTCGGCTCGGGGTGGTCCCCGGTGCGCTCTACCGTCACGTGCGCAGCAAGGAGCAGCTCCAGGACCTCCTGCTGGACGGCGTACTCGCCGAGGTCGACTGCACCATCGACCGCGCACTACCCTGGGCCGACCAGATCAAGGTGCTGGCTCATCGGCTGCGGGATGTGCTGGCGGACCATCCCGGGGTGGCCGGCCTGATGACGGTTCGCGACCCCCTCGGGCCGCACTCGTTGACTCTGGCCGAGGCCTTCCTGCAACCGCTGCACACCGCCGGGTTCCCCCACCGCGAGGCCGGCCTCGCGTTTTTCCTCATCGTCGGCTACGCCGTCGGCTTCGAGGTGGGCAACACCCGCATCTCGGTGAACGAGCAGCGGGTCCAGGACCCCGCGACCAGACGGCGGCTCCACGAGTTCTTCCGGTCGCTTCCCGATGACCGCTTCCCCACCCTGGTCGCACTCGGCGAACACGTCTGGCTCGACAACCGTGACGAGCGCTTCGAGGCCGGCCTCGACGTGCTGGTGAGCGGGCTGCAACGGCGAGCGACGGCGCCATCCTCGGATGCCGACGCCGGTTTAAGCGCATGACCCGGCGTGGCCGGGGATGCGCGGTACGTGAGGTGCTGGTCGGCCGGGACTACGCCGCCCGGTGCGACGCCGGATATGGGAACTGCCCACCGGTCACGGACACCTGGTAGATCCGCCGGTCCAGCAGCTCGCCGTTGTGATCCAGCAGTTCCATCCGCACCAGCCTGCCGGCGATGACGCCCAGCTCCGCGGCGCCGTGCTCGTATCCCGAGATCAGGCCGTAGGCGATGGTCTGCTCCTGCAGCAGGAGGCTGTCGTCGTCACATGCGTGGATACGCAGGGTGTGCTGCATCGACGGCTGTTCCTTTCCTGCTCAGCGGACCTCGAATGCTCAGCGCACCTTCTCCGGAATCGTGTCCAGGGCGTGCAACACCTGTACCGCGATCTTGCCAGCGATCACGTCGTCGAGTCCCGAGTGTGCTTTCACCACGTCTTGGACGAGTTTCACTCGTCGGTCGTACCTGGAGACGAACAGGGTTTCAGCCATCACGCCCATCCTTGCCTGGCCGGCGGGCTCGGGGCCCGACTGCTTCGGGCCGCCTGTCAGCTCACTCGACGTCGCCGAGGTCCAGGGCGATACCCTCACCCTACTCCGAAACGTACGATCGGCCGCGAGATCGCGACCGTCGGCGCGATCGGCACTAGGTCGCGGACTGCTTGCGCCAGCGGATGCCGGCCTCCAGGAAGGCGTCGATGTCCCCGTCGAGGACGGCCGCGGGGTTGCCGACCTCGTACTCGGTGCGCAGGTCCTTGACCATCTGGTACGGGTGCAGCACATAGGAGCGCATCTGGTTGCCCCAGGAGCCGCCGCCCTCGCCCTTCAACGCGTCCATCCGGGCCTGCTCCTCCTGCCGGCGGCGCTCCAGCAGCTTGGACTGCAGCACGGCCATGGCGGTCGCCTTGTTCTGCAGCTGGGACCGCTCGTTCTGGCAGGAGACCACGATGCCGGTGGGCAGGTGCGTGATCCGCACCGCGGAGTCGGTGGTGTTCACCCCCTGGCCACCCGGCCCCGAGGAGCGGTAGACGTCGATGCGCAGGTCCTTCTCGTCGATCTCCACGTGGTCGGACTGCTCGACGACGGGCACGACCTCGACGCCGGCGAAGGAGGTCTGCCGGCGGCCCTGGTTGTCGAACGGGGAGATCCGCACCAGCCGGTGGGTGCCCTGCTCCACGGACAGCGTGCCGTAGGCGAACGGCGCCGTCACCCGGAACGTCGCCGACTTGATGCCGGCCTCCTCAGCGTAGGAGGTGTCGTACACCTCGGTGGGGTAGCCGTGCCGCTCGGCCCAGCGCAGGTACATCCGCATGAGCATCTCGGCGAAGTCGGCGGCGTCCACCCCGCCGGCCTCCGAGCGGATGGTCACCAGCGCGTCCCGCTGGTCGTACTCGCCGGACAGCAGCGTCCGCACCTCGAGGCCGGAGATGTCGTCACGCAGGCGCGCCCGCTCGGCGTCGGCCTCGGCGACGGTGTCTTTGGCCTCGGCCTCATTCGCCTCGTGCTCGTAGGCGAGCTCGTAGAGCACCTCGAGGTCGTCCAGCCGCTGCCGCAGCTCGGTGACCCGGCGCAGCTCACCCTGCTTCCGGGACAACGTGCTGGTCACCCGCTGGGCGTTGTCCACATCCGACCACAGGTCCGGCTTGGCCGCCTCGGCCTCCATCTCGGCGATCCGGGCGCGCAGCGCGGCGACATCCAGCACCGTCTCGATGCCGGCAAGGGTGTTGGAGAGGTCCTTGAGATCAGCCGCGACGTCCGGGTCCACTGCCGCAGGGTACGCCAATGCGGCCGACGGGCACCGGCAGTCAATCGGTGGGAATGGCGTCGAGGAGCTTGAGCACCGCCTTGGTATGGGCGACGGCGAAGTCGGCGGCCGCCTTCGCGTACGGGTCGCTCGCCGCCCGGACCGCGGCTCGCACGGTGTCCAGCCGCGTGGAGTAGGCCTGCCGGGCCCGCGAGACCAGGTCGGCCCGCTGCCGCGGGGTCAGGCTGCCGGCGTGCACCATTCGCAGGATGAGCGGGCTGCGCAGCTGATCGGGTGCGACCGAGGACGACAGCCACGACCGGAACGCCCGCTTGCCGGCTGCGGTCAGCGCGTACTGCTGGCTCGATCGTGGGCCCTGCCGGCCCAGCCGGACGAGCCCGGCGTCGGCCAGCGCCGGCAGCTCCCGGTACACCTGGCTACGGGTGACGCCGAAGAAGCCACCGAACCGTTCGCCGGCCGCGGCCACCAGCTGGCCTCCGGTCATCGGTCCGCCATGCAGCAGGCCGAGCAGGGCGGCGGCGGTGGCGTTGAGCTCCGGCACGGTGTCAACCGTGCCACGAGGTGGCTTCTTTGTCCACAGTGGCCGGTCGTTCAGTCCACAGTGGACGTTTGGCCCGGTTGCCCCTCACTCGATGACGTCTACCCAGCCGCCGGACCGGCGGTAGGTCGGCTCGTCGCTCGAGTCGCGGGAGAGCAGGCCCTCGTCGACCAGGTAGCGGCGCAGCGACACATGATCGATGCCGCCACCCTCGGTCCAGGCCCGCAGCACGGCGTTGACCTCACGCTCCGGGTAGTCGCGGCCGGGCTCGAAGGACTGCACGACGTGTTCGAGCAGCAGCCGACGCCGCCCGGCCTGTGCCGGCACGCCGGTGAGCCGGCCGTCCCGGACGAACGCTCGCACCACCGCCTCGACCCGGTCGTCGGCGTAGCCGTGCTGCTCCGCCGGCGGCGCCGCCTCTCGGGCGGCCTGCTTGAACGCCTCCACCACGGGCTGGTAGCCGACGTCGGTCCGCTGGACGAGCCCGCCGGCCTCCAGCTTGCGCAGCGCGGTGGCGATCTCACGCTGGCCCAGCCCGGTGGACTTCTGCAACTGGTCCGGGGCGTCGTCGCCGAGCACCAGCGCGGCGAACACCCGCAGCCGCTCGGGCTCGGCCAGCAGCCCGACGAGGGCCTCAGGTCTCACGTTCCTGGAACCTAGTCGCCGCATCGGGTGAAGTGCACGCCCGCCGGCCGGCGGTTCGCGACCCGGCCCGGCACCGGCTCCACTACCTTCCGGCCGTTAGGTGAGCCTTACCTCATACCGACGGGACCTGGAGACGCTTCATGGCGAGGCCGACCGCCTCCGCACCGCACCATCTGACGCATTCACATTCGACGCCGTGTTCGACGCCACATTCGACGCCACATTCGACGCCGCATTCGACGCCGCATTCGACGCTGCATTCGACGCCGCATTCGACGCTCCGGGAGACGCTGGTGGCCCGGCAGTCGGTACGCGAGTCCGCGGCCCGCAGCTACGCCCGCAGCCTGCCGATCGCGCCGGCGCTGGCCAGCGGCGCCATCGTCACCGGCGCCGACGGGCGGTCCTACCTGGACTGCCTCTCCGGCGCGGGGACGCTGGCCATCGGCCACAACCACCCCGAGGTGATCGCCGCGCTGCGGTCCACATTGGACTCCGGCGCGCCACTGCACGTGCTCGACATGATCACACCGGACAAGGATGCGTTCACCGCCGCGCTGCTGGCGCTGCTGCCCGGCGAGCTGCGGGACGTGGCCAAGGTGCACTTCTGCAGCCCGGCCGGCACCGACGCGGTGGAGGCGGCGCTCAAGCTGGCTCGGGTGGCCACCGGGCGGTCCGGCGTGATCGCCTTCAGCGGCGGCTACCACGGGATGACGCTCGGCGCGGTCGCGGTGTCCGGGTCGGCGCGGATGCGCACCGCGGCCGGCACGCTCGACACCGGCGGCATCGGGGTGACCAGGCTGCCGTTCCCGTACGACTACCGCTGCCCGTTCGGGGTCGGCGCGCCGCTGTCCGCGGAGCTGTCGGCGCACCTGCTGGCCACCATGCTGGACGACGCGAGCAGCGGGGTGGGCCGGCCGGCCGCGGTGATCCTCGAGGTGGTGCAGGGCGAGGGCGGCGTCATCCCGGCCCCGGACAGGTGGCTGCGCGCGGTGCGCGAGGTCACCGCGGAGCGCGGCGTGCTGCTCATCGTCGACGAGGTGCAGACCGGCATCGGCCGCACCGGCACGTTCTGGGCCTGCGAGCGGGCCGGGGTGACCCCGGACATCCTGGTGGCGGCCAAGGCCGTCGGCGGCGGGCTGCCGCTCGCGGTGATCGCCTACCGGCCGGCGCTGGACGTCTGGTCGCCGGGAGACCACACCGGCACGTTCCGCGGCAACACCCTGGCCATGGTGGCCGGCCGGGTCACCCTCGAGGTGGTGACCAGGCAGCGGCTGCCGGAACGGGCCGCCCGCGTCGGCGCCGTACTCGTCGAGGGGCTCCGCTCGCTGGCGCGGCGCCACACCATGATCGGTGACGTCCGCGGCCGCGGTCTGATGATCGGCGCCGAGATCGTGGACCCGGTTGGCGACGTGGACGAGCTCGGCGCCCGGCCGGCCGCTCCGCTGCTCGCCGCCGCCCTGCGCACCGCCGCCCTCCGCAACGGCCTGATCGTCGAGCTCGGCGGCCGCGCCGACACCGTGCTGCGGCTGCTCCCGCCGCTGACCATCACGGACGCCGAGGCGCAGCTCGTCCTCGACCGTCTTGCCGCCGCCTGCGCCGAGGTGACCGCCGGGTGACCGCCACCGACAACGGCGAGTGGGCCGTGCTGGCCGGTGGGGCGGACGGGCCGCTGGCCGTCGCGGCACTGGCCCGGGTGGCGATGCGCGCGGTAGCCGAGGGTGCGCGGGCTCGGGTCGGGCCGCTGCCGGCCGGCGGGCCAGCCGCGGCGGCCGGCGAGGTTCCGCCGGTGGCGGACGCAATGCTGCCGGGTGGGCTGCCCGAGTACGGCGTAGGGGCGCAGCGCGCGCTGTCCTGGCTGCTCAGGGACCTGGCCGAGGGGGCGGCGGACCCGGCCAACCCGTGGTGCGCCGGGCACCTGCACTGTCCCCCGCTGGCGGTCGCCGCGGCCGCCGACCTGGCGGCCAGCGTGCTCAACCCGTCCATGGATTCCTGGGACCAGGCGCCGTCGGCGAGCGCGCTGGAGGCGGCGGTGAGCGCCACCCTGGCCCGGCTCGCCTTCCCGGCGGAAGGGCACCCGGATGCCGTGATCACCAGCGGCGGCACCGAGTCCAACCTGCTCGGCCTGCTGCTGGCCCGCGAGGCGGCCGGCCCGGCACGGGTCCTGCCGGTCTGCGGCCGCAATGCTCACCACAGCGTGGCGCGGGCGGCGTGGCTGCTCGGCCTGCCGGCGCCGGCGACCGTCGACTGTGCCGGCGGCCGGCTGGACCCGCCGGCGCTGGACGCCGCGCTGGTCGGCCTGAGCGCTCCGGCCGTGGTGGTGGCCACCGCGGGCAGCACGGACACCGGCTCGATCGACCCGCTCCCCCAGCTCGCCGAGGTGGTGTGGCGGCACGGCGCCCGGCTGCACGTCGACGCGGCGTATGGCGGCGGGGCGCTGTTCAGCACCGCGCTGCGGCCGCGGCTGGCCGGCCTGGAGCTGGCCGACACGGTGTCGGTCGACCTGCACAAGTTTGGCTGGCAGCCGATCGCGGCCGGGGTGCTGGCGGTGCGGGATGCCGCGCTGCTCGCGCCGCTGGCCACGACGGTCGATTACCTCAACGCCGCCGACGACACCGAGGCCGGGCTGCCGGACCTGCTCGGCCGCTCGCTGCGCACCTCGCGCCGGCCGGATGCGGTGAAGATCGCCGTGACATTCGCCGCGCTCGGCCGGGCCGGGCTGGCGGCGCTCGTCGAGCACTGCTGCGCCACCGCGGCGGAGGTCGCGGCCCGCATCGCAGTGCGCCGATCACTGCAGCTGTGGGCGCCGCCGGCGCTGTCCACGGTGGTCTTCCGGCCGGCCGGGGTGCCGGACGCCGTGGTCGCCGACGTACGCCGCCGGCTCATGGCCGATGGCCGCGCCGTGCTCGGCAGGGCCACCGCACCGGGCGACGATGGCGTGCCCCGCCGATGGCTCAAGCTGACCCTGCTGCACCCGACGGCCACCGCGGACGACTACGACGGCCTGCTCGACCTCGTCGAGGCAACCGCGATCGACCTGGCATCCGCGGGGTCGGCCCGGCCCGCCGGGCTGCCGCGTGGCCCGCGCGAAGGCGAGCTGCGTCGCCCGCGCGAAGGCGAGCTGCGTCGCCCGCGTGAACGCGACGGGAGTCCGGTATGACCGAACCGCGAGTGGACTGGCGTCGCGTTCACGCGGGGCAGGCGGGGCGGGCGGGGCAGGCAGGGCAGGCGACGCTGACCGCGACCGCCACCCGCACCGGGCCGGAACAAGAACGGGAAGACCTGAGGCCGCTGGACATTGCCGCGGTCGGTGCCGGCCCGTTCAATCTGGCGCTCGCCGCGCTGGCCGACGGGGTGCCCGGGCTGCGCGTCGCGGTGTTCGAGCAGGCGTCCGAGTTCCGCTGGCACCCCGGCATGCTGATCGAGGACAGCACCCTGCAGGTGCCGTTCCTGGCCGACCTGGTGACCCTGGTCGACCCGACCAGTCGGTGGTCGTTCCTCAACTACCTCAGGGCGCGCGGGCGGCTGTTCCCGTTCTACTTCGCGGAGCGATTCCACGTGCCGCGCGCCGAGTACGACGACTACTGCCGCTGGGTCGCAGACGGCCTCGGCAGCTGCCACTTCGGCCAGCGCATCGGCTCCGTCCGCTGGGACCGGCAGGCACGACGATTCAACCTGGACAACGGCGTGACGGCCGGGCATGTGGTGCTCGGGATCGGCACCGAGCCGGTGCTACCGCGCCCACTGCGGCCCCTGACGGACCGCCCACCGGAGCATCCAGCGAACGACCCAGCCGTCGTTGTGCACTCCGCCGACTACCTGCGGCACCGCGACGCGTTGACCGCCGCGTCAACGGTGGCGGTGGTCGGCGCGGGCCAGTCGGGCGCCGAGGTGTTCCTGGACCTGCTGCGCCGCCGCCCGCACGGCCTGCGCTGGCTGGCCCGCACCCAGGCGTTCGCGCCGATGGAGTACTCCAAGCTCGGGCTGGAGCAGTTCACGCCGGACCACACCGCGTACTTCCATGGGCTACCGGAGAAGGTCCGGGACGCGCTGCTGCCGACGCAGTGGCAGCTCTACAAGGGCGTCAGCGCGCACACCCTCGGGCTGATCCACGACGAGCTGTACGAGCTGAGCCTTCGCAGCGGCGGCTGGCCGGACGTCACGCTGCAGCCCGGGGTGGCGGTCACCGACGCCCGGCGGCTCGGCGACGGCCGGATCGAGCTCGGCGTGCAGCACGAACAGCAGGGCACCACGGCCACCGTCCAGGCGCACGCCGTGGTCGCCGCCACCGGCTACCGGGAGCGACCGCTGGACGGCCTGCTCGCGCCCCTCGTGGCCATGGTCGGCACCGACGACGCCGGCCGGCCGCTGGTCGGCGCCGACTACCGGCTCGACCTGGGCGCCGACGTCACCGGCGGCCTGTTCGTGCAGAACGCCGAGCGCCACACGCACGGCGTCGGCGCGCCCGACCTGGGCCTGGCGGCCTGGCGCGCCGCCGTGATCCTCAACGCGGTGTGCGGCCGCGAGGTGTACCCGCTGCCGCGGCGCACCGCGTTCACCACATTCGGACTGGGGGCGGGCAGGTGACCACCTTTCGCGAGGCCGGTGCCCTCGTGGTGCACAAGATGCTCGGCGAGCTGAGCTACGAGCGGCTGTTCCAACCCGTCCCCGACGTGGCCTCCAAGTACCACCATTGCGGCCTTGATGGGCCTTTAACTACAGCCATCCCGGGCGGCCACCACGCCCAATGGTGGGTGCTGGAGCTGCCCGAGGGCGTGCGCTACCGGTTCGCGGCGCGGCGCGGCGCGTTCGACTGCTGGGTGGTGACCCCGTGCAGTGCGACCCGTGAGGCTCCGGGCGACGCCGAACCGACGCCCGCGGACGACCCGCGCACGCTGGTGGTCGACGCCCGCGCGGTGCTCGGCCTCACCGGGCCGCGGCTGGCCGACGTGCTCTCCGAGCTCACCGCCACGGTGGCCGCCGAGGCCCAGCGCCTGTGCCGCGCCCCGTCGGCCACCGAATTGTCCACAATGGACTACGACGTGGCCGAGGGGCACCTGACGGGGCATCCGCGGCTGGTGCTGAACAAGGGCAGGGTCGGCTTCTCGGCAGCGGACCGGCTGCGGTACGCCCCGGAGGCCGGCGAGCCACTGCGGGTGCGTTGGTACGCGGTGCACCATGAGCTGGCGACCTTCCGATGCGTGCCGGGGCTCTCCGCCGACGCCCTGCTCGGGCAGGAACTGGACGCGCGCACCCGCGCCGCGTTCACCGCCCGGCTCGACGGGCAAGCCCGGCGCGGCCGCGGGGACGACTACGTCTGGCTGCCGGTGCACCCGTGGCAGGCCGATGAGATCGTCGGCACGCTGTACGCCGCCGAGCTGGCCAGCGGCCGCGTCGTCGCCCTCGGCGAGTCCGACGACCGGTACCTGCCGCACCAGACCATCCGCACCCTGGCCAATGTCAGCCACCCGACCAGGCACGACGTGAAGACCGCCGTGTCGATCCGCAACACCCTGGTCTTCCGCGGGCTGGCCGCCGCGGCGACGCTGGCCGGGCCCGAGGTGACGCGATGGCTGCGGTCGGTGTGCACCGCCGACCCGCTGCTGTCCGGCGAGTACCGGTTCGGCCTGCTCGGCGAGGTCGCCGCGGTATCCGTGCGGCACCCGCTGTTCGGCGCGCTGGGCGAGCTGCCGTACCGCTTCCACGAGACGCTCGGCGCGCTGTGGCGCGAGCCGCTGCGGACCACGCTGGCGCCCGGCGAGCGGGCGCTGTCCTTCGCCGCGCTGCCTTACCGGCAGGCGAGCGATCCTGGCGGCGCCTCGGTGCTGGCGCACGCCATCGCCGGCTCCGGCCTGACCGCCGAGGCGTGGCTGGCCAGGGCGTTCGACCTGCTGCTCACCCCGCTGCTGCACTGGCTGGTGCGCTACGGCGTGGCGTTCTGCCCGCACGGGCAGAACCTGGTGCTGATCACCGACGGCGCGCTGCGGCCGCTCCGGGTGGCGATCAAGGACTTCGCCCAGGGCGTCGACCTGTTGGACCGCGAGGTGCCCGAGCACGCCACCCTCGGTGCGCAGGCCAGCGCCCACATGCTGCGCTGGCCGGGCCGGCTGCTGGCGCAGTCGCTGTTCAGCTCGGTGTTCGCCGGCCAGTTCCGGTTCTGGGCCGAGGTGCTCTGGGACGACCTCGGTCTGCCCCGCGGCCGGTTCTGGGACCTGGTGCGCACCGTCGTGCACGGCTACCCGGCCCGTTTCGACCTGCCGGCGTCGGTGTACGAGGAGTTCGAGTTGCTCGCCCCGGACGTCGAGCGGGTGTGCCTCAACCGGGAGCACCTCGCCGGCGAGGGTTTCGACCGCGCCGACCGCGACGAGGAGTTCGACGTCCGCTTCGGCCGCGTGCCCAACCCGCTGCACTCTACCGATCCCGCCCGGACCGATCCCGCCGGGCCCGACCCCCGCCGGCGCCTGGTGACTACAGCGCCGCGAGCACACCGTCGCTGAACGGCGGCCAGGCCTCGATCGCCCACGGCCCGAAATCGCGGTCGGCCAGCGCCAGGCAAGCCGCGCCGGCGTCCGGGTCGACCCAGAGGAAGGTGCCGCTCTGCCCGAAGTGCCCGAAGGTCCGGGCGGAGTTGCGCGCCCCTGTCCAGTGCGGGCTCTTGCCGTCGCGGATTTCGAACCCGAGCCCCCAGTCGTTGGGTTTCTGCCGGCCGTAGCCCGGCAGGACGCCGTCCAAGCCGGGAAAGGCGACGCTGGTTGCGGCCGCGAGGGCCGCCGGCCGCACAAGGGTCGGGGCCAGCAGCTCGGCCGCGAACTTCGCGAGGTCCCTGGCGGTCGACACCGCACCCTCCGCCGGCGACCCGTTCAGCCGGGTCTCGCCCATGCCGAGCGGCGCAAGCACCGCCTGACGCAGATGCTCAGCGAACGGCTTGCCGACCTTGGCGGCCACAAAATCGCCCAGCACGTCGAACCCGGTATTGGAGTAGATGCGCCTCCTGCCCGGTTTGGCCAGCACCGTGTGGTCGCCGAAAGACAGGCCCGAGGTGTGCGCGGCGAGGTGCCGCACCGTCGAGCCTTCTGGTCCGGCCGGGGCTTCCCAATCGACGGTGCCGGCCTCGGCCGCAATGAGCACGGCGTACGCGGTCAGCGGCTTGGTCACCGACGCGAGGTAGAACGGCCGGTCCGGCTCGCCGCCGGTCACCACCCCATTCGCGGTGACCACGGCGGCGGCCACATGATCGACGGGCCATTCGGTGACGGCGCGAACCGCGGCATCCACATCAGCCATGACGACACCCTTCCAGGAGTCCGCATGACAGGCGAGAGGTCGCCGGGCACGTAGCCATCCGGACGCGGACGAGTGGCGGTCGAGCCGGCTCGTTGGCCGGGGCCGGCGGGTTCGATACTATCGGCCAAGATCATAACTGCAAGTAGCCGATCTAGTACTTTGCGTAGCAGAGGCGAGTTCGTCCCTTCGCGTTGGAGCAACTCATGTCGCAGCGTCACCCGTTCCGCGCCAGGCCTGGCCGATTGCCCGGCGTGGCCGTGGCCGGTGCCGTGGTCGTGCTCGTCGTTGCGACGTTGGCCGTCGCGCTGCGCCACGACGCGGTCACGCCCGTTTTCGGCGTCATCGCGGTGGACATCGCCAACGTTGTCGCCTCGATAAGTGCCGGGCTGGCCTGCGGGTGGGCCGCACGGCGCAACTCAGGGCGTCTGCGTAACGCGTGGCGTCTGCTCTGCCTGACCGCCGCGCTGTGGTCGGCTGGCAACCTGGTCTGGCTCTACCTTCGGCTGCAGCGGGACACGATCCCGTTGCCATCACTGGCCGACGCCTGCTGCCTGGCGGCGATCGTTACCGCCGCGATCGGCCTGCTGAGCTTTCCGACCGGACCGAACACGCGTGCGGGTCGGACGAACATTGTGCTCGATACGCTCGTCGTCGCCAGCTCGGTCTGGTTCATCAGCGACCTCTATGTGTTGCCACGGGTCTTTCATATCGTCGACGACACCGAGCTGTATGACCTGGTCATCCTGGCCTACCCGATGGGCGCCATCGTCGTGCTCACCCTGGCCATCATGTTGTTCGTTCGGGCTCCCGCCGGAAAACGGCTGCACCTGGGCATGTTGGCACTGGCGTTCGTCGCCAGCGCGATCGCCGGCTCGGTATATGCGCACGCCGGGGCGACCGACGAAGGAGTGACCACCAGCCTGGTCAGCCCTGGCTGGCTCGGCGGGTCCCTGATGGTGGCCCTGGCGGCGTTGGCGCCCGCCGCGACCGCCCGGGACGACGCGACCCGGGAAACGGCAGACGGCTCGTCGGTGATCGGCGCGGTGCTCGTCTACGGCACCTTCCTGACCGCCGTGATCTCCGCCGCGATCCACCCGGCCATCCATAGCCCCCGGGACGTCATCAGCGGCCTGGTCGTGCTCGTCGTGTTCGGCGTGCGCCAAACCCTGCTGGCCGCCGACAACCAGGCCCTTCGCCACGAACTGGAGATCGACAACAAGGCCCTTCGGCAGGACCTGCAGAGCAAGGTCGACGAGTTGGACCGCCTGGCGCAACGTTACGAGCGGATCCTCGACGGGGTCGCAGAGGGCATCTACGGCGTCGACATCGACGGCCGGGTCAACTTCGTGAACCCCACCGCGGCGGGCGTGCTGGGCTACCCGGCGGAGGAGCTGCGCGGGCAGCCGGCGCATGAATGCTTCCACCACACCCGCACCGAGACCGGCGAGGGCTCCGCCGACCGCTGCCACCTGGCCGACGCGCTCGAGGGCGCCGAGACCGTCCGGCGGTCCGACCAGTACTACGTCCGCCGGGACGGCAGCACTTTCCCGGTGGAGGTCATCGCGAGTCCGATCCGCACGGCCGGCACGGTCACCGGCGCCGTGGTCGCCTTCAGCGACATCAC
>DASXTS010000355.1:0-15185 GCA_036505275.1 Pseudonocardiaceae bacterium
ATCACTCTCCGTACACAACTCGAAGATCACCACGAGGGTCCGCCGCTCCGCGAACTACCGCATCTCCCTGGCATTGGGAGACCGGGTCGCGGCCTACAGTGGGCTGGTGCCTAGATAGCCTAGGCTCGTGCGGCCCTGCAACCGTTCCAGTATACTTCGCGTTGTTCGCTACAATTAGGTCGACGCCCATCCAGCCATGATATTCGACAGCCGCCAACTTGCCACCATCATTCTCTTGGGCGCCTTCTTCATCTGGGCTCTCAGCCGCCGCGCTGTCCGCGCGTCTACCCGTGACATCGCTAAGAGTTTCGTGCACCCAAAGATCTTGATTCCGTTTGCGCTGTATGCTGTCTGGCTCGTTGGACTACATTGGCTCGGCTGGCGGCTGAATATATGGAACCCAAGGTTGCTCGGTGAGTCTATCTTTTGGGCCGGTGCCGGTGGCCTTGCACTGGTCGCATTAGCGGCAACCGAAGCGAGTAAGGCGGACAACTTCTTCCGAAACAGAACCGTCGACACGATTAAATTCACGGCGTTCTTTGTCGGCTTCCTAAACCTCAAGGCACTGAGCCTTCTGGGCGAACTGCTCATTCAATCGGTCGTGACATTTCTCGTTATGGTGCGCGTCGTCGCCGGGCATGACCAGAAGTACAAGAACATTCGAAAGCCGCTCGACATCGCCCTAACGCTTGTGACGCTCGGCCTGGTGGCCTATACGGTGCAATGGCTCATACAAGACTGGACGCAGATCGATAAGGGCCAGGAAGTTCGCAAGCTATTCATCCCCGTATGGTTGACATTCGGTGCGTTCCCCTTTGTCTTTGTCTTCGCGCTCATAGCCGACTACGGCCTGGTATTTAGTTTTGTGAAGGCAACGACGGGCCGTGACCGAACATCTCTACGTGCACGACTCGGCGTCATCCTGGCACTACGGACGCGCCTGCTCGACATTCGGGGATTTCGCGGCCGATACGTCCAGCAGGCCGGTCGAGCACGGACAGTACGGGAAGGCGTCGAAGCGGTGCGTGCCTTCCGCGAGGATCGAGCTAGGAAAGCAGTCATCGAGCAAGCTCGGCTCGACCGGCTGGACGTGTACGCCGGTGCTAAAGGCGTCGATGAAACTGGACGGCAGCTCGACCAACGAGAGTTCGACGCTACCCGGAATGCACTTGACTGGCTCGCTACCTGCCAAATGGGCTGGCACAACAATCAGGGCAAGCGTTACCGTCCCTATCTCCTGACGAGGATCGGTGATTTCGAGCGGCAGGGCTTACCGGCCGAGCACGGCATTGTTATGGAGGTTCGGAAGGACGGTCAGGCGTGGTACGCCTACCGGCGTACGGTTACTGGATGGGTGCTCGGTATCGGTGCCCGGAAGGCGCCGCCGGATCAGTGGTTCTACGATGGGCCCGAGCCACCTAAGTCCTATCCGTGTCCTGGGCACGGCTGGGGACAAGCGGCCGGTGAGGAAACCGCAAACTGGCGGTAAAGGGTCAGATGAATGGAGGGCATAGTGAGGAGGTGCCAGCCGAATTGACCTTGATCCTTGGCCTTAGGGCAGCACGGTAGTCAAAGTTAGGTTCATTCGGAGGAAACGCCCATCTAGACTACCACCAACGTCGACCGAGACACTCACCTGGCTATGCTGACGAGAGAACGCGGATTGCGTTAGACCTTAGCCAAACCTTAGGCAGGACCAGCGCGTTCTGCCGGATGAAGCGTTGTCGCGGCCCGTCTAGCGATTGCGGTAATGCGTAGGGCATGATGACCAACATGGCTGCCGACGACGACTCGCAAGCGGCTCGACGGCTCGCCGAGCAAGCCCATCAGGTGGCGCACGCTTCTGGGCGAGAATGGTCACGCCATGCTCTCCAATGGGTGAGTCGAGGTCGACTCGGCCGCCGACAGGGCTGGCCCGTCGTCCCGCGCCTGGACAGTCCGTGGTAGGACACCATCTCGACCGAGCGGATCGGCTGGCGCCAGCGTGCGGCCAACCTAGACCTCGACGGTGAATTCGCATTCGCCGTCGACTACCAGATCTGTCGACGCTGCCGCCTGGGCTGGATCGAGCAGCCCTACACGCTGCCCCGTTACCAGCGGTGCGGATTGGCCGCCGCTGGCCTCGCTGCGCTGCGACACGAGCACCCTGGGCTTGCCTGGCACACCCTCGGCGGGCACGTCGGGAGCTCGCAAGGATTCTGGGCTGCCGTCGGCGCCGATGTACCTGGCGGCTACGAGCAGCGCCCCCTCTGCCCCCATGTCACTGCTGGTGACTAACCGCGCCGGGTCTCCAGCGAATCTGGACTGTTCACCGTCGCCGTCGTCACGCCGCTGTCGACCAGTCGCTCCCGGAAGGCGTGCTGCCGTGGCCCGTGCTCCAGATCGATGAACATCACCGCAGGTCCCTCGGCGTCGTCACCGAGCAGGAACACCAAACGGGGAATGCCGGCCTCCTCGGCGGTCTCATGCTCCAATTCGGTGTACGACAGCTCCGGCCGATCCCGCACCGGCGACCCGTACCGAAACCCGGCGATCAACACACACACGTCGGCGGCCTGCACGGCCTCCCGGCACGCCACCCCTGGCTGCTGGTCTCGCGCCGCGAAGTACTTCATATCGGTCACCGCATCACCAGCCCGCATGACCGCTGACTCCGCCGCCGCCACGAACGGCCGCCTCACCGGCAACCGGCGCAACTCCGAGGTGTGAGACAGGAACACCCGCCAAGGCGGCAGACGATCACCGGGCATGACAGACAGCATCCCAGTGATCACCTGCAGCGTAGAAGCCGGCATTGTCCGTCGGGCGGATTCCCTAGCAGGATCAGGCCCGTGATCGAGGAGGAACCGCCGCCATGGTCGGCCAATTCCAGAGGCTGGCTGAACCCGTAGTCACTCAGTCAGTCGCTCACAAACATCCACCGTGGTAGGCGGCCCGCACCCGCTACGCTGTTGACCTGCATGTTTAGCCGTCGGGACGACAGGATTTGAACCTGCGACCCCTTGACCCCCAGTCAAGTGCGCTACCAAGCTGCGCCACGTCCCGGCCACGCCCGTGGGGGCGCAGAGTGCATCGTAGTGCAGGGGGCGGGCTCCGGTCGAACGAGCCGTAGGGTGCGGGGGGTGTGGGTGCCCTGGCGTGCGGCGATGGAGGAGGCGCTGTACGGCGTGCGGGGGTTCTACCGGACTACGGGGGCGGCTGCGCGGCACTTCAGGACGTCGGTGCACGCTTCGCGGCATTTTGCGGCGGCGATGGCAACGCTGCTGGCCGAGGTGGACGGGGGGTTGCGGCGGCCGGGACGGCTGGACGTCGTGGACATGGGCGGTGGGGACGGGCGGCTGCTCTGCGACCTGCACGCCCAGCTGCCTCCTCACGTGCAGCAGCGGCTGCGGCTGGTGGTGGTGGAGCGGGGGCAGCGGCCGAGCGAGCTGCCGGGGCACATCCACTGGGCGCCGGAGGCACCGGATGGCATCAGCGGGCTGATCGTGGCGAACGAGTGGCTGGACAATGTGCCGGTCGATGTGGTGGAGCAGACCGCGAACGGGCCGCGACTGGTCGTGGTCGAGCCACAAACCGGCGAGGAACGAATTGACGGCAGGCCGGCCAAGGAGGACAGGCGGTGGCTGGACCGCTGGTGGCCGCTGGCCGAGACGGGCGAGCGCGCAGAGGTGGGGCGGTCCCGCGACGAGGGGTGGCATGAACTCGTCAAGCGCCTGCATCGGGGGCTGGCGATCGCGGCCGACTACGGGCACTACCGGCATTCCCGGCCGCCGTTCGGCAGCCTCACCGGGTACCGCGACGGCCGGCAGGTACTGCCGGTGCCGGATGGGTCATGCGACCTGACGGCGCACGTGGCGCTGGACGCGTGCGCGCAGGCAACCGGGTCGCAGCTGACCACGCAGCGGGCGGCGCTCAGGGCGTTGGGGGTGCGGGGCGCCAGGCCGCCATACGACCCCGCAGCCGACACGGCCTACCTCCGAGAGCTCCTGGTGGCGTCGGAGGAGGCGGAGCTGATCGACCCGGACGGGCTGGGTGGGTTCGGCTGGCTGGTGCATGCGAAGGGCATGTCGGTGCCCACCCCGTTACGTGGCACGATCGGCTCGTGACGAGCCAGCGCACAGTCGGTATCGGATCCGGTGCCGGCGAACTGCACACCGAGGACATGATCCTCAACATCGGCCCGCAGCATCCGTCGACGCACGGGGTGCTTCGGCTGCGGCTGACCCTGGACGGCGAACGCATCGTGTGGGCCGAGCCGATCATCGGGTACATGCACCGAGGCGCGGAGAAGCTGTTCGAGGCGCGGGACTACCGGCAGATCATCGTGCTGGCCAACCGGCACGACTGGCTCTCGGCGTTCAGCAACGAGCTGGGCGTGGTGCTGGCCGTTGAGCGGCTGCTCGGCACCGAGGTCCCGGTGCGAGCGACCTGGGCGCGCACGCTGCTGGCCGAGCTGAACCGGGTGCTGAACCACCTGATGTTCCTTGGCTCGTACCCGATCGAGCTCGGCGCCATCACGCCGATCTTCTATTCGTTCCGGGAACGGGAGACGATGCAGGCGGTGCTGGAGGAGGTCTCCGGCGGACGGATGCACTACATGTTCAACCGCGTCGGCGGCCTGAAGGAGGACCTGCCGGCCGGCTGGCTGGGCCGCACCGGACAGGCTGTCAAGGCCGTGCGGCGGGGCATGGCGGACGTTGAGAAGATCATCCGTGACAACGAGATCTTCCATGCCAGGACGCGGGGCGTCGGGCTGCTCACACCGGAGCAGGTCCTGCAGTACGGCGTGTCCGGGCCGATCGCGCGGGCCAGTGGGCTGGACTTCGACCTGCGCCGCGATGAGCCGTACCTGGCCTACGGCGAGCTGGACGTGCCGGTGGTGACCCGCACGGAAGGCGACTGCAATGCCCGCTTCGAGTGCCTGCTCGAGCAGGTGTACGCCTCGCTCGACCTGGCCGACGCGTGCCTCGAACGGCTCGCCCAGCTGCCGCCGGGGCCGATCAACGTGCGGATGCCCAAGGTGCTCAAGGCGCCGGAGGGCCACACGTATGCGTGGACCGAGAACCCCCTCGGCATCAACGGCTACTACCTCGTGTCACGGGGCGAGAAGACCCCGTGGCGGATGAAGCTGCGCTCGGCATCGTTCAACAACGTCCAGGTGCTGCCCGAGCTGATGCGCGGCAGCCTGATCGCCGACATGATCGCAATCCTTGGCTCGATGTTCTTCGTGGTCGGCGACATTGACAAGTAAATCGACAAGTAAATCGACAAGCAGGCAACTCAGCCGCGGTAGGAGAAATCGTCCGGTTCGAGGGGCAGCGCAATGTGGGTCAGTGCCTCGATCCGGCCGTCCACGACGCGCATCCTGACCCGCTGGCCGAGGCGCAGGAAGCGCAGCCCCCTGCCCTCGAAGGCGGCCGCGTCGAACGGGAGCTCGGTGCCGTCGTCGAGGTAGACGGTGCCGCTGTTGGTCTCGGCCGAGAAGGTGGCCACGGTGCCCTGCATGCCGACTCCAGACCTCGAGCTAGACCGGCGCGATGCCGAGGACGAGCTGGGGCACGACCGACAGCAGCACGGCGCCGGCCGCGGCCACGCCGATGGCGACGGCCACCGGACGCGGCACCGGGGCGGCACTGACCTCGGCCGGCGACGGTGTGAAGAGGCGGCTGGCCCAGGCCAGGTAGTAGTAGAGCCCGATCACGGTGTTGACGGCCATCAGCACGGCGAGCCAGCCGTAGCCGGCGGACACGGTCGCGCGGAACACCACGATCTTGGCAAAGAGCCCGGCCAGGCCGGGCGGCAGTCCGGCGAGGCAGGCGAGGAAGAACGCCAGGGCGACCGAGATCAGGGGGTGGGTGCGCGCGAGGCCGCGGTAGCCGTCCAGGTCGGCGTCCCGCCCGACGAATCCGACCACGGCGAACGCCCCGATGTTCATGACCGCGTAGATGGCCAGGTAGCCGGTGGTGGCGGCGACCAGCGCGCGGGGGGCTTCGCCGTGCAGGCCGGCGGCGGCGCCGAGCGGGGCGAGGATGTAGCCGGCCTGCGCGATGGACGACCAGGCCAGCAGCCGCACCGCCGAGCGCTGGCGCAGCGCCACCAGGTTGCCGGCGGTCATGGAGGCCGCGGCGAGCACGGCCAGCAGCGGCCCCCACACGTGGGCGTACGGGGCGAAGCCGACCACCAGGACCAGCACCAGGCCGGCGAAGCCGGCCATCTTGGACACCACGGACAGGAACGCGGCGACCGCGATCGGGGAGCCACGGTAGGTGTCCGGCGCCCAGAAGTGGAAGGGCACCGCGGCGATCTTGAACCCGAAGCCGACGAGCACCAGCACGACCCCGACGGCGGCCACCGGTCCGGCGATCTGGTCGGCGGGCCGCGCCAGCGCGGCGGCAATGCGTTCCAGGTACATGGTGCCGGTGGTGCCGTACACCAGGCTGATGCCGAACAGCATGACCGCGGTGGACACCACCGAGACCAGGAACATCTTCAGGCCGGCCTCGGAGGAGCGGCCGTCGTAGCGGCGCAGCGCGGCGAGCGCGAACACCGGCAGCGACACGACCTCGAGGCACACCACGAGCGTGATCAGGTCACGGGCCGCGGCCAGCGCCAGCGCGCCGGAGAGCGCAGCGAGCAGCAGGAAGTGGAACTCCCCCGCCGGCAACCGGGTGTCCCGCACCTCGGTGAGCGCGACCAGGACCACCACCACCGCGGCCATCAGCATGACCAGCTGCACGAGCGCGGTGAACCGGTCCACGACATAGGAACAGCCGCCGCCCGCCGGCAGGCAGAACGTGCGCCGCGGCGGGCCGGCGGCCAGCAGGACGGTAGCCGCCAGCGTCACGAGGACGCCGGCCAGCGAGGCGTACCCGACCACGGCTCGGCGACCAGGTAGGAACGCGTCGGTGAAGAGCACGCCGAGCGCGGCGAGCGCGAGCATGGCCGGCGGCGCTATGGCGGCGTAGTCGATGTCCTGGATCACCGGTGGCATGCCCGCTTACCCCCCGCCCAGCAGGGCGCGCACCGCGGGGTCGGTGACGCCGAGCAGGACCCGCGGCCACAGCCCGGCGACGAAGGCGAACAGCACCAGCGGCGCCCAGGCCAGCAGCTCCCGGCCGGTGGCGTCGAGCAGCCCCACGCCGTGCCACCGCGGCGGCGCCACGCCGTGCGCCACCCGGCGGATCATCACCAGGAAGTACGCCGCGGTCAGCACCGCGCCAAGGCCGGCGATGGCCATGAACCCGAGGAACAGGCCCCGGTCCAGCCCCGGCGCTGGCTGGAATGCGGAGAGCATGGCGAGCATCTCCCCCCAGAAGCCGGCGAGTCCGGGCAGACCGAGGCTGGCCACCGAGGCCAGCACCAGCAACGAGCCGAGGTGGGGCGCCTTGGCCAGCAGACCGCCGCCGATGGTGGCCATGTCGGTGCCGCCGTAGCGCTGGGCAATGCCCCCGGCCAGGAAGAACAGCAGCCCGGTGATCAGGCCATGGGCGATGTTCGCGAACAGCGCGGCGTTCATGCCGACCGGCGTGAGGGTGGCGATGCCGAGCAGCACGAAGCCCATGTGGCCGACGCTGGAGAACGCCACCAGCCGTTTGAGGTTGCGCTGCGCGAGGCAGGCCAGCGCGGCGTACACGATGCCGACCACGCCGAGCGCGCCCAGCCACGGCGCCCAGAACAGCGCGCCCTCGGGCAGCACCGGTACCGCGATGCGCACCATGCCGTAGGTGCCCATCTTGAGCAGCACCCCGGCCAGCAGCACCGAGCCGACGGTGGGCGCCTCGGTGTGCGCGTCCGGCAGCCAGGAGTGCAGCGGCCACATCGGCACCTTCACCGCGAGCCCGCCGGCGACCAGCAGGAACGCGATGACCTGCACCGTGTGACTCAGGCCGTCGCCGGCTCGCGCGGCGAGGACCACCATGTCGAGTGTGCCGGTCTGGGCGTAGATCACCAGGAGGCCGACGAGCAGCACGCCGGAGCCGAGCAGGGTGTACAGGATGAACTGGTTGGCCGCCGGCCGCCGGCCGGGGCCGCCCCAGCCGGCGATCACGGCGTACATGGGCACCAGCACCAGTTCGAAGAACACGAAGAACACCAGCAGGTCGAGGGCGACGAAGGTGCCGAGCATGCCGACTTCGAGCAGCAGCAGGAGCGCCACGAACGCCCGCGGGCGGGCCAGCTCGGGCGCCTCCCGGCGGCCGAGGTAGATCGCGCACAACGCCGTGAGCAGCGCGGTGAGCACGACCAGCGGCAGCGAGATGCCGTCGATGCCGAGGTGCAGCCGCACGTCGATTGGCGGGATCCAGGCCCAGTCGACGCCCTGCTGCATGGCATGCGCGCTGCCGTAGTCGAACCGTGCCGCCGCGATCACCGCGATGGCCAGCGTGCCGCCGGTGGCCGCCACGGCCGTTGGTATGGCGTGGCGCGGCGGAAGCGCGAGCACCAGCGCGGAGGCCACCAGGGGCACGGCGAGCAGCAGCACCAGGGTCATGACAGCACCGCCACCCCGACCGCGATCAGCAGCACGCCGGCGAGCACGCCGGTGACGTAGAACTGTGGGTTGCCGTTCTGGGTCAGCCGCAGCACCCCGCCCAGGGTTCGGGCGCCGCGCCCGGTGCCGGTGACGGCCCGGCCGACCACCCGGTCGTCAACGCCGACAACGCCGCGGGCCAGTCGAAGCACGGCGACGGCCACCGTGCGTTCGTACAGGTCGTCGGTGCCGAACGCACTGGCGAAGACCGGCCGCAGCCGGCCAAGTACGGTGGCCGGTTCGTGCGCCGGGTCGCGCCGCCACGCCACGTACGCCAGGCCCGCGCCCAACGCGGCCAGCAGGACGGAGAACAGCGCCGGGCCGACCTCCGGGCGCAGCTCGTGCCACCGCAGCCCGCCGAAACCGAGCAGCAGCGCGGGCACCGCGAGCGCCACCAGCGGCCCCAGCATGATCCACGGGGCTTCGTGGACCGATGCGGCGGAGCCGGCCGTGCGGAGACCGAAGAACGTCCGCAGCCAGGCCCTGGTCGCGTAGGCCGCGGTGACGAGGACGGTGGCCAGCACGCCGGCTATCACCAACCACGCCGTCGCGGCGGTCGACTCCAGCGCCGCCGACAACACGGCGTCCTTGGTGAAGAACCCGCTGGTCGGCGGCACTCCGGCGAGCGCGGCGAAGCCGACCGTCATGGTCACGAAGGTGACCGGCATGGCGCGGGCCAGGCCGCCCATGTGCGCCATCAGGTTGCTGCCCACCGCGTGGATCACCGCGCCGGCGCACAGGAAGAGCAGCGCCTTGAACGCCGCGTGCGAGAGCAGGTGCCCCACCGCCTGGATGCGGCCTCCGACGGCGAGCGCGGCGAACATCACGCTGAGCTGGCTGATCGTGGAGTAGGCCAGCACCCGCTTGAGGTCGTCCGTGGCCAGGGCGGCGAGCGCGGAGCCCAGCATGGAGATCACGGCGAGCACCGCGATCACGTTCAGGGTGGCCGGAGCCGCCTCGAACGCCGGATACATCCGGGCCACCATGTACGCGCCGGAGGCGACCATGGTGGCGGCGTGGATCAGGGCGCTGACCGGGGACGGGCCGGCCATGGCGTCCGGTAGCCAGGAGTGCAGCGGGAACTGCGCCGACTTGCCCACGATGCCGGCGGTCAGCAGCAGGGTGCCGGCGAGCACCGTGCTCGGGTTCATGCCCGGCACGGCGTTGAGCACGTCGGTGAGCCGGAACGAGCCGGCCGCCATGCCCAGCACGAAGATGCCGAAGAGGAAGCCGACATCGCCGAACCGGGTCATCAGGAACGACTTCACCGCGGCCGCCGAGGTGGGCGGATCCTCCCAGTAGTGGCCGATCAGGAAGTACGAGCAGATGCCCATGATCTCCCAGCCGACGTAGATCACCAGCAGGTCGTTGCACAGCACCACGGCGAGCATCGCGGAGGTGAACAGCGAGATCAGGGCGGCATACGAGGAGTACCGCGGGTCGCCACGCAGGTAGCCCACCGAGTACACCTGGACGGCGAGCGCGACCACGGTGACCATCACGGCGACCGTGGCCGACAGCGAGTCGACCCGCACCCCGAGCGTGATGGGTATCAGGCCGGTCGGGGTGAGCTGGGTGGAGCTCTCCCAGACCGCGGTCGGTGCGCCGGCGACATCCACCGCTACCACGATGGCCAGCACGGTGGCCGCGGCTGTGCCGAGCACCGCGACCGGGGCCGGCCCGAACGGCAGCCGCCGGCCGAACAGCATGCCGATGACCGCGGCGCCGAACGGGAGCAGGGCCGCGACGGCGGCCAGGGCGGTGGCGCTCATCATTCGACCCCGGCGGGCTCGGGCTGGACCCCCGCCGGCACTTGCTCGACCCCGGCCGGCGCCGGCTTGGCGTCCGCGCCGTCGCCCTCCGGCTCGGCCAGCTCGCGCAGCGCGTCTACCGCGATGGTCTGCCGATTGCGGAACACGAGCAGCACGATGGCCAGGCCGAGGCCCACCTCGGCGGCCGCGATGACGATCACGAACAGGGTCAGCGCCTGCCCGCTGTGCAGCTCGTCGCGCAGGTAGGCGTCGAAGGTGACCAGGTTGAGGTTGACCGCGTTGAGCATCAGCTCGACGGACATCAGCACCAGGATGGCGTTGCGGCGGGCCAGCACCCCGTACACCCCGACCGAGAACAGCAGTGCGGCCAGCACCACCGGGTAGACGACGTGCATGTCATGACTCCCCGACGTCGGTGCGGGACAGCACGATGGCGCCGATCAGCGCGGCCAGCAGCAGCACCGAGAGCAGCTCGAACGGCAGCACCCAGGCCCGGAACAGGCTTGCCCCGACCGCGCTCGCCGAACCAGCGGGGCTGCCGCCCAGATCGACATACGCGCCACGGAACGCCCGCACCAGCAGGGTCACCAGGGTGCCCGCGGTGCCGGCCGCGATCACCAGTGCGGCCAGCCGGTTGCCGCTGTTCAGGTCGTCGGACCGGCCGATCGGCGCGCGGGTGAGCATGATCCCGAAGAGGAGCAGCACCACGATGGCGCCCACGTAGATCAGCACCTGCACCCAGGCCACGAACTCCGCGGTCAGCAGCAGGTAGCAGGCGGCCAGCGCGCCGAAGCTCACCACCAGCCAGAGGGCGGCGTGCACCAGCTGCCGGGTGGTCACCACCAGCACGGCGGAGGCCAGCGCGACCACGCCGAGCAGCACGAACACGATCTCCGCAGCGGTCACCCCGCATCACCTGCGGCCAGCTGCTCCTTCGTCGGCGCGGCGTGCACGTCGTGCGCCGGGGGCGGTGGCACGGTCCACATCCACTCGCGCAGCACGTCCCTCTCGTGGGTCAGATCGAGGATGTCGTAGGTGGCGTACTCGAACTCCGGTGTCCAGAACAGCGCGTCGAACGGGCACACCTCGATACAGATGCCGCAGTACATGCACAGCGAGAAGTCGATGGCGAAGCGGTCGAGCTGGTTGCGGCTGCGGGCCCGGCCGCCCTCGACGGCCGGCGGCACGGTCTCCTTGTGAGAATCGATGTAGATGCACCAGTCCGGGCACTCCCGGGCGCACAGCATGCAGACCGTGCAGTTCTCCTCGAGCAGCCCGATCGCGCCGCGGCTGCGCGGCGGCAGGTCCGGCTTGACGTCGGGGTACTGCCTGGTCACCGAGCGCCGCGTCATGGTCCGCAGCGTGATCGCCAGGCCCTTCACGAACCCCATGCCGGGCACGCTCAACCGGCCACCACCCTCCACACACCCGTGACGGCGAGCTGCACGAGCGCGATCGGCACCAGCGCCTGCCAGGCCAGCCGCTGCAGCTGGTCCTCGCGCAGCCGGGGGTTGCTCACCCGCACCCAGATCACCACAAAGGCCAGCAGGAACACCTTGGCCAGCGTCCACAGCCAGCCGAGCTGCTCGGGGAACGGCCCGCGCCAGCCGCCGAGGAACAGCACCGCGGTCAGCGCGCAGAGCACCACGATGCCGGCGTACTCGGCGAGCAGGAACAGGGCGAACCGCAGCCCGGTGTACTCGGTGAACGGCCCGAAGATGATCTCCGAGTCGGCCACCGGCATGTCGAACGGCGGCCTGGCCAGCTCGGCGAGACCGGCGAGGAAGAACACCACGGCCGCCGGGGCCTGCCAGATCAGCCACCACGGCGACCACGCCTCGATGATCCCCGACAGGGACAGGGTGCCGGCCGCCATCGCCACCGATGAGCCGGCCAGCACCAACGGCAGCTCGTAGGCCATCAGCTGGGCGGCCACCCGCAGCCCACCGAGCAGCGAGTACTTGTTGGCGCTCGCCCAGCCGGCCACGAGCGAGCCGAGCACGCTGACGCTGAGCACGGCGAGCACGAAGAACAGCCCGATGTCCAGGTCGAGCGCCACCCAGCCGGGCGCGATCGGCACCACGATCAGCACCAGCAGGTACGGGATCAGGGCGATCGCCGGGGCCAGCGAGAAGATCGACCGGTCGGCCCTGGCCGGTACCACGTACTCCTTCTGCGCGAACTTCACCCCGTCGGCGATCAGCTGCGCCCAGCCGTGGAACGCGCCGGCATACATCGGGCCGAGCCTGGCCTGCATGTGTGCCATGGCCTTGTGCTCCATCTGGCCAACCACCAGCGGCAGCAGCAGGAACGCGACCAACACGGCAGCCAGCCGCAGCACCACCTCCACCGCCGCCGGAAGGGTCACCGCTGCGCCTCCGGGCCCGCTGTCCGGGTGCGTTGCGCCTCCGGGCCCCAGGTCTTCGGGTCCGGCACCCCGGGCGGCAGATTGCGGCGGCGCTGCCGGCCGGTGGCCAGCTCGTGCACCGACTGGCCGGGGTCCACCTCGCCGGGCCACTGCTTGGCCACCCTGGACGCGAGCACAAAGTCCTTGCGCAGCGGGTGGCCCTCGAAGCCGTCCGGCAGCAGCAGCGGCACCGGGTTGGGATGGCCGTCGAAGCGGATGCCGAACATCTCGGCCGTCTCCCGCTCGTGCCAGTTCGCGCCGCGGTAGATCCCGGTGACGGTGGGCAGCTCCGGCGGTGTCCCGGCGAGCAGGGTGCGCAGCAGCAGGTGGTGCCGTCCGCTCGTGGAGTACACGTGCAACACCATGCGCAGGCCGGCTTCCTGCTCGTCCACCGCGCTGAGCCAGTCGAAGAAGTCGCAGGCCAGCCCGTCTCGGGCGAGCCCTGCGGCCGCCAGCCAGTCGGCCGGGTCGACGTCCACCGTCAACACGCCGTGGTCCACCGAGGACGCCACCGGCGTCACCGGTCCGCGCGCGAACGCGTCGCTCAGCTCCGCCGGCGTCATTCGCGCACCAGTGACGGATATTGGGCCGACCCCTTACGAGCCTCGCCGCCGATCTTGTCCTGCAGCTTCATGATCCCGTGCAGCAGCGCCTCCGGCCGCGGCGGGCAGCCGGGCACGTACACGTCCACCGGCACCAACTGGTCGACGCCCTTGGTCACGCAGTAGGAGTCCCAGTACGGACCGCCGCAGTTGGAGCAGGCCCCGAAGGAGATCACGTACTTCGGCTCCGGCATCTGCTCGTACAGCCGCTTGACGGCGGGGGCCATCTTGTCGGTGACCGTGCCGGATACCACCATCAGGTCGGCCTGCCGCGGGCTCGGCGCGAATGGGATCACCCCGAGCCGGATGAAGTCGTGCTTGCTCATGGATGCGGAGATGAACTCGATCGCGCAGCAGGCCAGCCCGAAGTTGAACACCCACAGCGAGTACCGCCGGCCCCAGTTCAGCACGTACTTGACCGGCTCGGGCACCTGCGGCAGCAGCCCCACCCGTGGCTCGCCGAGCCGAACTACACCCACGACAGCACTCCCTTGCGCCACGCGTAGCCGATGCCGGCCGCCACGATAGCCAGGAACACGAACATCTCGACGAGGGTCACCAGACCGAACCCCGGCTCGGCGAACACGATCGCCCACGGGAAGAGGAACACCGCGTCGACGGCGAACACCACGTAGAGGAACGTGAAGACGTAGTAGCGCACGTACGACTGCGCCCAGCCCTCACCGACCGGGTCGACACCGCACTCGTAGCTGAGCAGTTTCTCGGCCGTGGGCCGGTGCGGCCGCAGCAGCCGGTTGGCGGCCAGCGCTACCACCACGAATGCGACCCCGACCAGCAACAACAGGCCGACCATCCGGTAATTGGAGAAGTAATCGTCCACCCAGAACACTCCAACGTCCGATTCTCGACCGATCACTGATCCTTGTCCGTTGATCGTGCTGTTGTCCACTCAGGCTACGGTGTCCGGGTGGAGGCGCTCGCGCGGCTGGTCGAGGAGGCCAGCAAGAAGGCCGGCATCGTCTGGATCACGGTGCCGGGCGAGCGGGCCCGCCCGGCGTGGCACCACTGGCACGACGGCGCCGACCACGTGGTGACCGGCGGTCTGGAGCAGCCGCTGCCGGGGCTCGCCGACGGCGTCCTGGCCGAGGTCACGGTGCCGAGCAAGGACACCGGCCGCCGGCTTGTCACCTGGGTGGCGAGGGCGACCGAGGTGCCACCGGGCGGCCCCCAGTGGGAGGCGGTGGTACCGGCCATGCACGCCAAGCGGCTCAACCCGCCGGACGGCGACCGGCAGCCGCAGCGCTGGGCCGAGGAGTGCACGCTGCTGCGCCTGGAGCCGACCGGTGAGGTGCGCGAGGCGCCGGGCGCCATGCCGGACGGTTCCGGCGCCGCGCCACCGGCGCCCACCCCCGCGAGCACCAGCGGGCCGCTGCCGTTCGTGCTGGGCCGCCGCAGCAGTCGCCGCTAGCCCGGGCTACCCGCCCATCCAGGTGCATCGTGCCGCTCGATCCTGAGGCGGGGGACGAGCGTGCGCAGCGGGTCGAAGATCTGGTCGAGCGGTCCGCCCGGTGCCGTCATCGGCGGTCCACTGCCGCACGGTCATGGGGGCCGTCATCCGCCGGCCCACTCGTGGCCGCAGGGCAGCGCTAGCGGCGGGCGGGGCGCGGAGTGCGCTGCCGGACCCGGACGCTGATCCGGACGGGGGTGCCGGTGAAGTCGAACGTCTCGCGCAGCCGGCGTTCCAGGAAGCGGCGGTAGCCGGCCTCGAGGAAGCCGGTGGTGAACAGCACGAAGGTGGGCGGCCGCGCCTGCGCCTGGGTGGCGAAGAGGATCCTGGGCTGCTTGCCGCCGCGGACCGGCGGCGGGGTCGCGGCCACCACGTCGGCGAGCCAGGCGTTCAGCGCGCCGGTGGGCAC
>DASXTS010000356.1:0-1653 GCA_036505275.1 Pseudonocardiaceae bacterium
GGAACGAACGCTACGTCGCCGGTTCGGCGATGCCTATAGGGAGTACCACCGCAACGTGCCGCGCTGGCTGCCACGCCTACCGAAGCCTGGCTGAACCTGCGGGATGCCGGGGTCGGCGAGGGGCCTTGCTCGTGACGGCGCGTTGTGGATCCGATCGGCTATCGGATGTCGTCCGGTGTGGTTGCGGTACCGACGGGTGACGACAGTCGGTTGACCGTGACGGCATATCGGCTGGCGGTTTCGAAGGACAAGCCGAACAGGTCGATGAGCCGGCGGATGTCCCCGCCGGTGGCATGGGCCTCGTCGAGGATGCGGTCGAAGCGGATGCGCTGCCCGCACAGGCCCAACTGGTGGCGGATCCACCAGGAGGTGACCGGGCGGGTGGTGTCCCAGCTGCGGGCGTGGATGAACAGGTGTGGGTTGATCGCGGTTGGCCAGGTGTGGCTGCCGGTAGTCGAGGTAGCGGGCCAGGCGTTGCCGTACGGGCGGGGCCAACGGAATGACCTGCTCGCCGAGGTACAGCCGGGCCGTCGCGTACGTCGGTGAGCAGCAGGTTGCACAGGTCCTGGACGCGGACCGCGTGGAAGGCCAGTAGCCCGGCCAGCGCCGCGGTAGCCGGGGCGTCGGAGTTCAGATCCTGCCGGAGTTTGTCCAGTTCCACCGGGACGGGTCCGGGGAACTCCGGCGAGGGGGCGTGGATGCGGGTGGTGGGGTTGACGAAGACGAGCTTGCGCCCTTTGAGGATCCGGAAGATCGACCTCAGGCCCTGCATCGTGGTGTAGCGGCCCATCGGATCGTCCGGCAGTGCGGCTAGGACGTCGTCGCGGCCGATCTCCCGCAGTGAGTGGTGCTCGGTGGCCCAGGCGTGCAGGGTGGGCAGCGCCCAGCGCAGCTGCGTGCCGATGGTGTTCTCCGCCCGGGGCAGCCGGCGCGGTGGAATGCTCGACCCGTTGCGCATCACGTCGAACCACACGTCCAGCTCGCGGCGCATGGGGGCGGGCAGATCGACGACCGTGGCGTCGAACCAGCGGACCACCGCGGGCTTCCGGTCTTCGGCCAGCATGCCCGCAGCCGCCAGCACATCGGCCACCACGGCGGCGGAGTACTTGATCCGCGACAGCAGGGCGACGTCGCTGCGGCGGATCGCCGCGCCGGGGGTGTCCTGGATGCCGAGCATGATCCGGATTGCCCGCTGGGTGTGTTCGGTTTTGGTCCGCTTCCACCCGCGTTCGGTGGCGTAGTCGCGCACGAACTGATGGAACGCGCCCCAATGTCGAGGGTGACGTCCTCGTCATCCCGCTCGGCGAAACGGGGCTCTCCGTTAGCCGGACGACCGGGATTGGCGGCGCTCGAAGGTTCACCCCAGGTGACCGCCTCGATCGTCGGACCGTTGGAGGCCGAGGCGTCGTCGCTGAACGGCAGCGCCGCTTAGGCCGGGCGGTAACACCCCGGCCGTCATCTCGCAGGCAAGCTCAACGGGATTTGATCGGCACAACGTCCGAGACGTTGCGCCGAACACGTACGGCGCGATCAGCTGGTGAACCGCCACCGGGTCACGCCGTACGGCTCAGCGGTGGCGATCCCTGTGGGCGCTCACGTAATTGGGTTCTGGCGAAGATCTTGTGGAGTGTCGGCGTGCCGGGTAGAGGTCCT
>DASXTS010000357.1:0-4447 GCA_036505275.1 Pseudonocardiaceae bacterium
ACGGACGGCTTCGTCGGTAACGAGCGGGCACTGCCGTAGCCGACCCCGGTTGGCCTGCACCGCCTCCAGCGCCGCGCGAAGCTCCATACGCTGGTTCCTCGTCTCCGGTTCGGCGCCGCTCTCAAACGCCCCGCCGGGAACCACCCACGCCCAACCACCCGGTCCGGGATTGTCGATGCAGGCGCCATCGGTGTACACAGTCATACTCATCGCCTTCAAGCATGTCGGACGCGGCTGACAAGCGCGGTCGTGTCCTCGCAACGATCACGATCAACTCATTTGAGCCGCGCATGGCGAGCCGTGCGGTTCGTCTTGGGTTGGGACGGAGCCCGAAGCGACACCGCGTTCGGGGGATTTCACTGTGCTGCATCGGGTGGCAATACTCGATTCTGGTGAGCTACTGTGCGCGCCGCCCACATAGAAACGCTGAGCCGCGGGGCGAGAGATCCTTCGAAGGAGGTGTCCAAACGATGCCCGCGGTGTCGGTAGTGTTGGAAAACTGTCGGATGTCGGCGAACGGAACGTCAGATGAAGGCCATGACCTGCCCCTGTGGCGAAACGTTGACCGGTGCGACCGACGAGGAATTCGTCGAGAGCGTCAACAAGCACTTCGAAGCTGCTCACCCGGAAATGGCTGGCAAGTACACCCCCGAGCAGATTCTCTCGCGCGCTCAGGAGGTCTGAAGGCGCAACGCCCTGGAGGTCCTCGAGGACTGCCGGGCCGGTCGATGCCGACTCACGCCAGATCAGCAGGTGCACCCGCGGCGGTGACCGCCCGCCCGAGGCTGAGCCAACCCGGATGCGTCACTGCCCGCGCCCGCTGCCACGGGCAGGCCTGCACCGGCGTGGCCCAGACTCGTATCGACCTGCAGTGGACTGGTCGGATGTCGTTGCTGTCACGATCGAGCAGCCCGGGCCAGACTAGACGGTGGAAGCGAGCGCGACGCCGCCGCAGCTCCGCACGCTCAACCTGGCCAGCCCGCGTGCCGTTGTGGCCGGGGAAAGCGGTCGTGCGTGCTGCGGGCCGCGCGATGAGCAGCACGCGATCGCAGGTCGCGTGTCCGGGTGGTTCAGTGATCGCGGCCTGCGTGGCGGCGCGGCGAGCCACCTCGGCCGGGTGAGCCGCCGATCCCTACCTGCCTCAGCAATCCCTACCTACCCCAGAAAAGATGACTGGTGTTCATGCACGGCCATGCCGAGCAGAAGGTGCGTTACGTGTTGTAGCTCGTCGACCAACTCGGCCAGGCGAATGTCGGCCGGCAACTTGACACGCGCCCCGAACATGCACACGTGGCGTTGTGTCGCTTCGCGATGGCCGAAGCCATAGCCGAGGCCAAGCGGTGAACCGATGCGTCGCCATCCCGCCCGGTCGTGTACGGCCGGAAGGCCTGGCCGGGTGGTCATCCAGTCGCTGCGCGTGGCGCGCATCAGCGGCCAAAGAGCGGCGAGATAATACCAGTCAAATCCTTCGGAGCCGGCGACGTCGTGCTGTCGGAGGCCGACCCAGATCCGGGGTCCGGTGACCGGATTTCCGGATCCCCGCTCGAGGCGAGCGGGCCAGGTGCGGGCGGACGGGTCTTCCACCTCGGCGGCGATCACGTACCCCGGCACGGGCGCGGGCGTCTGCAGCCGCGCGACCCAGCCTTTGCTGCCGCCACTGGCCATCAAGTCGGCTGTCACCGCCGCCGGCAGAGCGAGCTGGCTGTACACCCACGACATTCGGACCCGCATGACGAGCGGCACCGGGTCGCCTACGTGGAGGTGGTTCCAACGCGTTTCGGCGTGCACCTCCGGCAGCGCGCACGCCAAGTGCTCCAGCCACGCTGCGCTAGTTTGCGCGACCCACGGATCACTGCTCGCCGCAAAGCCGCCCAGTAGCGACTCCCACGTGATGCCACGCCACTTCGAGCCGGGTCCCGGGTCGATGACGAGCCGGCCAGGGTAGGCAAGCAGGTACATCTTTGCCTCCGGGTAGGCGCGCTCATAGCGGGCCAGCTGTGCTGGACCGAGGCCAGACAGCACCTTGGCTTCCAGGACGGTGTGCAGCTGACCGTCGACGTGCACCTGAAGGTCAACGCGCTCCGCTGGTCCAGCGCGAATCTCGCGGAATGCGGTAACCTCGTGGCCCGCGACGTCGCCCAGGCTGAGCGGGCCGGATGCGGCGACAGGATCGGTGCAGATGAGGACGGCGAGCAGGTCGCTCCACCGGTTCTCGTTCTCCAGCGGGACAACGAACCGCAGGTTGCGCACCACGGGGGCAGTCTGTCACCCGCGCCGGTGCCCGATCCTCTTCGCTGCCATCGAATCATTTGCGCCAAGCGCGCCGCGTGCTTTCGCGCGCGGAACGTCGGGTGCGGCCTGCGATGTCTTGCAACCACGTTCAGTGCACGACGATGGCACAGCTCACGCCGGGCATCATCATGATCGCCGAATCGGGCGCGCTCGGGGTGAGCTGGCGCCTGCGTTCGAGGCGTCGTTACGTGCTCCCCGGGCTGCACAACAAGACTCGTGCCTCGGTTGCACGATCGCCGAGGGTGTCTCAAAGGTGACGAGGCGTCGTGGCACCTGCGCGAACACGATCGCTGGCTCGCGGGCGAGCGCCTAGTCGACAGAGCTAGTTATGCCAACGGCAAGGTCGACCGCGCTGCCCTGCCGGAACCGGCGGCCGCGGCCGTGCCATCGGTGGACGACGCGACGAGCGTGCCGCCGTCAACGGAGTCGCAGCTGCGGGTGGCCGAGGCCTTCGCCGAGGTGCTCGGCTGCCCGGTCGACAGCGTCGACAGTGTTGACGCCGACTTCTTCGCGCTCGGCGGCGACTCCTTCTCCGCGGTGCGTACCGCCCGGCGGATCGACCCCGGCCTGTCGGTGATCGAGCTGTTCCAACACCCCACGGTGGCCGAGCTGGCCGCGCTGCTGGACGCCAGAGCCGGCGGTCCTGACGGTGCTGCCGGCGCGGACGGCCGGTTGCTGCACCGGCTGACCCGCCGCGGCCGGCACGCCGAGCTCACCGTGGTATGCGTGCCGTACGGCGGCGGCAGCCCGATCACGTTCCAGCCGCTGGCCGACGAGCTGCCGGACAACGTGGCGCTGTACGCCGTCGGGCTGCCGGGCCACGACACCAGCCGGCCAGACGAGCCGCTCGTGGCGCTCGACGAGCTGGCCGACGCCGTGGTGGCCGAGATCCAGCGGGAGATCACCGGCCCGGTCGTGGTCTACGGGCACTGCCTCGGCGGCGCGCTCGCCACCGCCGTCATCACGCGGCTGGCGGCCGCCGGTGGCCGGCTGCGCGGCGTCGCCCTCGGCGGCACCTTCCCCGCGGCCCGCATGCCAGGCCGGTTCTTCGACTGGCTGGCCAGGGTGCTGCCCGCGGACCGGATGCTGTCCAACCGCTCCTACCTGGACTACCTGCGGGCCATGGGCGGCTTCACCGACGGCTACGACGCCGCCGACCGCGAGCTGCTGATGCGGGCGCTGCGCCACGACGTGCGGCAGGCCGAGGAGTTCTACACCCGCGCCTACCGGGAACGGTGCCGATGGTGGCGATCGTGGCACGGCCAGGATGCGCGCCCCGATCCTGTGCGTGGTCGGCGAGAAGGACCGGGCCACCGAGCTGTACCAGGAGCGGTACACCGAGTGGTCGCACTTCAGCGACGACGTGCAGCTCGCCGTCATCCCGCGCGCCGGCCACTACTTCCTCAAGCACCAGGCCACCGAGCTGGCGGCCGTCCTCACCGCCTGGGCGTGGGGTGCCGGCAATGGTGCGCCTCCAAGTACCACCAACCCCCTGGTTGGTGGTACTTGGAGTACCGCCACTACCACCGCCTGGGCGCGGGGCAACGCCGCCACGCCCGCCACGCCCGCGTCCGCCACCGCCACCGCGGCCACTGCCACTGCTGCCGCGCGGCCCAGCCTGCGCACCTTCGCCGCGGTGGCCATCGGCCAGTTCGTGTCCATGATCGGCACCGGTCTCTCGGCGTTCGCCCTGGGCGTGTAGGTGTTCCAGCGCACCGGCTCGGCCGCCGACTTCGCGCTGATCTCGATGATGGCCGTGCTGCCGGCGATCCTGCTGTCCCCGGTGGCCGGCGCCGTCGCCGACCGGCTGAACCGGCGCCGGGTCATGATCGTCAGCGACACCATGGCCGCGGCCGGCACCGCGTGCCTGGCCACCCTGCTGTGGACCGGTGGCCTGCAGCTGTGGCACATCTACCTGCTCAGTGGGCTCGGCGCGGTGTGCAACGCGTTCCAGCGGCCGGCGTACGTCGCGGCCATCGCGCAGCTCGTGCCGAAGCGCTACCTCGGCCAGGCCAACGCCTTCGCCCAGGCCGGCACCTCGGCCGGCGACCTGCTGGCCGCGCTGGCCGGCGGCGTGCTGGTCTCGCTGGTCGGGCTGCACGGTGTGGTGCTGATCGACATGGCCAGCTTCCTGGTCGGGGTCAGCGTGCTCATC
>DASXTS010000358.1:0-1914 GCA_036505275.1 Pseudonocardiaceae bacterium
ACGACTCGGTTCCGGACCCCTCGCCGAGCTGGACGCCGACACCGTGCGCGACAGCCTGCGCGAGCTGGAGCGGCTGGCCACCGGCCCGCTCGCGGAGTCCTTCGCCGAGGCCGACCGCAACCCGCCCGTCTACCACCCCGAGACGTTCTCAGTGACCCTGCCCGAGTCGCTGAAGAAGTCCTACCGGGCGCTGTGGGACGGCGAGTGGTACCGCGTCGGGCTGCCCACCGAGCTCGGCGGGTACGGCGCGCCGCCATCGGTGGTCTGGGCCTGCGCGGAGCTGATCCTCGGCGCCAACCCGGCCGCGTTCATGTACCTGGCCGGGCCGAGCTTCGCGGCCATCGTGCACCGCAACGGCACCGCCGAGCAGCGACGCTGGGCCGAGCTGATGATCGAGCGCGGCTGGGGCGCCACGATGGTGCTCACCGAGCCGGATGCCGGCTCGGACGTCGGCGCGGGCCGCACCAGGGCGGTCCGGCAGGGCGACGGATCCTGGCACCTCGATGGCGTCAAGCGCTTCATCACGTCGGCCGAATGGGATGTGCCGGAGAACATCGTGCACCTGGTGCTGGCCCGGCCGGAGGGGCCTGGGGTTGAACCCCGGCCGGGTACCAAGGGGTTGTCGCTGTTCCTCGTGCCGAAGTTCCTGTTCGACTCCCGCACCGGAAAGCCCGGCGAGCGCAACGGCGTGTTCGTCACCAATGTCGAGCACAAGATGGGCCTCAAGGCATCCACGACCTGCGAGCTGACCTTCGGCCAGCACGGCACCCCTGCGGTCGGCTACCTGCTCGGCGAGGTGCACGACGGCATAGCGCAGATGTTCCAGGTGATCGAGTACGCCCGCATGATGGTCGGCACCAAGGCGATCGCCACGCTGTCCACCGGCTACCTCAACGCGCTGGCCTACGCGCGCGACCGGGTGCAGGGCGCCGACCTGACCCGGATGCTGGAGAAGACCGCGCCGCGGGTCGCCATCACCTCCCACCCCGACGTGCGGCGGCTGCTCATGCTGCAGAAGTGCTATGCGGAGGGGCTGCGCGCGTTGTACTTCTACGCCGCATCGTTCCAGGACGAGGTGGCTGCCGGCGGCCCTTCGATCGTCCTGGCGGAGGCGGTGAACGACCTGCTGCTGCCGGTCGTCAAGGGGGTCGGCTCGGAGCGGGCGTACGAGCTGCTCGCCCAGTCGCTGCAGACCTTGGGCGGCTCGGGCTTCCTGCAGGACTACCCGATCGAGCAGTACATCAGGGACGCCAAGATCGACTCGTTGTACGAGGGGACCACGGCCATCCAGTCGCTGGACTTCTTCTTCCGAAAGATCGTCCGCGACGGCGGGGTCGCGCTCGGTTTCGTGGCCCGCGAGATCCAGCAGTTCATCGACTCGCAGGCCGGCAACGGCCGGCTCAAGGAGGAGCGCTCGCTGCTCGCCCAGGGGCTGGCGGACGTGCAGGCGATGGTCGGCAGGCTGGTCGAGTACGCGGTCGCCTCGCGGCAGGATCCGCGCAGCGTCTACCTGGTCGGCCAGCACACGGTGCGGCTGCTGATGAGCGTCGGTGACCTGCTCATCGGCTGGCTGCTGCTGCGCCAGGCGACGGTGGCACTGGCCGTCCTGGACGGCGGCGCGGGGCCGGCCAAGGACCGGCCGTTCTACCACGGCAAGATCGCGGCGGCGTCCTTCTTCGCCAAGACCATCCTCCCGTTGCTCTCGGCCAATCGGATCATCGTCGAGTCGGCGGACAACGCGCTCATGGACCTGGACGAGGCGGCGTTCTGAACCTGTTCTGAACCTGTTCTGGACCGCGCCGGCGTCACCCGGCTAGGAGCGCTGCGAGCGGGCCGCTGCGAAGCAGTACCCGCCGTACGCCACCAGGCCGAGGCCGACCAAGACCAGGATCACCGTGCCGTACGGCTGGGCGG
>DASXTS010000359.1:0-22575 GCA_036505275.1 Pseudonocardiaceae bacterium
ACTCGCCGCCGCAACGTGGGCAGGTCCGTCGAGTATCAGGGTGTGCGGCATCGGATGCACGCCGGTCGGAAACCTAAGGTTCTGGCGTTGAATAGTGCCTGGCCCTCGGTAGTCGTGCCACAGGGCTGCCCATTCGTGACACGCGATCGGGTCGGCGGATCGCTGGGCGCTGGTGGGTGGCCGCAAGGATACGCGCATCGGCCAGGTGCTGCCGCGGCGCGCCCAGCGTGGATAGTCCTGCTCGAACCGGCGTCGGAGCAGCGCGGTGACCTCGTCAGGCCGCCGCACGGATCACTCCTTCGAGCTCCGTGTCGCGGCGGGCGGCGAGCTCGCCGAACGTCGCATAGGCGGCGTTGGAATGTGCACCGTCCAGCATCATCCGCTTCTCGACGAGCACGGCCTGCCCGATGAAGGGCTCGACGATGCCGGACATGCGGATCGGCGCCGCGATGATCATCTGGAAGCCGAATTCCTCGAATACAGCGAGAGCCTGCGCGGCGAACGTCTCGTCGGATTTGCTGACGCCTCGTCCAGCATCAGCGGCGCGAAACGCGGCCGTCCGTCGGACTCGTCGTCGGCGAGGTTGTAGCCGCATTCCGCGTGACGATCGGGCGGTACGCAAGCCCGGATAGGCTGCAGCCCGTGCGGTCGCTGAAGCTGACGTCGAGACGGTGCCGATGAGTCGCCCCTCCGGCGCCTCGGCGCGCTCGCTCCGGTTTGCGCGGACACTTTCCGGTGAACTCGCCGACGCCGCCGAGGTGACGATCACCGAGATCAGCTCGGGGGTTTCGGTCGATCTGATGCCCCCGGAACCCGGGCACCAGCCGGTACCCGTACGGCGCGCGGCCGCCGAGGGTGCGGCCTTGATCCCGGATTTGGGCCGTCATCGCCGCGCTGGTGCGGAACCGGTTGCGCAGCACCTCCCGCTCGGACACGTGACTCTGCATCAGCAGCAGCGCCCGATGGTCAGGCTGGGGGAGATCCACGGGGCCGCGGATCTCCGGCAACCACACCGCCACCTCTTACGAGGCGAGCAGGGCGATCACCTTCCCGGCGTCCCGCCCGGCGAAGGCCCGCTCGTACTCACCCACGACCACCGCGTCGAATCCGAGTTCACCGTCTCACCCTTGGAACGAGAGATGGAGCCTGCGTGCTGTTCATTGTCGGCCTCGCGTCGCGTCGTTCAGTCGGACCCGGAACTCTTCCCATCGTTATAGCCGGGGTCATCGGCCCCGGGTCTTTGCGGAAGCGGGCGAAGGTAACGGGCCGGGCGTCGTTGATCCGACTGTCAATACCGCTGATCGGCCGGTCCTGTCGCACGGTGCGCGCACGTAGGGTCGCCGTTGGGTCGGGCGCCCGCCGCCGAACCGCGGAGCAGCCCTTTGACAGGGAGCGACGATGGCCGATGCACCAGCGCGCACGCAGCGTCCGGAGCCACCCGGCCCCGGCCGCGCGGCTGCCGCGTCCGCGGCGCAGTTCACCCCGCCGGCGGTCGCCCTGCCCACCGGCGGCGGTGCGATCCGCGGCATGGGGGACAAGTTCACCGCCAATCCGGTCACCGGCACGGGCTCGTTCAGCATCCCGATCCGGGTCAGCCCGGGACGATCGGGCTTCCAGCCGCAGCTCGCGCTCACCTACGACTCGGGCGCCGGGAACGGGCCGTTCGGGCTGGGCTGGAACCTCGGGCTGCCGGCCATCACCCGCAAAGTCGACAAGGGGATGCCGGAGTACGACGACGCCGCCGAGTCCGACGTGTTCCTGCTGTCCGGAGCGGAGGATCTGGTTCCCGCCTTCCGCACGACGCCGAGCGGCGAGCTGGAGCTCGACGGGGACGGCCGGCCGATCCCCGACCGGGAGGAGCGCGACGGCTATCGCATCGCGCGGTACCGCCCGCGGGTGGAGGGGGTGTTCGCGCGGATCGAGCGCTGGTCGCGGGTCGGCGACGCGACCGACGTCTTCTGGCGCACCATCAGCCGTGACAACGTCACCTCCCGGTACGGCCGGGACGACGGCTCGCGCATCGCCGACCCGGACGACGCGTCGCACATCTTCAGCTGGCTGATCTGCGAGAGCCGCGACGACAAGGGCAACGCGATCCGCTACGACTACAAGGCGGAGGACGGCCGGGGCGTCGACCCGGCTTTGCCGTACGAGCGGCGCCGCGGCCGCACCCAGCGCTACATCAAATCGATCCGCTATGGCAACGTCGTGTCGTGGCTGCACCCCGAGCCGCCCGCCGACCCCGGCCGGGACTGGCTGTTCGAGCTGATCTTCGACTACGGCGAGGGCCACTACGCGGACCTGCCGGCCGATTCGCAGACCCCGGTGGACGAGCAGCACCGGTTCGCCCGCGCCTCGCTGGTGAGCGAGGGCGCATGGGCCGTGCGGCCGGACCCTTTCTCGGCCTACCGTGCCGGCTTCGAGATGCGAACACATCGCCGCTGCCAGCGCGTCCTGATGTTCCATCGCATCCCGGAGCTCGGCGCCGAACCGTACCTGGTGCGCGCCCTCGACGTGGAGTACGCCGACATCGCCGCCGCCGGCGTCCCGGCCGAGCAGGAACTGGCGCACGAGGGCAGCACCAGGTTCGCGTCGTTCCTGATGTCCGTGACGCAGCACGGATACCGGCGGTCCGGTCCGGAGGTCACCCCCGGCCCGCATGAGGAACGCTATCTGCGCTACCTCCGGCAGTCGCTGCCCGCGGTGAGCTTCCGCTACAGCAAGCCGGTGATCGACCGGGAGATCCGCGTGCTGGACCCGGCGAGCGCCGCCAACCTGCCGGCCGGTCTCGGCGCCGGCTACCAGTGGATCGACCTGGACGCCGAGGGCATCTCCGGCGTGCTCACCGAACAGGGCGGCGTCTGGTGGTACAAGCGCAACGAGGGCGGCGGCCGGCTGGGTGCGCTGCAACTGGTCGCCGAGCGCCCCGCGGGCGGGCTGGGCGGGCATCGGCAACTGCTGGACCTGGCCGGCGACGGTGCGCTGGACCTGGTCGAGTTCGCCGGTCCGGTCCCGGGCTTCCACGAGCGGACCGACGACGGCCACTGGGCCCCGCACCGCGGCTTCGGCTCGCTGCCGAATCTCGGGTGGGATGACCCGAACCTGCGCTTCACCGACCTCAACGGCGACGGGCGCGCCGACGTGCTGGTCGCCGACCCCGACGCGTTCACCTGGCATCCGTCGCTCGGCGAGGACGGGTTCGGGCCGGCCCGGCGCACGGTCCAGCCGTTCGACCAGGACGACGGGCCCCGCGTGATCTTCGCGGACAGCACCGAGACGGTGCAGCTGGCGGACTTCTCCGGGGACGGCCTCGCCGACCTGGTGCACATCACCAACGGCGCGGTGTGCTACTGGCCCAACCTGGGCTACGGCCGCTTCGGGCCGCGGGTGGAGATGGCCAACGCGCCCTTCTTCGATCACGACGAGCAGTTCGCGCCGTCGCGGATCCGGCTGGCGGATGTGGACGGCAGCGGCGTCACCGACCTGATCTACCTCGGGCGGGACACCACCAGGGTCTATCTCAACCAGTCCGGCAACCGGTGGACCGACGCCGTGCCGATCACCCAGTTCCCCCTGGCCGACAACACCTCCGCGGTGTCCACGGTCGATCTCCTCGGCACCGGGACCACCTGCTTGGTGTGGTCCTCGTCGCTTCCCGGCGACGCCGGCGCGCCGCTGCGCTACCTCGACCTGATGGCGGCGGGCAAGCCGCACCTGCTCGTCGAGGCCCGCAACGGGCTCGGCGCGGAAACCGAGGTGCACTACGCCTCCTCGAACCAGTTCTACCTCGCAGACCGGGAGCAGGGACGGCCGTGGATCACCCGTCTGCCGTTCCCGGTGCACGTGGTCGACCGGGTCGAGACGGTCGACCGGGTGAGCGGGAATCGCTTCACCAGCCGCTATGAATACCACCACGGCCACTTCGACGGCGTTGAGCGCGAGTTCCGCGGTTTCGGCCGGGTCGACCAGTACGACGCCGAGGTGTACGACCTGACGCAGGCGGCCGACTCCGTCCCGCCGGTGCTGACCCGCACCTGGTTCCACACCGGCGTCCACGTCGGACGCGGGCGGGTCGCCGAGCGGTACGCCGCCGAGTATTACCCCGATCCCGGCCTGCTCGACGACACGCCGCTGCCGGCCGGCCTGAGCCTCGACGAGGAACGCGAGGCCTGCCGGGCGCTGCGCGGATCGGTGCTGCGGCAGGAGGTCTACGCCCTCGACGGCACATCGCGGGAGCCGCATCCCTATCTCGTCACCGAGAACAGCTTCACCGTCCGGCGCCTGCAACCACCGGCCGGCAACCGGCACGCGGTGTTCCTCACCCATCCGGTCGAGGCGATCAGCTACCACTACGAGCGGGAGCCAGCCGACCCGCGGGTGACCCACACGCTCACCCTCGCGGTCAACAACTTCGGGCAGGTCACCCGGGCGGCCACGATCGGCTACGGCCGCGGCGGCGCCGAGGCCGAGCTGACGCCGGGGCTGCGGGCCGACCAGGAACGGCTGCTCGCCACCTGCACCGACACCGCGCACACCAACGGGTTCGTCGTGCCCGCGCAGACGCCCGACGACCATCGCACGCCCGCGCCGTTCGAGGTGCGCACCTACGAGCTCACCGGCCTGGCCCTGGCCGCCGGCTGGCCGCGGTTCACGCCCGCGCAGGTGGCGGGGGCCGTCAACGAGGCGCACCCGCTCGGCTACGACGAGGCCGTTACGCCGGGCCGGGTCGAGAAGCGGCTCATCGAGCGGGATCGCACCCGCTACCGCCGGAACGACCTCGCCGGCCCCTGCGACTGGGGGGTGATGCACACCCGCGCGCTGCCGTTCGAGGCGTACCGGCAGGCGTTCACGCCGGGACTGCTCCGGCGCACGTACGGGGACCGGCTCGCCGACCCCGCCGCCGTGCTCCCGGTCGACGCGGCCGCGGCCGGTGACACCGCGGCGGACCGCGGCGGCTACGTCGATCTCGACGGGGACGGCGTCTGGTGGCTTCCGACCGGCCGCATCTTCTACGGCCCGGCGGCGCAGGAGCTCGACCACGCGCTGCGCCACTTCTTCCTGCCCCGCCGGTACCGCACGGCGTTCCACACGGCCGGGACGCCGACCGAGACGACCGTGACCTACGACGACCACGACCTGCAGCTGCTGGCGACCACCGACCCGCTGAACAACCAGGTCACGATGGAGCCGGACTACCGCACGCTGGCGCCGGGCCGGCTGACCGACGCGAACGGCAACCGGGCGGCCGTGGCGTTCGACGCGCTCGGCCTGGTGGTCGCGACCGCCATCCTGGGCAAGGCGTCCGCCGTGGCGCCGGAGGCCGACCGGCTCACCGGGTTCTCCGCCGATCTGACCGCGGCGCAGGTGCGCGACGCGTTCGACGATCCGTTCGCCTCGCCGCACGACCTGCTCGGCGAGGCGACCACCCGGATGGTCTACGACCTGTTCGCCTACCAGCGCACCCGCGACGACCCGCAACCGCAGGCGGCCTGCGTCTACACGCTGGCCCGGGAGACGCACGGCGCCGACCTGCCGGCCGGCACGCGAACGAAGCTGCGGCACACGTTCTCCTACTCGGACGGCTTCGAACGGGAGATCCAGAAGAAGGCCCAGGCGGAGTCGGGCCGATGGGTGGGCAGCGGCCGGACCGAGTTCAACAACAAGGGCAAGCCGGTCCGCCAGTACGAGCCGTTCTTCTCCGGCACGCACCGATGCGACTTCGTCGCCCGCGCCGGCGTGGCCAAGACCCTCTTCTACGACCCCGTCGAGCGGGTCATCGCGGTGGTGCACCCCGACGACACGTACGAGAAGGTGGTTTTCGACGCCTGGCGGCAGCGGAGCTACGACGTCAACGACACCGTCACCGGCGACCCCCGCACCGACCCGGACATCGCCGGGTTCGTCGAGCGCCACTTCGCCGAGCGGGGGCCGGGCTGGAGCACCTGGCTGGCCCAGCGGCAGGGCCCCGGGGTGAGCTCGGACGAGGCCGACGCGGCCACGAAGGCGGTCGCCCATGCGGGCACGCCCGCCACGGTGTACCTCGACACGCTGGGCCGGACGTTCCTGACCCGCGCGCACAACGGCTTCACCGCCGGCGGCGACCCGATCCACTTGGACACCCGCGTGGTGCTCGACATCGAGAACAACCAGCGGGCGGTGATCGATGCGAACGGGCGCACGGTCGTCGAGTTCGACTACGACATGCTGGGTAACCGCACCCGTGAGTCGAGTATGGAATCCGGCGAGCGGTGGACCCTGGCGGATGTCACCGGCCGGCCGGTGCGCGCCTGGGACAGCCGCGGCCACGCCTTCCGCACCGAGTACGACGCGCTGCGCCGGCCGCGGGCCCGGTTCGTCCAGGCCACGATGTTCGAGCGGGTGGAGTACGGCGAATCGGTGACCGGCGGCGCGGCGGACAACCTGCGCGGGCGGACGTTCCGCCAGTACGACCAGGCCGGCGCGGTGACCTTCCGGTACGACCTGAAGGGCAACGTGGCCCGCCAGATGCGCGAGATCATCCCGGCGTACGCGACGACTGTCGACTGGGCGCAGGCTCAGCCGCCCGGCGAGCGGTACGTGACCGGCACCCGGTACGACGCGCTGAACCGGCCGATCCAGGCGCTCGCCCCGCACCGCGACGACCCGGCGGCGACACGCGACGTGGTGCAGCCGGTCTACAACGAGGCGGGCCTGCTGGACGCCCTGCACGTCTGGACCGGCCGCGCGAGCGACCCGGCCGGCCTGCTCGACCCGGCCGCGGAGCCGCCGTCGGACGTCGGCGTCGCGAACATCGACTACGACCCGAAGGGCCGCCGGACCCGCATCGCCTACCGCAACGGCGTCACCACGACGTACGCGTACGACCCGGACACGTTCCGCCTCATTCACCTCTACACCCGCCGCGACGCGCGCTCCACCGAGGACTGCGGCGGGGAGCCGCCCCCGCCGCGGACGGCCGCGCCGGAGACCCCACCGGCGGGCACGCCATGCGGGCTGCAGAACGTGCATTACACGTACGACCCAGCCGGCAACATCACCCGCATCCGCGACGACGCCCAGCAGCGGGTCTTCTACCGCAACCGGCTGGTCGACGCGTCGAACGACTACACCTACGACCCGGTCTACCGGCTCGTACAGGCGCTCGGCCGGGAGCACGTGGGCCAGGCGGGCGGCACCGGCTTCCCGCACTCGTACAACGACCGCTCCCGGACCAACCTGCCGCATCCCGCCGACGGCGACGCGATGGGCCGCTACTGCGAGACGTACGAGTACGACGCCGCCGGCAACCTGCGGTCGATGAAGCACCGCCAGGCCTGCCCGGGCGCGATCAACTGGGCGCGTTACTACGTGTACGACGAGCCGACGCAACTCGACGACCGGGACGAGCAGGGCACTCCGCGGCGCAGCAACCGGCTGACGTCGACGACGGTGGCCGGCGGCACCGAGGTGTTCAGCGTGGGCGGCGACGGCTACGACGCACACGGCAACCTGCTACGGATGGCCCACCTGCCGGAGATGGTGTGGAACTTCCACGACCAGCTCGGCATGACCCGCCGGCAGGCGATCGACGCGGCGGACACCGACGGCGTCGAGCATGCCGGCGAGCGGACCTACTACGTGTACGACGCCGGCGGCCGGCGGGCGCGCAAGGTCACCGAGACCGCCGCCGGCGCGGTCAAGGAGGACCGGATCTACCTGGGCAGCGTGGAGATCTACCGAAGCCGCACCGGACTCGTCCGGGAGACGCTGCACGTGCTGGACGACAAACAGCGGATCGCCCTCGTGGAGACCCGCAACGACGTCGACGACGGCACCCCGCAGCAGGTGATCCGCTACCAGCTGGGCAACCACCTCGGCTCGGCGGCGGTCGAGGTGGACGAGCAGGCCCGGGTGCTGACGTACGAGGAGTACGCGCCGTACGGCAGCACCACGGTGCAGATGCTCCGCACCGACGTCAAGATCACGGCGAAGCGCTACCGCTACACCGGCAAGGAACGCGACGAGGAGAGCGGGCTGTCCTATCACGACGCCAGGTACTACGCGCCGTGGCTCGGCTGCTGGGTCGCCTGTGATCCGATCGGCGCGGCGGGCGGACTGAATCAGTACGTGTACGCCGCCCGTAACCCGTGCAAGTTCGTCGACCTCTCCGGGGAGAAGCCCAAGAAGGGCGACGAGCACAACAAACGATCGGGCAAGGAGGAGGCGAAGCCCCCGCCCACCGCCGGACGGTCGCCGATTCCGACCGATCTTGCCAAGGCGCGGAAGGAGATCCTCGCGGCGGTCGCCCGCGAGCCGGATCCCACCCGCGAGTGGCAGCGACTCTTCCCGGAGGACCCGGACGATCCAGAGCACAACTTCTGGGTCGCCTACGCGGTCAACTACGCGCTGATGAGCAAGGGATTCAAGCCGGGCGGCAGCTACGGGCCCAAAGACGCGAAGAAATTGGAGGAAGCCCTCTGGTTCCTCACCAAGGACCTGCGACAGAGCGATCCGAAGATCGGAAGCTCGGAAAGCCTCATTCTCCGCGACGCCCAGCGTTATCTCTACGGCATACAGGGCGATCGCTGGCTCAGTGACTACAGCACCCGGAAATACATCAAGGACTTCCTGCCGAAGGAAGCCCATCCGGCCGTCGACCTGGCCAAGCCCTACCTGTCCGGCAAGCTCATCGACCGGGTGTACGAGCAGGTCGTCAAGCGGGCCGTCATGGCGGGCAACGCCGCCGGCGAGGAGATCACCGGCCGGAATCCCGGCATGCTGCGATCCACCCCGGACCGGCCGCACAGCCGGACGGGCGGCGAGGACTGGTACGACCTCGGGATGGAACGGTACGGCAAGACCGGGAAAGGCAACCCGTTCATCCTCACCACCCCGGACACGGTCTACGGCACCGAACCCAGCCCGATCCGGCTCAAGGACTTCCGGGAGATCATCGTTCCGGGCGGAAGCTTCGACACGAAGACCGGCACTTTCAAGTACGACCCCAAGACGTTGCCCAAGCCCGACGATCTGTTGCGGCTGTCCCCGTTCAGATGAGGTGGGGAAAGATGAACCCGATCGCCTTCGATCTTCTGCCGGGCACGACCGGTGCGGACGTCGTGAACCTGCAGGACGGGCTGCGGCTGATGCTGGAGCGCCGCTGGTTCGGCCTGTCGGATCAGGAGACGTCCTCGTTCCTCGAGCGCCTCGGGGTGGAACGGCAGTCCGGCAAGTACAGCGACGTCACCACCCAACTGGTGCGTCTGTTCCAGAAGCGTGCCGGACTCGACACCACCGGCGAGGTGCGCCGGCCGACCGCCGAGGCGATGAACACCGTGCTCGGCGAGCTCGGCGCGTTCCCCGACGAGCCCGCCCTGCCGCGCAAGTACGTCGTCGCGGGACGGGTGACCGTCCCGGCCGACCGGTCCGCCCGGGGCTTGCGGATCTCGGCCTACCACGCCGACAACGACGACGCCGTGCGGCTCGGCGCCGACCTGACGGACGCGGCCGGCCGGTACACGGTCCAGTTCCCCGAGCTGACGGCCGTCCCCGGCGTGGTCCTCGTGGTGGAGGCCGAGGACGACCAGGGCGTGATCGTGGCCCGATCGAAGCGGCGGCCGCTGGAGCAGCTGCTGACCCGGGTCGACCTCGCGGCACGCTGGCCGGCGCAGTCCGCGGTACGCCGTGCCGTTCAGGGGCAGGTCATCCTGGACCACGGCGCCCCGGCCGGCGCCCTCGCCCTGCGGCTCTACCGGCTGGACTTCGGCGGCCAGTCCGCGCTTCTCGCCGACGCCACCACCGCCTCGGACGGCCAGTACGCGCTGGGGTTCGACGGCGCGGACCAGACGGTGGCGCTGGAGGTGCGGGCCCTGGCTGAGAACGCCGCCGAGGTGCCGCTGTCCAAGCCGCTCACCATGCCGGCCGGGACGAACGCGCTCTCCGCCGACCTCGTGGCGCCCGCGGACGTCCAGCCGGCCACGGCCGAGTACCAGCGCCTGACCGCCGCCCTGACCCCGCTGATTGGCACCATGCAGGAACTGGCCGGCGCCAAGGAGGACGCCGGGCGCCGCGACCTCACCGCGCTGAACGCCGCGACCGGCTGGGACGCCCGGCCGATCGCGCTGGCCGCCACCGCGCAGCAGCTGCAGCAGGACCCGCAGGCGGCCAAGGCCGAGCTGGGCGCCGAGGCGCTCTACGGCCTGTTCCGGGCCGGCCTTCCGTACGACAAGCAGATGCTGGCCCAGGTGGATCCCGACGAGGTCGGGGTCGCGCTGCAGAACCTGGTGGCCGCCGGCATCGTGGCGATGACACCCGATCAGATCGCCGCCTTCAAGACCGCGTTCACCGAGTTCGCAACCGAGGTGCGGCTGTCCGTGCCGGCGCCCGGGTCCCGGACCACCTACGCCGAGCTGCTGGACAGCGCCGGCATCGGCGACGCGGCCGGCTCGTTCGCCGGCATCTACCTCAAACACCGCGGCGCCCCCGCGGGCCTGTGGCAGGCCGCCCGCGACGCGAAGATTCCGGAGCCCGTCATCGGCAAGCTGCAGTGGCAGGGGAAGCTGGCGTTCCTGGCCGGCAACAGCGGCACGGTGACCAGCCACCTGATGACCAAGCTGGCCGGTGCGTCACTGGCCGCCGGCACGCCGGCCGAGCTGAAGAGCCCCGCCGAGCTGGCGACGTCGGGCTTCTACGAGGCGGAGACCTGGAAGACCGAGGTGAGCGGGCTCGCGGCGAACGAGGCCGAGCTCGCCGCCCTGATACCCGCCGCCTACTCGGGCAAGACCCCGCAGCGTCTGCAGGCGTACGCGGAGGACATGGCCCGCAAGATCCGGGTGAGCTATCCCACCGAGGTCGTCACCCACATGGTGCAGACCGGCAAGATCGCACTGAACGGCGCGAAGGACGCCACCGTGAAGCTCCTGCAGGCGGCCACCCCGCAGGGTTTCCGGATCGGGCACACCCCGATGGAGAAGTTCCTCGCCGACGGGATGACGGTGCCCGAGGGCATGCCGGCCGCCGACCTCGACCGGGCGAAGGAGGGGGTCAAGACCCTCCACCGGGTCTACCAGATCACCCCGACAAACGAGGCCATGGCCGTCCTGATCGACCTCGGGCTCACCTCGGCGTTCGACGTCACCGCGATGCCGCAGCACGAGTTCTACCGGGAGTTCGACCATGCATACTTCACGAAGTACGGCAAGCTGCCCAGGCCGGTCGAGAAGGAGCTGCTGTGGCGCAAGGCCCAGCAGGTCAGCAGCATGACCTACACCATCTTCGGCGCGGCCCGCCGGCTCGACACCGATCTCGCCGTCCCGGCCCTCACCGGGACCCCGCAGCGCCGCGACGCGGACCGCCAGGGGCTCGGCGATGCGCTCAAGGGCTACCCGACCATGGAGCAGCTGTTCGGGACGACGGACTTCTGCGAGTGCTCGCACTGCCGCTCGGTGCTCAGCCCGGCCGCGTACCTGGTCGACCTGCTGCAGTTCGTCGAGGCGGAGCCGCAGGCCAGGGCCGCCTTCCTCAGCGGCTGGAAGCTGCGCAACGGCAAGACCTACGCCGACATGGGTTTCCTCGATCCCTACGAGGCCCTGACCAGACGGCGGCCGGACCTGCCACACATCCCGCTGACGTGCGAGAACACCAACGTGGCGCTGCCGTACGTCGACCTGGTCAACGAGATCCTCGAGTTCTACGTGGCCACCGGCGGCCTCACCAAGGACGCGATGCGGGACACCGGCGACGCGACCAGCGCCGAACTGCTCGCCGAGCCGCAGAACGTCATCGCCGAGGCGTACCGCAAGCTGCTGGCCGCGCGTTACCCGCTCACCCTGCCGTTCGACCTGTGGCTTTCCACGGTGCGCGAGTTCGGCGACTACACCGGGACGCCACTGCACCGCCTGCTCGCGACCTTCCGCACGTCCGACCAGTTCGCCGGCTGGGCGACGATCTTCGTCGAGTCGCTGGGACTGTCCCCGGCCGAGCGCGCCGTCATCGCCAACCCCGACCCGCTGGCCGCCTGGTGGACGCTCTACGGGTACGACACCGCCGCCCAGGCCACCGGCGAGCTCGGCTCGGCGGGCGCGCTGGCCCGCCGCCTCGGCGTCAGCTACCAGGAACTGGCGCAGCTGATCAAGACCAGCTTCGTGAACCCGGCGCTGGCCAAGCTGGCCGTGCTCTACCGGCTGCCCGCGAGCATCGCCGAGCTAAAGACCTTCCTCACGCCGGCGAACCAGCAGTTCCTCAGCGACAACCAGGACCTGCTCGGCCCCCGCCCGACGCCGGAACAGCAGGCTCGGATCAAGGCGCTGACCGACGAGCAGTGGAACCTGCTGACCGACCTGGGCGGCTTCGCCGACCGGGTGCGGGCGTACGCGGACCGGTACGGCCGACCGCTCGCCGACGTGCTGGCGGACCTGTCCGCCCTCCCCCTCGACGGCGCCCTGGTGCTGGCCGACCCGGACACCGGCTGCAACTTCGACCGCACGATCCTGCGGTACGCCGACGGCAGCCCGGCCGGCCCGGACGTGTTCCTGCGGCTCAACATGTTCGTCCGGCTGTGGCGGAAACTGGGCGGGGAGCTCGACGAGACCGACCGCACGCTGGCCGTCTTCGTCCCGAAGGACGCGCCGTACACCGCCGGCCACTACGACAAGAAACCGCTCGAGACGGCGCTGCTCTATCTGGCGCACCTGAAGAGCCTCGACGAGAAGCTCGACGTCGCCCGGCCCAGCCGCACCCGGCTGCTCACCCTGTGGTCGCACATCCCGACCACCGGCGAGAACCCGCTGTACGCCAAGCTGTTCCTCACCCGCAGCGTCCTCAAGACCGACCCGATCTTCGACCACCCCCACGGCGACTACCTCGCGCCGGCCTGGGTCGCCCAGCAGGGTCAGGGCAAACCGCCGGAGTTCGTGCTCGTCACGGGGCACCTGCCGGCCATCCGGTCCGCGCTCGGGCTGACCTCCGCCGAGGCGGCCGCGATCCTCAAGGACGCCGGCGGCTCGATCGACACGGCCAAGCTCACCATCGCCAACCTGTCCGTGCTGCACCGCTACGGCCTGCTGGCCAAGGCGCTGCGGCTGCCGGTCGGCGACCTCATCACGCTCAAGACGCTCTCCGGCCGCGACCCGTTCCGGCCGCTCGACGCCGCGCCGCTGACCGACCTGGCGAAGGACTATCCGTACGCCGAGACACTGGCCTTCGTCCGGATCGCCGAGCGGGTGCGCGACAGCGGGCTCACCGTAGCCGACCTGGACTACCTGCTGCGCCGCCGCTTCGACGAGGCCGGCCCGCGCCGGCCGGATCGCACGGCCGCGCTCACCCTGCTCACCACGCTGGCGAACGGCATCCGCGCGATCCGCGCCGAGCATGCGACGCCCACCCACCCGCAGGAGCTCACCGAGGAGTTCCTGCACCAGAAACTCGGCCTGCTGCTGTCGCCGGTGCACGCCGACACCGTGCTGCGCATGGTGCGCGGCGAGGACGACGCGGCCGCGCCGTCGACCAGGGCGTTCTTCGACGACGTGCTCAAGAAGGGGCAGTTGCGGGAGGCCGGGGACGCGGGATTCCTGGACGCCGGTGACTACCCGGCCCTGTTCGCGCCGCTGAAGCCGCTGGTGCAGGTGGACCCCGGCGACACACCCGCACAGGTGGAGGCCAAACGGGCCCAGAACGAGACCATCCTCGAGGAGAACCGGGCCACGCTGCTGACCCGTCGCACCAAACTGGCCGGCGCGTTCCTGCCGGTGCTGCGCAGCCGGCTGATCCGCCGGCTCGCCGTGCAGACCCTCGCCGCCGACACCGGCGCCGACCCGGCCCTGGTGGAGCGTCTGATCACCGATCGCGACCTGCTGTCGCTGGACATCGGCGGCGCTGGGAAGCCGCTGATCGACGCGTTCACCGCGGCGGCGGCCGACGGCATCGAGGCCGACTTCTACGCCTCGGCGGACGGCAGCGGCTCGCGGCTGGACACGCCGCCGCGGCAGCCGGACGCCGACACCGCGGCGCATCCGGCCGCGAACAGCGCCCGATTCCGCGGCTACCTCGCCGTCCGGGCCGCCGGGCCGCACCGGTTCTTCATCAATCTGGCCAAGACCGGCGCCCAGGCACGGCTGACCTTCCCGCACCTGCCGGATCCGCTGTTCCTCGACAAGACGGCGGCCGCCGACAACGCCGAGTTCGGGATCGGGCCGGACGAGTACGTCACCCTGCAGACGGCGGCGCCCTACCGGTTCGGCTTCGAGCTCGACCGGTTGAACGCCGGCGCCGGACGGCTCACCGTGCAGGGCGAGACCACACCGCGCGGCCCCCTCTCGCAACTGGCGCTGTATCCGGCCGACGGGATCGACACGGCCGAGGCCGCCCTCATCCGGCTGCGCGCGGCCCTGGAACTTCTCGCCCGGCTCGGCCTGACCCAGCGGGAGATCACCTACCTCGCCGGCGCCCCGGCGAACTGGGGCGGTCTGAACCTCAGCACGCTGCCAACCGCGCGCACCGAGGACACCGGCGCCTTCGTCTGGTTCCTGCGGCTCGCCGAGTACGCCGAGCTGAAACGCGGGCTCGCCGGCGGCACCGACGCGCTGATCGACGTGTTCGAGGACAACGGAACCGGCGCCGCCGACAGCCTGGCCAAGGTGTACGACCGGATCGGCACGGTGACCCGGCGCCCGGCCGCCGTCGTGCGCGATACGGCCGAGAGCCTGTTCGCCGCGGCCGACCGGGACTTCGCCGACGACCGGCCGGTCCTGCGCCTGTGGGAGGCGCTCGAGCTGGTTGAACGGCTCGGCGCCACGGCGGCGTCGATCCGCGCGTGGACCGCGATCGTGGACCCGGTCGCGGACAACGACACGCGGTTCGCCATCGCCCGCCAGATCAAGGAAAGCGTGCGGGCCCGCTTCGACCCGGAGACGTGGCAGCGGGTCGCGCAGCCGATCTTCGACCGGCTGCGCCGCCGCCAGCGGGACGCCCTGGTCGCCGTGATCATGCATCGGCGGAACCTGGCCCGCGCCGGGCAGCTCTACGAGTACTTCCTGATCGACCCCGGCATGGAGCCGGTCGTCCAGACCTCCCGCATCCGGCTGGCCATCAGCTCGGTGCAGCTGTTCGTCCAGCGGTGCCTGCTCAGCCTGGAAGGCGAGGTGCATCCGTCGGCCGTCCTCGACGCCGACCACTGGGACTGGATGAAGCGGTACCGCGTCTGGGAGGCGAACCGGAAGATCTTCCTGTTCCCCGAGAACTGGCTGGAGCCCGAGTTCCGGGACGACAAGACCCACCTGTTCACCGAGCTCGAGTCCGCCCTGATGGAGAACGACGTCTCCGCCGACGTGGCCGAGGACGCGTTCGCCGCGTACCTCGGCAAGCTCGCCGCCCTCGCCAAGCTCGACATCGTGGCGATGCACCTGGAGAACAAGCCCGATTTCGCCAAGAACACCCTGCACGTGTTCGGGCGCAGCCACAGCACCCCGCACAAATACTTCCACCGCCGGTACGCCAACCAGATGTGGACGGCGTGGGAACCCGTGAGCGCGGAGATCGAGGGCGACCACCTCGCGCCGGTGGTCTGGCGCGACCGGCTCTTCCTGTTCTGGGTGACCTTCCTGCAGAGCGGCAAGCCGTCCGGGGGGCCCTCGAACGCCGACAACCTGACCGCGCTGCCGACGCTCAAGCGCGACGTCGAGGCCCAGCTGCACTGGAGCGAATACGTCGGCGGCACGTGGCAGACCCACGAGTCCGGTGGCTACCAGCCGCCCACGCCGCTGCGGGTGCGGGTCGAGGGCCTGGACGCGTTCGACCCGCAGAGCGTGTTCGTGCACGTCACCGTCGTAGACCCGCCGGAAATCGGGGCGGAAAACCCGGCGAACCTGGCGGACGCCGGCGTCTACATCAACCTCGGCGGACCCATCAACAAGGCCTTCTACCTGGCCGGTCGGAACAGTGTGCCGATCGGCCGGGGAACGCACGCCGCCCCGCCGGTGCCCTGGAGCATCGAGACCGGCGACGCCGGGCATCGGCCCACCGCCTACGTGGGCGCGGCCGGCAAGCTGACGGTGTCGTTCCGGCCCCGCATCATCACCGGGCCGGGCCAGCCCGGCGCGGACGTCCGGCCGTCCGCCGTGACCGTCCTGGAGACCCCCGGCTCGTACACCGTGCTGCCGGTCAACAACCGCATCACGCTCGGCGTGCCGGCCGACGCGATCGCCGGCGCCCAGCAGGAGAAGGACAAGGTGCGCAAGGCCCTCGAGGCGACCGTCGGCGAGATCGAATCGCTGATCAAGCCGGTCTTCTTCCAGGACGCGCACCAGGTGCTCTTCATCGAGCCGGAGGTGGTGGAGCGCACCGTCGAGCTGTGGGAAGAGTGGGTCACCCGGACGCCCATGGACGAGCTGGAGGATCCGCCCTGGCACACGGACGCCCAGTTCTGGGAGAAGTACGTCAAGCCGCTCTACCCGAAGACCAAACCCGACCCGATCGGGCCGGTGACGAAGTTCCCGTACACCGACTCGCGCATCCAGCCGAAGAACGTCGTCGACTGGCTGTCCAACCCTGGAACCGGGCTGTTCTACCAGGGCCAGATCATCGGCAAGCAGGGTCTGGCGCCGGTCACGACCATCCCGCTCACCGAGCTGCCCGCGGCGACCGAGAAGGGCGCCGCCAAGGTGAGCGTCCACCCCGGCAGCGGCCTCGCGGCCGACACCGCCGTGGTCCTGCTCGGCGGCGCCCGGGAGAAACAGCAGGACCTCACCCCGCTCACCAAGGGCATGAACATCGTCGGCGGCGCCGGTCTCAACGCCGCCCTGCGCGAAAACGTCGGCTCCTTCTCGGTCGAAGGGAAGACACGATGAACCTCGGCACCGCCAAAGGGACCGCCACGCACGGCGTCCTCGACAGCGAGCTGTACTTCCACCTGCAGCGCTACACGGAGACCCGGGAGACAAAGCACTTCGTGGTGCAGGAGCGCGACGTCTCCTACCGGTTCTCCACCCACCACCACGAATACGTCAGCGTGCTGGAGGACCGGCTGCGCCAGTTCGGTCTGGCCGTGCTCCAGTCGGCGGACACCGAGTTCGCACCGGACGGCGCATCCTTGCCGGAGAGCGTCGAGGTCGCCCTCGCCGCCGGCGGGCAGGTCACGGTCCCGGCGCTCGCCGCACTGCTGCTGCGGGCCACCACCCAGGCCCGGCTGCCCGACGGCAGCTCGGTGCAGCTGGCCGCGGCGAGCAGTCTGCACGCCGCCGGCGCAGCGGCGGCCATCGCTCCGGAGGGCCTCAACGCGACGCTGACCGGGGCGATGACGAACACGCCGCCGCCCGGCACCGCCGTCACGCTCGACGCCCAGCCCGCGTTCCTGAGGGCCGACACCGTGGTGACGCTCCGGGCCGAGACCGCGGTGACCCTGTTTAACGGCGCCGCGGCGACGCTGCCCGCCGGAACGCAGGTGCGGATGGCTGCCCGCACCGAGTTCCCGATCGCGGCGAACACCCCGGCGACGATTGTCAAGAGCCGGCCGCGCCCGGTCCTCTACGCGGCCGCGATGGATCGCTACGGCCCCACCGCCGCGGTGCAGCGGCCCCGGCCGGTCCGCGACCTCGACTTCACCAGCGGTGGCGCCTACTCGGCGTACAACTGGGAGCTGTTCTTCCACGCGCCGCTGATGATGGCCGTGCACCTGAGCAAGAACCAGCGCTTCGCCGATGCGCAGCACTGGTTCCACTTCATCTTCGACCCCACCGACAGCAGCGACGGTCCGGAACCGGAACGCTTCTGGAAGGTGCGCCCATTCCGCACCACCGACGTCAAGCAGGTGGAGGAGATCCTGGTCAACCTCGCGACCGAGGCCGACCCCGCACTGCGGGCGGAGACCGTGTCCAGCATCGACGCCTGGCAGCGAGCGCCGTTCCGACCGCACGTCATCGCGCGGTACCGGCAGCAGGCGTACATGTACAAGACGGTCATGGCGTACCTGGACAATCTGATCGCCTGGGGTGACTCGCTGTTCGCGCAGGACACCGGCGAGGCGATCGACGAGGCGCTGATGCTCTACATGCTGGCGGCCGGCATCCTCGGGCCCCGGCCGCAGGCCGTTCCGGCGAAGGGCACGATGAAACCCCAGTCCTACGCCAACCTGCGCAAGGACCTGCGGAAGTTCGGCTCGGTGCTGCGCGACGTCGAGGCCGACGCGCCGTTCGACCTGATGCCGCTGCCCGCCGCGGACGCCGCGCCCAGTCCGCAGACCGCAGCGGTGCGCAGCCTCGGCAAGGCCCTGTACTTCGGCGTGCCGCGCAACGACAAGTTGCTGGGCTACTGGGGCACGGTCGCGGACCGGCTCTTCAAGATCCACAACAGCCTCAACCTGCAAGGGGTGTTCCGGCAGCTGGCCCTCTTCGAACCACCCATCGACCCCGCCCTGCTGGCCCGTGCGGCCGCGTCCGGCGTCGACGTCGCGGCCATCGTCAACGGGCTCAATCAACCCCTGCCGCTCGTACGCTTCCCGCTGCTGCTGCTGAAGGCCACCGAGCTCGCCCAGGAGGTCAAGAGCCTGGCCACGAACCTGCTCTCCAGCATGGAGAAGGAGGACGCGGAGGCGCTCGCGCTGCTGCGGGCCAAGCACGAGTCGGCGATCCTCAAATTGGTCGAGCAGGTGAAATACACCCAGCTCCAGGAGGCGGTCAAGGCCAAGGAAGGCCTGCAGAAGTCGCTGCTGAACGCCATGCAGCGCTACGTCTACTACGAACGGCAGCTCGGCAAGACGCTCGAGCAGATCGGGGCGGCCGTGCCCGAGCTGGTTCCCCTGGACCGCACGGGCCTGACCGACATGAGCCTCAAGGCCGAGGAGGGCGACGTCGCGCCCCGTAACATCGACGTCGACATCGCCACCGACGCGTTCGCCGCCGTCGCCGGTTTCCTCAACGGCGGCAAACTGATGAGCTCGCACGAGGTGCGGGAGAGCCTGTTCCTGGAGGGCGGCCAGCTCGCGTCCGACGTCGCCAACGTCGCCAACATCGTCAGCTCCATCGGGCACGCGGTCCCGTCGTTCTCGGTCCACGTCCAGCCGTGGGGCCTCGGCACGACGGTCAACTACGGCGGCAGCAACGTCGGCAACGCGGCTGGCGCCGTGGCGTCCGCGGCGCGGGCCATCGCCGAGCGGCTCAACTTCGAGGCACGGCGGGCCGCGCGGATCGACGGGTTCGCCCGCCGCGAGCGCGAATGGGCGTTCCAGAGCAACCTGGCTGCGGGGGAGATCGGCCAGATCTTCAAACAGATCCGGGCCGCGGAGATCCGCGAGGCCGCAGCTGACCTGGAGCTGCGCAACCACCGCGAGCAGATCACCCAGGCCGCGCAGATCGAGCAGTTCCTCAACGCCGACGGTACGAACAAGACCGGCAAGATCACCAACAAGGCTCTGTACGCCTACCTGAAACGAGAGGTCAAAGGGCTGTACGCGCGGTGCTTCGGGATGGCGTTCGACGTGGCCCGCAAGGCCGAGCGGGCGCTGCAGCACGAACTCGGAGACACCGGCCTGACGTTCCTGGAGTTCGGCTACCTGGCCGGCACGGAGGGTCTGCTGGCCGGGGACCGGCTGGTCGCCGACCTTAAGCGGATGGAGCTCGCCTATCTGGAGCTCAACCGCCGGGAGTACGAGCTCACCAAGCACGTCAGCCTGCTGCAGGTGGCGCCGCAGGCACTGCTGGAGCTGCGCACGACCGGCAGCTGCACGATCCGGCTCGGCGAGGAGTTGTTCAACCTGGACGGGCCCAGCCACTACTTCCGCCGGATCAAGAACGTCGCCGTCACGGTCCCGTGCGTGACCGGCCCGTACGCCGGCGTCAACTGCACGCTCACCCTGCTCAAGAGCAGCATCCGCAAGACCGGGACGCTCGGCGACGGCGACTACGGCCGTGCCGCCGATGCGGTGGACGCCCGCTTCGACGACTACTACGGCAGCATGCAGTCGATCGTGACCAGCAGCGCGCAGAACGACGGTGGCCTGTTCGAGACGAACCTGCGCGACGAGCGCTACCTGCCGTTCGAGAACTCCGGGGCGATCAGCGAGTGGCAGCTGACGCTGCCCGCGAACCCGGCCGCCGACGAGCCGACGCAGTTCGACTACGAGACGATCAGCGACGTGGTGCTGCACGTCCGCTACACGGCCCGCGAGGGCGGAGAGTCACTCGGCCGGGCCGCGCGCGCGGACCTGCGCGGCCGGATCGACGCGGCACAGGCGCCCGGCTCCGTGCGGCTGTTCTCGCTGCGGCACGACTTCCCGGTCGCCTGGGCCGCATACCGGAGCGCCGAGAAGGTGGCCGGCACGTTCCGGCCGATCACCATCACGCTGACGCCGCAGCACTACCCGTACTGGAGCCGGGCCAAGGACGGCGAGGTGAAGGCGGCGGTCCTGATCGCCCGCGGCACGGGCGCGCTGCAGGTGGCGAAGGCGGACGGCTCCGAACCGGACGACCTGGGCGCGTTCGTCGGCGACCTGAAGCGCACCGAGATCAGCGATCCGCCGCCGTTCACGGGCGAGTGGCACGCCGCCCTGACCGCGGACGGCATCGAGGACGCCTGGCTGCTGATCACCTGGGGAGGTGCATGAACAGACGCGGGCGCCGGTCATCGACGCGGCTGCCCTGCGACGGGCGCTGATGACTACCTGACCGGGCAGCTTCATCTGCAAGGGATCACCATCGCCGGCAACCCTGATCTGCACGGGTCGACGCTCACCGTACAGTTCACCCTCACTCAGTGTGAGCCACCCAGTGTTCGGCAGTGTGCCCAGAGAACAGGAGTTGAAGCTGTGATTTAGGTGGATTCATTGCTTGTCAGCTCGTCGTTGCGTGCCGGTGTGAGTCCGGTCCGAGCGGCGGCACCGAGAGCCTTCGGGAGAAGCTGCACGAGCATGTGCCGCGCGAATTCAAGCTCGTCCCGGTTGGTTCGAAGCTCGTCGGCCACCTTGCCGGCGGCGCTGGCTAGGTCCTTCCGTGCCTTCTCGGAAACGATCTCGTCTTCTGCGGTCAACGACTTCCACAACTCCCTGTACCGCCTAATCGCCCTCGATTCCCGAAGCTTTGTCCGCCCTCCGGAGGAGAATGTCCACGCCGTCCTTGTCCGGATTAATGCGGATGAGCAGGAATGGCAGGAAGGATGGCTGCCACGGGGAGTTCGTCGTCCCGCCAGCCGGCGCCCGCCTCCCGGCACCGCCTCGCCAACTCCGTGGTGGGCTGCTCGCGGCTGCCTGTCGTGGCTTCGCGAGCCTCAAGACTGCTTCGCAGGCCCACTGCGGTGAGGAACAAGCTGCGCCGTGGAGCGAGGATATGAGGGGCTCCGGTCTGCCACGCGTAGCCAGCGAATACCAGCGCCGTCCTCAGTGAGCTGATCTCAGCAACGCAAAGGTGTTGATTGGTGCGACACGGGCGAAGGCGTTGAGATCGGACGGTGCTGGAAACGGGCGTGGGGCCCTCGGTAGGTAGTTCTCACCACAAGATCACCCACATGGTGAGGACCCCACGTGATCACGTATCGTGCCACGCTCGACGTCCCGAGGGAACTCGTGCAGTACCTCGGCCGGTTGCTGGCCGCCGAACGCCGCGCGCGAGGCACTCGCTCCGGTACCCGCGCCCTGACCTGCTTCTACCAGGCGCTGCTGGTGCTGGTCTGGTTCCGCAAGGGCGAGGACGCCACCCTGCTGGGCGCCGGCTTCGGCATCTCCCGGGCCACCGCATACCGGTACCTGGCCGAGGGCATCGCGGTACTGTCCGCCCAGGCCCAGGATCTGCACACCGCCCTGCGCCGGGTCGCCGCCGACGGCTGGTCGTACGTGATCCTGGATGGCAAGCTGTTCGACTGCGACCGGCTGACCGAAACCACTGTTTCCGTCAAGGGCGAGACGATCGACGCCTGGTATTCCGGCAAGCACCGCGACTTCGGCGCGAACATTCAAGCCATCATGCGCCCGGACGGGCTGCCGATCTGGACGTCAGCGGCGATGCCCGGGCATCTGCACGACACGACCTGCGCCCGCCAACTGGGCGTGACCGCTGCGCTGAACTGGTCCGCCAGTGACCTCGAGCTGCCCGCCCTGGCCGACTCCGGTTACGAAGGCGCAGGCCATGGCATCAAGACCCCGGTCAAGCAGCCCGCCGACGGCAGCCGGCTCGCCATCGACAACCGCGCCTACAACCGGCTGCTGCGCGGGCTGCGCTGGCAAGGCGAACGCGGCTTCGCGATCCTGATCGGACGCTGGAAAACACTCCGTCACACCACCGCCAGCCCACGCCGCGTCGGCGACATCGTCGCCGCAGCGCTCCACCTGACTCATTTCGAATACAAATACCTACCCGAAAGTTGCTGAGATCAACTCACTGTGCCACTAAGGAAGACTCTCCCATTTAGCAGCGCAAATGAAGCGCCAATAACGGCTGCCAAGATCCATCCGACAGGCGTAGGCGCCGGACGAACCTCCCGCACCTACCAACAGTGCCGGCAGCGCGTGCCCGGACCTGGCCGAACCGACCCGCCCCAGGCGGGTCCTGCCCGTCCTGCGGTTGGCCGTCGAGCGTGGACAAGGAACCGCCGACCATGACCACCCATAGTCAGCGTCAG
>DASXTS010000360.1:0-13544 GCA_036505275.1 Pseudonocardiaceae bacterium
GTAGTGCAATCATGCCGGACATGGAGTCTGACGTGAGCACGTCAACCGGCACTGTTCGAGGACGCTGGGAAAACGGCGTGGCTGTATACCGTGGCATTCCCTTTGCTGCTCCGCCGGTGGGGCCGCGTCGGTTCGCCGCTCCCCAACCGGCCGTGCCTTGGGAGGGGGTTCGGGATGCGAGCCGTTTCGGGCCGCCTCCGCCGCAGCCGGGCCGGGCCACCGAGGGCGACGACTGGCTGAACCTGGCCGTGTGGACTGCTGACCCTGGCCGAGCCAGCCTGCCTGTCGTGGTGTGGATCAGTGGTGGCGGATACCTCAGTTGCGACTCCGCCAACCCGCACTTAACGGGTGCAGCGGTGGCTGCAGCCGGCGCGGTGCTGGTCAGTGCGCACTATCGAAGCGGGTTCGAGGGCTTCGCGCACATCAACGGAGCACCGGACAACCGCGCTCTCCTCGATCAGCTAGCCGCGCTGGGCTGGGTGCAGGACAACATCGCCCGTTTCGGAGGCGATCCAGACAACGTCACGGTGCTCGGCCAGTCGGCAGGGGCCGGCTTAATCGCCGCCATGTTGACGATGCCGGCAGCGACCGGACCGTTTCGTCGCGCGATCCTGCAGAGCATCCCGGGGACGTACTTCACGATCGACCTGGCGGCCGAGGTCTCCGCGGAGATCTGCGGTGAACTCGGCCGGATTTCCAGCGTCGCGGACCTCGCCGACGTTGCTTCGGACGACTTGGTTGCAGCGAGCCGGACGGTGGCCAGTAGCCTTCTGCAGCGCTTCGACCGATGGGGCCCGGTGGCCTACTCCTCCACGCCGTTCGCTCCTGTGGTCGACGGTGACGTTCTTCCCTCGGCGCCGTGGGCTGCGCTCGCCGATGGCGCGGCCCGAGACGTCGAGCTGCTGATCGGGCACAGCCGCGACGAGTACAGCCTGCTCGCCGCCCAACTTCCCGACATCGACGAAGCACAGGTGGACGTCCTGATCGACGGGCTCTGTCCCACGCCAGGGGCACACCGCTACCGGGCGGCCTACCCGTCGGCCACTCCCAAGCAGCTACGCGAGACGGCGTTGTCGGACTGGCTGTACCGGATGCCCGCCTTCCACCTCGCCGAAGCCGCCGACCTTGGCGGAGCCCGAGTATGGCTCTACGAGCTGTGCTGGGGATTCGGACCGCATGGAGCTTCTCACGGCCTCGACACGCTGCTCCTGTTCGGGACCGCTGACGTGTATGGCGAGGTGACGACGGCCGGTCCTGCTGCGGTCGCGGCAACCGAGCAGCTGTCGCAACTCATCCGTGCCGAACACCTGGCCTTTGCCACCACGGGCGACCCTGGCTGGACCCGGTTCAGAACACCTCGGCCCAGGACCCGCGTCTACCGCCCCGAGCCTGTGCTCGTCGCTTATCCCGAGGAACGGTCTCGCGCGCTCTGGAATCATCAGCGATTCGGGGTCCTGGACGTCAAGACGTAGCGCCGGCGAGCGCCAAGCGGATATCGCCCGCGGATTCCGCAACTTCGACAACTACAGACTGCGCCTATTGCTCAACCACCCACCCTACCGACAACCGCGCCCACGGGAATGAACGCGAGGGCCTGCCGACCTCTGGCAGGGTGTCACACATGGCATACACAGCGTGACGAGGAACCGACGCCACGCGCGCGCCGTCGGCGGCAGTAGCGGATGTGCGTTTCCGTAGACTTCCGGGCCGCTGGCCGCCCAAGCGCCGAACCGGTCCCGTTCGGTGATGCTGGAAGATCGTCGCGTTCGGTCCGCAGGTGGGCCGTCGGCGCGACGGGCTGCGCGAAGTCGCGGCCGGCCGGGCCGAGGCCGAGCGTCGAACCAGCCAGCTGCCTCTAGGGCGTTTGTGTGCCGGTTAGCTTAGGGGCGTCGCGCCGAGGCGCCGCTTCTTCGTGTTCCGCGAGGGGGCTTGACAAGAGGTGGACAATAAAAAATTGGCGTGCCTTCCATAATCTTATGGAGAACCCGCCGAACCTAAGGTCAGTTTAACCGCTGTGAGGGGCATGTGTCAAGCCAGGGGTACGAGGACGAATTGCGGTCCGAGCGGAGCTATGTGGCCGGGCTCTACGGGCGGCTCGATGCCGAGCGCGCGCGGGTGAAGGGCGAGTACACCGCGGCGTTGCGGGGAAACGGCGGGACACCCATGGAACGGGATGTCGCGGTGCGCGCGCTGGCCAAAGAGGTGAAGCGGCTGGACGTGGCGGACAACGGGCTGTGTTTCGGCCGGTTGGACACCCTTTCGGGCGACCATTTATACATCGGCCGGATCGGCCTTTTCGACGAGGAGAACGACTACGAACCGGTGTTGCTCGATTGGCGGGCACCGGCGTCGCGCCCGTTCTACGTCGCCACCGCGGCGAGTCCGGAGAACATGCGTCGGCGCCGTCAGTTCCACACCCGCGGACGCCAGGTGGTCGATTTCACCGACGAGGTGCTCGGCCGCCCGGGCGGCGGCGAGCGGGGGGACGCGGCCCTGCTGGCGGCGGTCAACGCGCCGCGCGGTGACGGGATGCGCGACATCGTGGCGACGATCCAGGCCGAGCAGGACGAGATCATCCGGCTCGATCACCCGGGGGTGCTGGTGATCGAGGGTGGCCCGGGCACCGGGAAGACCGTAGTGGCGCTGCACCGCGTCGCGTACCTGCTTTACACCCAGCGGGAGCGGATGGAACGCCATGGTGTGCTCGTGGTCGGGCCCAACCCGGCGTTCCTGAACTACATCAGCCGCGTTCTGCCGTCGCTGGGCGAGTCCGACGTGGTGTTCATGACCACCGGCGACCTCGTGCCCGGCCTGCGCGTCACGGCCGAGGACACCCCGGAAGCCGCGCGGTTCAAGGGCTCGCTGAAGATCCTGGACGTGCTCGCGGCGGCGGTCGCCGATCGGCAGCGGCTGCCGGGGCATCCGCTGCCGATCGAGCTGGGGGGTATCACGGTGCGGATCGACGCCGAGAGCGCGGAGTGGGCCAGGGAGGAGGCGCGCGCGAGCGGGCTGCCGCACAACGAGGCCCGCGCGGTGTTCACCGAGATCGTCACGTATGTGCTCACCGAACGGGCGATCGCCCGGATCGGCCGGGGCTGGCTGACCCGAGACGACCGCGAAGCATGGGAGCAGCTGCGGGCGGACCTGCTCAAGGAGCTCGCGGGCGACGACACGTTCACCGCCGCGCTCGACGAACTCTGGCCGATACTGACGCCGGAAACGCTGCTGGCACCGCTGTACGAGTCCGCAGAACGGCTGCGAACGGCTGGCGCCTACCAGGCGCTGTTTCGCGCCGATGGCGACGCCTGGACAGTGTCGGACGTGCCGCTGCTCGACGAACTGGTCGACCTGCTGGGCCGCGACAAGCCGGCCGACCACGCCGCCGACCAGGCCGCCGAGCGGCAACGGAAGGCCGAGGCCGCGTACGCCGCCGCCGTGCTGGACAGCCTCGTAGGCCGCGCTGACTCCATGGACGACGAGGACCACCTGTTCGCCACGGACCTGCTGTACGCCGAGGACCTGGCGGACCGCTTCGTCGAGCGCGACACCCGTGAACTCGCCGAACGCGCCGCCGCGGACCGGGACTGGACCTACCGGCACGTCGTGGTCGACGAGGCGCAAGAACTGTCCGAAATGGACTGGCGGGTGCTCATGCGGCGCTGCCCGATGCGATCCTTCACGGTAGTCGGCGATCTGGCCCAGCGCCGGTCGGTGGCCGGAGCGACATCGTGGGACACGATGCTCGAGCCGTACGTGCCCGGCCGCTGGGTTTACCGGTCGCTGTCGGTGAACTACCGCACCCCGGCGGAGATCATGACCGTCGCCGCCGCGCTGCTCGCCGAGTTCGCACCCGGGGTCCAGCCACCGGAGTCGGTCCGCGCCTGCGGCGTCCAGCCATGGTCCAGGCGGGTCACCGGGGACGAACTGCCCGCTGCCATCGAGGACTTCGTACGGGACGAAGCCGGTCGCGACGGCACCAGCGTCGTGATCGGGCCACCGGGTGTGCCGGGCGCGGTGGTGGCCTCGCAGACGAAGGGCCTGGAGTTCGACGCCGTCCTGGTCGTGGAACCAGAACGGATCTTCGCCGACGGCCCACGCGGCGCGGCCGAGCTCTACGTCGCCCTCACCCGCGCCACCCAACGCCTCGGCGTCCTGCACCAGGGCCCATTGCCGCAGGCCCTGACCGGACTCGCCGAAACCGGGACACCCGCCCAGGCTGGCAATCAACGGTTGGCGTAGCGATTCGCGAACGCCTGTGCCCTCCGAATGTCTCGACCCGAGCGGAACTGCGAACGACTCGGCGCGCGGATGCCAGAGGGCAACTGGACCCAACCAACTGCCACGGAAGGTGCCCAAGCGAGCCCGCGCAGCCCGTACGAGATCGTTGCATGCGCGATGTGGCAGGCCATCCTCGCCGGTGTGCACGCCCATGGCGACGCCGCGCCGACGGTCAAGGAGTTGGCGGCCGAGCATAGTGTCTCGATCGGCACCAGCAGGTCGCAGGTGTCTTCTCCTAACACCACTCGGTGGCGGACCGACTTACGTCTGTCGGGACTGATCCTTGCTCGGTCAAGATGGAGTAGATGGGGGCCCGAAACTGTCGCCGAGCCAGGGCCCGTGGAGTCCCGATGAGTGTCGCCAAGAGGATCGCGCGGTCTACCGCAGGCCGGCGTGTCGGCGCCTTGGTCGCCGGTGTCGTGTTCGTCGCGGGCGCGTGCACGCAAGGTGACAAGGCCGACCCGACCGCGGGAGGTATTCGGTTCGGACCGTGCGGCAACCTCGTCGGGATTGATGAGCGGGCCATCCCAGCGGCACGGCGCGCGCAGTTGAACTACGAATGCGGAACGATCGCGGTCCCCGTCGACTATGCCGACCCTGGCGGCGAGAGGATCGACATCCACGTCGTCCGGGTCCGCGCGGCGCAGCAGCGCGACCGGATTGGCTCGTTGATCGTGAACTTCGGCGGACCAGGCGGATCGGGCCTGCAAGGCATGTCGTACTGGCCGGGCGCCGCGTCTGACGACATCCTTGCCCGCTTCGACATCGTCAGCTTCGACCCTCGTGGAACCGGGCGGTCGGCCGGCATCCGCTGCCCGAAGGAGGACAAGCCGGGTCCGGACCCCGACTTGTCAACCGAAGCCGGTTACGCGCAGTTCGCCGCGGACGACGAGAAACAAGCCCGCCACTGTTCCGATCGCCTTGGTAGACGCGCACCGCACTTCAACACCGAGTCGACGGCACTCGATATCGACGCGATCCGACGCGCACTCGGCGAGAACACCCTCACCTACATCGGGTTTTCGTACGGGGCGAAGCTCGGCGCCGAATACGCGCGTAACTTCCCCGACCGCGTCCGTGCGGCCGTACTCGACGGCCCGTCCGACCCGTCACTCGATGACATCGCCCTGATCGAGCGGCAGATCGCGGGGTTCGAGGACAGCTTCGCACGATACGCGAACAGCTGCCCGGCCCGGCCGAGCTGCCAGTCGATCGGCGACCCGCACACGGTGTTGGCCCGTCTGGTGAAAGGAGCCGCCGCCGACCCGATCCCAGCCAAGAAGCCGGGAGACGACCGCGTCGCCTACTCGAACGACATCCTCCGGGGGGTGGTCGCGTTCCTCTACGGCGACGAGCTGTGGCCCGACCTCGATAGCGCCCTGCGGGAAACATCGGCGGATTCTGATTCGACGATGTTCTTCGACGTAGTCGACCAGTCGTTCGGTTCAGGCACCGATGACCCGAACGTAGGCGAGCCACGTGAGGCGGGATTCGTCATCGGCTGCAACGACAGCGCTGCGGTCCAGTCCGACGAACAAATCAAGGCGGCGGTGACCCGGCTGATCGCGAAATACCCGGTGTTCGGTCGGTTCGGGGCGTCCAAGTTGTTCGGCTGCCGGCACTGGCAACCTGTTCGGCACCCGCTGCAGCGCCCGACGGCCCCGGACGCTGCGCCGATCCTCGTGATCGGGACCGTCCACGATCCCGCCACCCCATACGCTGGGGCGGTGAGCCTCGCCGAGACGCTCGGCAGCGGCCGGCTACTCACCTGGGATGGCGATGGACACACCGCGTACCACCAGTCGACATGCATCGACCGGCATGTCGACGCGTACCTGGTTTCGTTGACCGTGCCCGCGCCCGGCACCCGCTGCGCGTGACCAGCGACGGGACGGACTGCCATCACAGCCAGGTGTAGGTCCTCGCTGGTGGCCAGTCGCCACCCTCATATGTCGGTCGTCCGGAGGCTGCAGGCCTGAGCGGTGGCGGTGCCAACCCGGTACCAACTAGTCACCCGGCACCGCCCATTTCTGCCTACCGTGAGGTGGGCGCCCTACCATTTTGCTGCTGCGATCAGCGTAACCGCGCCCAAGACGGTCAAGTCCGGGTGACCTGGCAGCAGGGAGGTACTGATGAGGCGATGGATCTTCCTCGTGCTCGGCGTCCTACTGGCGATCGCCGGCGCCGTGTGGACGCTGCAGGGGCTGGACCTGTTGGGCCAGTCCGGGGGCATGAACGGTCAGCGGATCTGGGCGGTCATCGGCCCGCTTGCGGTGCTGGGCGGGCTTGCGCTCGTAAGGATCGCCGTCCGCGCAGGTCGGTCGGCGAGAAGCTCGCCGACACCACGGTGATCGCTCGGTCGGTGATGGCGCGCAGCTGGTGGCCACGGTAAGTCGAATCGACGGCCGAGCCATGCCGCCGGTGAGGAACGGCTGCGGCGTGCCAGGGTGGTCCGCCGAGGTTAGGGGGAGTGTAGGTGCCAGATCGACGCCGTCCTCGGCGTCGATGCGCTGGTAGCTAACGCCGGCGAGGCCGGTGAGGGCGGCGCGAGCGCCGGCGAGAGCGGCGGCGCCGCTGGGGCCCGCGCGGACGCCGAGACGGGCGAGGTCGCCGACGGCCAGGGTGGCGTCCTCGTCGGCGACGGCCACCGCGGCGTCCATGCCGGCGCGAAGGCACGGCCAGGCGAGGCTGGACGGCGTGCCGCAGTTGACGCCGGTCATGACGGTGGCGGTGGTGGATACCGAGATCGGCTCGCCGGCGCGGAGGCTGGCAAGCACGCACGCCGCCGCGGTCGGTTCGACGCCGAGGACGGACGCCGGCGACGGGGACGGCGTGCCCGGCCGGCTGCGGTAGTGGGTGACGGCGGCCTGGGCCAGGGAGCCGACGCCGACCGGGACGGCCACGAGGGTGGCTGGCTCGGCGGCCGCCGCGTGCAATTGGGCGTCGATCTCGCGGAAGAGGGTCGAGTAGCCCTGCACGATCCAACGTGTGATCCGCCGATAGCCGGCCCAGGCGGTGTCCTGCACCAGCTCGCTGCCCGGATCGGCGGCGGCAGCCTCGGCAGCGCGGGCGATCGCCTCGTCGTATGCGGCGTCGATGGCGATCACGTTGGCGCCTTCGGCCGCAATCGCGGCCGCCGCGGCGGGCGGCACGGAGGATGGCAGATAGACGTCGGCCGGCAGGCGGAGCAGCCGCGCCATTCGGGCGACCGCGCGGCCGTGATTGCCCTCGGTGGCGGTGATCAACTTCGGCTGCGGCGCGAGAGCGAGGGCCAGCGCGCGCAGCCGGTCGAGGTCGGCGCCGCCGGGCGGCACGCCGGCACGGGCGCAGAGCAGGCAGCAGACCGCCCAGGAGGCACCCAACACCTTGAACGCCGGAAGGCCCAGCCGCTCGGACTCGTCCTTGGCGAACACCCGGCCGACGCCAAGCTCGGCGGCCAACGCCAGTAGCTCGACCAGCGGTGTCGGGGCGTACCCGGGCAGGCGGGAGTGGAACGCGGTGACCTCGGCCGGCGCCGGCGGGCAGGTCCACGACCGTGCGGCTGGCCGCTGATACCAGGTCTGCACGGCGTCGAACTGCACTGGGGTGGAGGCCTACTCGTCGGAGGTGAGGGCGAGCGAACGCAGCCGCCAACCGGCGTACCAGGTGGCGGCGACCGCCGCCACCAGCAGCAGTGGCACGGCGACCCGCAGCCGCACGTCGGCCGGGACCGCGCCGTGCTCGGCGACCGCGCTGGTCACCGACACCGCCCACTGCCGCACGCTGAGCGTCCGCGCGCCCGGCACGTACCCGCCGATCAGTGACTCCCAGAGCAGCGCGTACAGCAGACCGACCACCACGGCGTGCCTGGTCAGCACGCCGAGCATGAGGAAGACCGCGCAGTACACGGCACCGCCGACCAGCGCCCCGACGCCGTAGCCGAGCGCCAGCCCGCGCCGGTCTCCGGCCATGATCAGTCCGGCGGCCAGGGTAGGCACGGCGGCGAACACCGCGACGCAGCCGACGGCCACGACCAGCTTGGTGAACACGATGACGAACCGGGACACCGGCTTGGCGAGGAGGTAGACGATCGAGCCGTCGTCGATCTCCGGCCCGATCACCCCGGTGCCGATGATCAGGCCGAGCAGCGGCACCAGCGTGCCGAGAGCGAACGCGCCGAGCACCGCGCGCGAGGTGCCCACCCCGGCGACGCCGGTCAGGCGCAACGCCACCGCCAGCCCGAGCAGGATGACCGGCATGGCGAGCAGCAGCACCGCGCGGCGCCGGCCGACCATGGCGCGCAGGGTGATGGCCGCGATCGTCGTGTTCATGACGCCACCAGGTAGGAGAAGACGCTTTCGAGGGACTCGTCGGACGGCGACACCATGTACAACCGCAGCCTGTGCTCGCGGGCCAACCGCGGCAGCAGCAGCACGAACCGTTGGAAGTCGACGGCGTGCACCCGCAGCGCCCGCTCCCGGCCGTCCAACTCGACGGCGGCCGTCGAGCCGTCGGCGATGAGCGCGGCAGCCAACCGCCGGTCGTCACTGGATCGGATCAGGAACACATGCGGCCGGTCGATCATCAGCCGGCGGATGGCCCGGAAGTCGCCGGACGCGGCGTGCCGACCGGCCACCACGACCTCGATGTGACTGGCCACCTGCTCGACCTCTTCGAGGATGTGGGAGCTGAACAGCACCGTGCGGCCGTCGGCACCCATCCGGCGGATGAGGTCGATGAGGTGCAGCCGCTGCCGCGGGTCCATGCCGTTGAACGGCTCGTCGAGCAGCAGCACCGCCGGGTCGTGCACCAGGGCGGCGGCCATCTTCACCCGCTGCTTCATGCCCTTGGAGTACGTGTCGAGCCGGCGGTCCTGAGCGAAGGTCATCTCGACCGTCTGCAAGGCTCGGGTGGCCGCCGCCTCGGGGTCGGCCAGCCCGTGCAATCGGGCATTGGCCAGGGTGAACTGCCAGCCGGTCAGGAAGTCGTACATCGCCTCGCGTTCCGGCACCAGGCCGACGCGGCGGTAGACGTCCACGTTGTGCCACACGAGGGCGCCGTCCAGGGTCACTGTGCCGGCCGAGGGCGCGAGGAACCCGCCCATCAGATGGATGAGCGTGGACTTGCCGGCGCCGTTGGGGCCGAGCAGGCCGGTGACGCCGGGGCCGATCGTCATGGATACGTCGTTGACCGCGACCACGTTGCCGAACCACCGCGACGCCCGCTCTATGCTGATCACGCTCATGACGCGGACACCCTCCGGTAGCGCAGCAGCAGGAAGCTTGCTGATCCGGCGACGATGGCCAGCGCAACCGCGGCGAAAGCGGCGCCCTGCCAGCCCTGCGGCATCGGCATGCTGCCGAACAGCAGGCTCACCCTGGGGTTGAACAACCACAACTGCAGCGAATTGACCAGATAGAACGGCGTGAACAGCGCGGCGTACATGGCGACCGTGGGGTGCCCTGTGCCGATGGCGATGCCCTGCACGCTGGAAACCACCGCGTGGCTGACCAGGATGCTGCTGATGATCGCCGCGACGCCGAAGCCGCGGCGCGGGGTGGCCGAGGCGATCGCCAGCCCGATGCCGGCCAGCACCGCGGCGAACAGCAGGGCGCCGGCCAGGCCCCTGAGCAGGCCCTTGGTCTGCGCCCAGAACGGCAGCTCGGTGAGCAGCGCGCCGACATAAATGATCAGCATCGGGGTGGCCGTGAGGATCAGCAGCGCGGCTGCCATCGCTGCGTACTTGGCCAGCACGTAGTCGGCGTAGCTGACCGGCCGCGACAGGTACAGCGGCACCACCCGGAACCGCAGGTCGCGGGATACCAGCTGGGGGGACTGGGCGGCCAGGAAGATCGAGATGAGGTAGAACGTCACCGGGATGTAGTCGACGTAGTCCATCGGCAGTATGCCGGCCTTGGTGATCACCATGACCACCACCATGATCAGGGCTGGCAGCGCCATGGCCCCGAACAGCAAGGCCGGCATGACCTTCGACCTGGCCGGCCGGCCGAGCCCATACGCGCCGCGCAGGCTGTGGCTGAACAGCGAGCGGACCAGGTACCCCCGACCGAGCCGCGCGCCGTCGTAGCCCCGGTAGCCAATGTCGTGGATGACGCCGGAGGGCTGGTCAGACGGTGGCATCGGTGAACACCTCCTGGATGTGGTGGCGCCGCTGCTGCAGCCGGACCAGCCCGATGCCGAGTTCGGCGGCGGCGTCGCGGATCTGGTCGTAGGTCGCCTCGTCTTCGATGCGCACCTCGACCAGCCGGCCGTTGCGGCGCGCGGTTACGCCATCGCGGACCAGCCGGCTGCTCAGCGCCCCGGCGCCGTCGTCGTGCTCGCCGTCGATCACCTCGATCACAAGGTCTTCGGTCACCCTGGTGTATGCGGCGATCTCCGAGGACCGCAGCAACCGGCCGGCGTCGATGATCACCACGTGGTCGCAGATCCGCTCCAGCTCACCGAGCAGGTGACTGGCCACCAGCACGGAGATACCGAAGTCGGTGCCGATACGGCGGATCAGGGCCAGCATGTCGTCGCGGCCGGCCGGGTCGAGGCCGTTGGTCGGCTCGTCCAGGAAGATCAACCGCGGGTCGTGCACGAGCGACTGCGCCAGCTTGACGCGCTGCCGCATGCCCGTGGAGTAACCGCCGATCGGCCGGTACCGCTCCTCGTACAGCCCGACGTGCCGCAAGGTGTCGGCGGTGCGCTCGCGGGCGGCGGCCGCCGGCAGCCCGGACATCCGGGCCATGTGCACCACGAACTCGGTGGCCGAGGTGTCCGGCGGCAGGCAGTCGTGCTCCGGCATGTATCCGACCAGCGCACGCAGTTCGCGGTCGCTGGTCGTCACGTCGCGACCGAGCACATCGGCCCGCCCAGAGGTGGGCCGCAGCACGCCGAGGAGGATCTTGATCAGCGTCGACTTGCCCGCGCCGTTGGCTCCCACCAGCCCGATCACGCCCGCGCCGATGCTCACCGTCAGCCCGTCCAGGGCGGTGACCCGCGGGAACCGTTTGGTGAGCGCCTCGGTCCTGATCGAGGGCGGGTCGTGCTGGCTCGTCGAGGACCCGACTGCGGGATCGACCATGGTCATTGGACCATCCTGCCCCCCACGCCACCCCGGCCGGATCCGGGATGACCCGGAACCGTCTCAGGGCCGGCGACGGACCTCACCCCGGCCTGGGCAGCGCCGCGTAGAGGTCGACGCCGTTGCCGTCCGGGTCAAGGACGCTGGCGTACCGCTGGCCCCAGAACGCGTCCCAAGGCTCATGGAACGCCCGGTGGCCGGCATCGACAAGGTCCTTGAAGGTGGCGTCCACGTCGCCGGGGCCGTCCAGCTCGAAGGCCAGCGAGGCGCGCGGCCCGCCGGTTGGCGGCGTCCAGTCGGGGGCGAACGACCTGATCGACTCCTCGGTGTCGAGCATCAGCCGGAAGCCGCCGGCCAGCTCGCACTCCTGGTGGTCGTCGGTCTCCGCGGCGAACTGCAGACCGAGCCTGCGGTAGAACGCCACTGCGGCCGCCATGTCGGCGACCACGAGCCCGATCGCGTTGAGTCCCTTTGCCATGGCCGGAACAGTAGGTCGGGGGTACGACATTTCCGCGCCCGATGTCGATCCGGCCGGTCCTCGCTCGACGCCCAGGTAACGAAGGCCGCCATCTTCACCGCGGCCGCCAACGCCGATAGGACCGTCGCGATGACCGCCGTCGTAACCAGGGCCGGCCGCCGGGAATGGCTCGGGCTGGCCGTGCTGACCCTGCCGACGCTGCTGCTCGCGCTGGACATCAGCGTGCTGTACCTGGCGGTGCCGCAGCTGACCGCCGACCTCGGCGCCACCAGCAGCCAGCAGCTGTGGATCATGGACAGCTACGGCTTCATGGTCGCCGGCTTCCTGGTCACCATGGGCACCATCGGCGACCGGATCGGCCGGCGGCGGCTGTTGCTGACCGGCGCGGCCGCGTTCGGCGTTGCCTCGGTGGTCGCGGCGTATGCCACCAGCCCGGTGATGCTGATCGGTGCCCGCGCCCTTCTGTGGTCGCCGCCACCCCGTCCGGTGTCCCGGTGCAGGCCGCCGGAGCCGCTCGCGAAAGCCTGGCCGGCGCGGTCGGCGCGGCTCTGCAACTCCCCGGCCCGCTCGGCGCCGAGCTGCTGGACGCCGCCCACGACGCCTTCGCCACCGCCCTGAATGTCGCCGCCGGCGTCGGCGCGCTGCTGTTCATCGGCCTCGCCGTGGTCACCGTCACCATGCTGCGCCGGCACCACGGGGATGTGCAGCCGCGGACCGCGTAAGGCCGGCACCGCAGCGGCGGCGAAGTTGTTCGAAATTTTCGGGGTTGATGGTCGCGGTGGGCTGGTACGGCAGCGCCAGCTGGTCATGTCGGTGCGAGGTGTGGCGCCGAGCGCTGACCGGCGCCGCCCGCGGTCCTTGATCGTCGTGACTGTCGGCTGGCGTTGCGGGCGCTGCATTCGGGCTCGACAGTTCCGGCGATCATGCCGGACCGCGACCCGGGATCCCGTCATCGATCCGTCGCGATGCCACGGCTGGGCACGTCGAGCCCGCCAGGTTGCGTTCAAAGATTGGCTTGGGAGGGGAGTGGGGGTTCCGGTCTCGGTGTTCGGCCGGCGGTTTCCGGGGTGGTCGGGGACGTTGAGCCGGGGACGCGCCCTACTCACGTGGTTCTTTTATCCGGTGGCAAGTTGACGCCCGTGGAGGGCGTCGACGCGGCAGCACCTAGCAGCGTGCGTGTCCCGCCACCGCCGGCAAACTTCGCAAAACAAGTATTCCCACCCACGGCGCACAACCCGAGACTGTCGGTGCACCGCGGTAACGTCATGAGCGTGACCCGGGAGGTTCGGCAGCTCGGCGAGCGAATGCGGGAACTGACCCAGCAGATCGCTCACCTGCAAGCCGAACTCGCCCACTGCGTCGGCGAATTCGACACCGCCCAGGGCTATGAGCTGGACGCGTACCGGTCCACCCAAGCCTGGCTACGGTACGAGCTGCGCATGCACCCACGGGACGCCTCCCAACTGGTGGGCATCGCGCGGCAGTTGCGCCAGTTGCCGGCGGTGGACGAGGCGTTCAGCGCCGGGCGGATCTCGCAGACCCACGTCGCGGTGATCGCCCGCACCGCCCGGCAGGTCGGCGCCGAGCAGGTCGCCGCCTCCGAGCAGACCTTGGTGGACGTGGCCAGCACCCACGATCCGGACAAGCTGCGCATCACCACCCAACACCTGCGGTACTGCCTGGACCCCGACGCCGCCGGCCGCGACGCCGTCAAGGCCTACG
>DASXTS010000361.1:0-4248 GCA_036505275.1 Pseudonocardiaceae bacterium
CTTGGTGGCGCGGGCGAAGTCGAAGATCCCCATGGCCTCGCCGAGCTCCACGTGGTCGCGCGGCGTGGAGTCGAAGGCGGGCGTCGGGCCGCTGCGCCGGATCTCGACGGCGTCTTCTTCGCTCATCCCGTCCGGTGCGGCGTCCGACGGCAGGTTGGGGATGCCGAGCAGGAGCTCGTTCAGCTCATCGCTCGCCGTCGCGGCGCGGTTCTCCGCGCCGGCGATCTCGTCCTTGAGCGCGCGAGCCCGTGCCACGAGCTGGGAGGTGTCCTCGCCGCGCCGCCCGGCCGCCTGCACCGATGACGCAATCCGCTTGGACTCCGCCCGCGCCGCGTCGGCCCGCGCGATCGCGGAGTTGCGGGCCGTCAGCAGCTCCTCCACCTGGCCAAGGTCGAGGTCCAGCCCGCGCCGGGCCAGCCGGCGCTTGGCCTCCGTCGCCGGGTCCAGCAGGGTTCGCGCGTCGTGCATGGCCGCCAAGCGTAGTGACGGGCTCTGCACGTCCGCGCCTGGATATCGCCGACATTGCCGCGCGGCCGGTGCGCCCGCCCGAGGCGCGGTAAACAGTCAGGGCTGCTTGCTTCGTACCGTGCCGCGGCGGCATGCTGTTCGGCATGGCTAGCGATGTCGCACGGGTACTGGCCGACCTGCTGGCCGACCTGGAGGCGGAGAGCGACGAGCTGGATTCGCTGGTCGCTGACCTGCCGGCCACAGCGTGGGCGCGGCCGACGCCGGCACCTGGGTGGACGATCGCCCACCAGATCTCGCACCTGGCCTGGACCGACCGGTTTGCCGTGCTGTCCGCCACCGATCCGGCCGGCTTCCGGGACCAGTTGCGCGACGCGGTGTCCGACCCGGCGGCCTACGTGGCGGCCGGTGCCGTCGAAGGCACCCGCGAGGATCCGGCTGCGCTCCTGGCACGCTGGCGGACCGGCCGCCGAGCCGCGCGGGACGCCATGGCCGCGGTGCCCCCCGGCGCGAAGCTGCCGTGGTTCGGCCCGCCGATGAGCGCGGCGTCGATGGCCACCGGCCGGCTGATGGAAACCTGGGCGCACGGGCTGGACGTGGCCGACGCCCTCGGCGTCCATCGCGAGCCGACCGACCGGCTGAGGCACGTCGCGAGGATCGGCGTCCGGGCCAGGAACCACGCCTTCGCAGTCAACGGCCGCACCCCGCCGGCCGGCGAGTTCCGCGTCGAGCTCGTCGGGCCGTCCGGGGACACCTGGGCCTGGGGACCGGCGGACGCCGCCCAGCGGGTTACCGGTCCGGCCCTGGACTTCTGCCAGCTCGCCACCCAGCGGCGCAACCGCGCCGACCTCGAGCTGGTGGCCGTCGGACCCGACGCCGACGCCTGGCTGGACATCGCCCAGGCCTTCGCCGGCCCGCCCGGCCCAGGCCGCCCACCGCAAGCCCGTGTTCCACGCGTCGGCGCCGCTGGTGATTGGGGAAATTCCACATCGTCGACGGCGCCATCGCCGGGCGGGCGGGGCAACCGGGGCCACCCGTGACGCCAGGGCTACCGGGGCAACCAGGGCCGCCCGTGCCACCGACGCCGCCCGTGCCACCGCCGCGGCGTCGGCCGATCCGGATCGGGAATGCGTCCGGGTTCTACGGTGACCGCTTCGCCGCGGTGCGCGAGATGCTCACCGGCGGTCCGCTCGATGTGCTGACCGGCGACTACCTGGCCGAGCTCACCATGCTGATCCTCGGCCGCGACCGGATCAAGGACCCGAGCCTGGGGTACGCCAAGACATTCCTTCGGCAACTCGAGGACGGCCTGGGGTTGGCCCTGGACCACGGTGTGAAGATCGTCACCAATGCGGGCGGGCTGAACCCGGCCGGCCTCGCGGACGCCGTACGGCGGCTGGCCGACCGGCTGGGCCTGCCGGCAAAGATTGCCCACGTCGAGGGCGACGACCTGCTGGACCGCGCCGGCCAGCTGGGTCTCGGCAGGCCACTGACCGCCAACGCCTACCTCGGCGGGTGGGGGATAGCCGAGTGCCTGCGCGCCGGCGCCGACGTGGTGGTCACCGGCCGGGTCACCGACGCGTCGCTGGTCGTCGGCCCGGCCGCCGCGCACTTCGGCTGGGCCCGCGACGACTACGACGCGCTGGCCGGCGCCGTGGTGGCCGGGCACGTGATCGAGTGCGGCGCCCAGGCGACCGGCGGCAACTACGCGTTCTTCGCGGAGCTGGCCGCGGCGGGCGCCGACCTCACCCGGCCGGGCTTCCCGATCGCGGAGATCGCCGCCGAGGGCTCGTCCGTGATCACCAAGCACGACGGCACCGGCGGCGCGGTCACCGTCGGCACGGTCACCGCGCAACTGCTGTACGAGATCACCGGCGCGCGCTACGCCGGCCCGGACGTGACCGCGCGGATGGACAGTGTCCGGCTCACCCAGGATGGCCCGGATCGCGTACGGATCACCGGCGTGCGCGGCGAGCCACCGCCGGCCACCGTCAAGGTGTCGCTGAACAGCCTCGGCGGCTTCCGCAACCAGGTCGAGTTCGTGCTCACCGGCCTGGACGTCGACGCCAAGGCCGAGCTGGCCCGCACCCAACTCGAGGCGGCGATGACCTCAACCGCTCGGCCGCCGGCGCAGGTCAGCTGGACGCTGGCGCGCACCGACCGGGTGGACGCCGAGACCGAGGAGCAGGCCAGCGCGCTGCTGCGGTGCGTGGTGCGCGACCCTGACCCCGCCGTGGTCGGCCGCGCCTTCACCGGCGCCGCCGTCGAGCTCGCCCTGGCCAGTTATCCCGGCTTCCACCTCACGGCGCCGCCCGGCGACGGCTCGCCGTACGGCGTGTTCACCGCGGGCTTCGTCGACGCCAAGCTGATCGACCACACGGCCGTGCTGCCCACCGGCCAGCGGGTGCGCATTGATCCGCCGGCCGGGCCGCCGTTCGGCGACGATGTGACATTTCCCCAATCTGATTGGGACGATGCCACATCCTCGCCAAGCAAGGCGGCGACCGCGGCGGCCACTGAGGCGCCGTCACCGCAGGAGCCGACCCACCGTGCCCGCAGAGTGCCGCTCGGGATGTTGGCCGGCGCCCGCAGTGGTGACAAGGGCGGCAGCGCCAACGTGGGGGTGTGGGTGCGCGGCGAGGAGGCCTACCGCTGGTTGGTGCGGGCGCTCACGGTGGACGAGTTCCGCCGGCTGCTGCCGGAGACCGCGTCACTGCCGGTCACCCGCCACCTGCTGCCCAACCTGCTAGCGATCAACTTCGTGGTGGACGGCCTGCTCGGGCGCGGCGTCGCCGAGCAGGTCCGGTTCGACCCGCAGGCCAAGGCGCTCGGCGAGTGGCTGCGTGCCCGGCACGTCGACATCCCGGAGGCACTGCTGTGAACCCCTTCGACACGCCGGAGCGGTGCGCGCTGCGGGAGAGCTGCGGCCGGTTCGTGCGGCGCGAGATCGTGCCGCACCTGGACGACTGGGAACGGGACGGCGAGATCCCGCGGTCGCTGCACAAGGCGGCCGCCGCGGCCGGGCTGCTCGCCGTCGGTTACCCCGAGGAGGTCGGCGGCAGCGGCGGCGACGGCATCGACTCGACCGTGGTCACCGAGTCGTTCATCGAGGCCGGGGCGTCCTCGGGGCTGCTGGCCGCGCTGTTCACGCACGCCATCGCGCTGCCGCACATCGTCGCGGCCGGCGCTGCCGAGCTCGTGGACCGGTTCGTGCGGCCCACGCTGGCCGGCGAGCAGATCGGCTCGCTCGCGGTGACCGAGCCGGACGGCGGCTCCGACGTGGCGCGGCTGCGCTGCCGGGCGGTGCGCGACGGCGACCACTACCTCGTCAACGGCGCGAAGACCTTCATCACCTCGGGTGTGCGCGCCGACTTCGTCACGACCGCGGTGCGCACCGGCGCTGCGCCCTCGGGGACACCCCGCACCCCGGAGGGACGTCGCGGGATCAGCCTGCTGGTGATCGAGAAGGACACGCCCGGCCTCACCGTGTCCCGCAAGCTGGACAAGATGGGCTGGCGCTGCTCGGACACCGCCGAGCTCGCCTTCGACGACGCGCGGGTGCCGGCGCGGAACCTGGTCGGCGCGGAGAACGGCGGGTTCGCGCTGCTCATGCGGCACTTCGTCGGCGAGCGGCTCGGGCTGGCCACGCACGCCCACTCCATCGCGGCCCGTTGCCTGGCCCTGACCGTCGAGTACGTGAGGGCCCGCAGCACGTTCGGCGGCCCGCTGATCGGCCGCCAGGTCGTGCAGCACCGGCTCGTGCAGATGCGCCAGCGCGTCGAG
>DASXTS010000362.1:0-10236 GCA_036505275.1 Pseudonocardiaceae bacterium
CTCGGCGTACGGGACGGTGGCGGCGCCGTCGAAGACGTAGTCAGTGGAGATGTGGAACAACCGCGCGCCGGCCACATCGGCCAGCACCCGCACCGCGTGCCCGTTGATTGCGGTCGCGGCGTCCTCGGCGGCCTCGGCGCCGTCGACATCGGTCCAGCCGGCCGCGTTGAGGACGACGTCGACACCGGCGACCGCCTCGCGAACCGCTGCCGCGTCGGTGATATCCAGCGCCGCCCGGGTCGCCGGTACCACGCCGGCCTCCCCCGCTTCGGCGAGCGTCGCACACAAGTCCTGACCGAGCATCCCGCCCGCTCCGGTGACCAGCCAGCGCATCAGCCGGCGTTCCGCGCCTTGAGCGGCTCCCACCAGGCGCGGTTTTCCTTGTACCAGGTGACCGTCGCGGCCAGCCCGTCTCCGATGCCGATCTGCGGCGCGTACCCGAGTTCCTGGCCGATCTTCGTGATATCCAGCGAGTAGCGCCGGTCGTGGCCCTTGCGGTCGGCCACCGGCTGCACCATGTCGGATCCGGCGCCACACGCGGCGAGCAGTCGTTCGGTCAACTCACGGTTGGTGAGCTCGGTACCGCCGCCGATGTGGTATAACTCGCCCGACCGGCCCTTCTCCAGCGCCAACTGGATGCCTCGGCAGTGGTCCTCGACGTGCAGCCAGTCGCGGATGTTGCCGCCATCGCCGTACAACGGCACCTTCCGGCCCTCGAGCAGATTGGTCACGAACAGCGGGATGACCTTCTCCGGGAACTGATATGGCCCGTAGTTGTTAGAGCACCGGGTGACCACGACGTCGAGCCCGTGTGTCCGGTGCGCGGCGAACGCCAACAGGTCCGAGCCCGCCTTCGAGGCGGCGTACGGAGAGTTCGGCGCAACCGGCCAATCCTCGGTCCATGAACCGTGGTCGATCGAGCCGTACACCTCGTCTGTGGACACATGCACGAACCGCCCGACCCCGGTCGCCCGGGCCGCGTCGAGTAGTACCTGGGTACCCACCATGTTGGTGGTGACGAACGGGACAGCACCGGCAATCGACCGATCGACGTGCGATTCCGCCGCGAAGTGGACGACCGCGTCGTGGCCGGGCAGCAATTCGCGAACGAGGTGCGCGTCTCGGATGTCACCCTGAACGAAGTGGAGTCGGGAATCCGTCAGTGGCAGATTCGCCCGGTTACCCGAATAGGTCAGCAGGTCCAGAACCGTCACGGTGGCGCCGGTCGCGCCCGGGTACGAGTCCTGCAGAACGGCCCGGACATAGCTGGACCCGATGAAGCCGGCGCCGCCGGTGACGAAAATCCTCACGGCTGGCGAGTCTAGCGGGAACGCCGCAAGCGTTTAGGCTGCTTCGGTGCGCGGAATTCTGCTGGCCGGTGGCACCGGCTCACGGCTGTGGCCCATCACCAAGGCGATGTCGAAGCAGCTGATGCCGATCTTCGACAAACCGATGGTGTATTACCCCCTGACCACCCTGGTGTCCGCGGGCATCCGGGAGATCCTGGTCATCACCACCCCCGAGGACCAGCCGCATTTCCAGCGACTGCTCGGCGACGGCGGCCAGTTCGGGCTGGATTTGTCGTACGCGGCCCAGCCGCATCCGGACGGCATCGCACAGGCGTTCGTGATCGGCGCGGACTTCATCGGCGACCAGCCGGTGGCGCTGATTCTCGGCGACAACATCTTCCACGGGGTCGGCCTGGGCCGGCAGCTCGCCAAGCACCGCGAGCCGATCGGTGGACGGATCTTCGCCTATCCGGTCGCCGATCCGCACCAATACGGCGTCGTGGAGTTCGACGACGCCGGGACAGTGTTGTCAATCGAGGAGAAGCCGGAGAAGCCCAAGTCGACGTACGTCGTACCCGGCCTCTACTTCTACGACCCGGAGGTGGTTCGGATCGCCGCGGAGCTGACGCCGAGCGCCCGCGGGGAACTGGAGATCACCGCGGTCAACGAGGAGTACCTGAGGCGCGGCCGGCTCACCGTCACCGTGCTCGACCGCGGAACCGCGTGGCTGGACACCGGCACCTTCCAGTCGATGGTGCAGGCCTCGGAGTACGTCCGGGTGATCGAGGAACGGCAGGGCTTCAAGATCGGGTGCGTGGAGGAAGCGGCCTGGCGGCTGGGGTTCATGTCTAACGACCGGTTGCGCGAGCTCGCGGCGCCGCTGACCAAGAGCGGATACGGCGACTACCTGCTCAGACTGCTCGAGAGCGACCCGTACGGCGGTGTTCGGTGAAGATTCGGCCCCTGGCCATCGAGGGTGCCTTCGAGATCACCCCGGTGCAGCACAGCGACCCTCGCGGCACCTTCCTGGAGTGGTACCGGTTCGACCTCTTGGCCGAGGCGGTCGGGCACCCGCTGGAGCTGGCCCAGGCGAACCTGTCAGTGTCGGCCCGGGACGTCGTCCGCGGCATCCATTTCTCCGACGTTCCCCCGGGCCAGGCCAAGTACGTGATGTGCGTGTCCGGGGCGGTGCTGGACGTGGTGGTCGACCTCCGGGTCGGCTCGCCCACGTTCGGCCGCTGGGAGTCCGTCCGCCTGGACGACGAGGACCGCCGGGCCTTCTATCTGGCCGAGGGTCTCGGGCACGGGTTCTGCGCGCTGTCCGAAGGCGCCACGGTGACGTACCTGTGCTCGAGCACTTATCGGCCAGGGCACGAGCACGGCATCCACCCGCTCGATCCGGATCTGGGCATCGCGTGGCCGGCAGCTTCGCCGCTGCTGTCGGCGAAGGATGCCGCGGCACCGTCGCTGGCCGAGGCACGAGCCGCAGGGCTGCTACCCAAACGGTAGATGGTTCTACTTACGTCGAAACAGGCGTCCGGCGGTGGCCTCTTTCACAATGTTCCGTTCGGCCCATTGACTACTGGCCATTTTCTGCAGTATAGGTGCGGGCGTGTCCGGCAATTCAGTCACGCCGCACGCTGCTTCACAAACGGTTTCGTCCAATTTGTGCGTACAGGATGATTTTTGTGATGAGGGACCTCCTGTACTTGGAGCGCGTCGAGGAGGCCGAGACGCTGCTCAAACCGCGGCGCATCGAGGTGCTGCGGCAGCTGGCCGAGCCGCGCTCGTGCACCGAGGTCGCCGCCCGCCTGGACCAGACCCAGCAGCGCGTTTACTACCACGTCAAGCGGCTCGTCGAGCACGGCCTCGTCACCCAGGTCGCCGAGCGGCGGGTGCGCGGCATCAACGAGGGCGTCTACCAGGCCACCGCGCGCGCCTACTGGCTCTCCCCCCGCCTCGTCGGCCGGATCGGCCAGCGCCAGCAACGCGACGAGGCCAGCCTTGGCTACCTCCTCGACCTCATGGAGGAGGTCCAGTCCGACGTCGCCGCCCTCCACAGCCAGGCGGCCCACCGAGCGGCCCAACACGCCGAAGCGCCCCACCAACAATCGCCTCGCCAAGCTGCCGGGCGCCACGCCGGCGAGCCGGACGCGGACGAGCCGGACCTGCCGTCGCGCCACGCCGGCGAGCCGGACGCGGACGAGCCGGACCTGCCGTCGCTCGGCGTCTCGGGCGAGATCCGGGTGCGACCGGACCGGCGCCCCGAGTTCATGGCCGACCTGAAGGCCGCCCTGCAGGACCTCTTCACCAAATACGGCGGCGCCGACGGTGACGCGTTCAAGCTCGCCGTCGCCTGCTACCCCGACCGCCCCCACAACGCAGCCGACAGTCGGCAAGGAGAAGACCGATGACCACGATGAAGAAGCGCATCCGGATCGCCGCCCCGCTCCGCGCGGTGCATAGCGCGCTCACCGACCCGGCGGCGTTGCAGGTCTGGCTCGCCGAACACGCCGAGGTGGACCTGCCCGACCGGTACCAGTTCTGGGGTCGCTTCACCCCGGACGGCGAAGCGGCGCACCAGCGCCTGCGGCACGTCGACGACAGCTCGCTGCGCTTCGACTGGGAGCTCGACGGCGTCGCCACCACGGTCGACATCGGACTGGCCGCCGAGTCAGGACCGGGCGGGGACAGCGGATCGACCCTGCTGACGCTGACCCAGACCGAGGTACCCGGCTGGCCCGAGATACTGACGGCCGCCGGCGACCGCAGTCTGATGCACACCTACTGGGCGCTGGCCCTGGCCAACCTGGCCGACTACGCCGAAGGGCGGGAACCCGTCGCGCGGTGCGACTTCACCAGCGCGGTGCTGCGCGGCGAGATGCTGATCGACGCCGATAGGCTCGCGGTCTACGCGTCGCTGACCGAGCCGGAGCAGTTCTCCCGGTGGTCCGGCGTGAAGGTCGACGCCGAGCTGCACCCGGGCGGCCGCTGGGCGATGGGCGGTTTCGAGGCGAACAGCGAACCCGCGCACATCGTCGACATCCAACCGGGGCGTTCGATGTCGGTCGACTGGGGCGACATGGTGCAGTCCTGGGAGCTGGCCGACTCGGCGGGACGCACCCGGCTGACGTTTGTCCACAGTGGGTTCGACGAGACCCAGCCGCCGTACGACGGCTGGCTCGGTGCGCTCGCCGGCCTGGCGGAACTGCGCCGCTACCACGAAATCAAGAACTGGCGCCCCAATGTGGGTCGAGGTACAGCTCGAAGGCATCCCGGACGGACTCCTGACAACCAACTAGCCGACGGTTCGCAGGCCGCAACCGTGAGAGCCCGGAAAGTAATGGTTCAGGTGGCGTGGTGTTCCGGCCGGCGTTCGTAGTCGCGGATGGGTGCGTCGGCAACGGCTGATCCTGGAGAAGGTGCCTTCCACGGCCCATCGGCGGTGCAGGACGACGAAACGGCTTGATCAGTCAACTAGTGGTATCGAGACCAATCGGAGTTATAGGGCGTGCGAAAGATCGTCGTGTACGAGTTGTTGTCCCTCGACGGGGTTGCCGAGGACCCAGATAGTTTCTTCGGCTGGGACGACGCGATGGACGCCAACCTTGACGCTGTGATCGCGACACAGGACGCAGTCATTCTCGGCCGCCGCACCTACACCGAGTGGGCGCAGTTCTGGCCGAGCAGCCAGATCGAGCCATTCGCGACATTCATCAACGGGGTCACGAAGTATGTCGCGACATCGACGCCCCTTGACCGAGATTGGGCCAATGCGACCGTGGTCGACGGCGGGCTGGTCGAATTCGTTCGGGACCTCAAGCAGCAGCGCGGAGGCGACGTCGGCGTCCACGCAAGTATCTCAGTCGCGCAGGCGCTGCTCGCCGCCGACGTTGTCGACGAACTCAGGCTCGTGATAGCGCCGAGGATCGCCGGCCGCGGGCGACGACTCCTCGACGACTTGCCATCGATTCAGCTCGAATCGATCCGAAGCGAGATCTCACCGACCGGCGTAACTGGATAGGTCCCACGGTTTCAGCAAGGAGGTCGGCATAATGCGGATGTCGGCATAATCGTGCAGCCGGATGGGCGGCAGGCCGGCCCGGTCGACAAGCCGGTTGAACAGTGCTGTGAGGTAGGCCCCCACGCCGCTCGTTCCTCGTCGAGCACCTGAACGTGGGCCCATAGGGCTGCGGCTGTAAGTGGATCAAGCGATATCATCCGCCGGCTGTTCTCGCTCTTGCCGGCGGTTATCACTGGCCCATTATCGGGTGGCGGGACCGAACGGCCAAGATCGCCCGGCCCAGATACGGCCCAAACGACGGCCACCAAGCATGACTAACAATGGCCAACGATGACGGCTCTTCTCCTAGTTGAAGTCACGGTCTGCGGATAGATGCGCATCGAGAGGCCAGCTCGGTGTATGGGGGCTGAAATTTCCTCAGCTCGACCTGGATCACCGGCCGTTTCCGACATGGCAGGCGGCCGCCGTCGATGATCGGCCCGTGACGTCACCCGATCGGTGACAACTACCGCACTTTGGGGAGGGTTCGGCTCCGCAGGGATATTCTGAAGACGAGGCCGTTGCTATCGTGCCTCATGCTTTTGCGCCGCCTGCGGGCACACGCGGGCGTGATTGCTCTGCTCACCGCCTTCCTCGTCGGGCGGTTGGCGGTGTGGTTCCGCGAGCCGGTGTACGTCTCGGCCGACTCGCCGGGGTACCGCGGCGGCACCGGGTTGACCTTCCACGACGTGCTCTCCCTGACCGGTAACGCACCCCGGCCCTGGGGGACGCCGCTGTTCTACTTCCTCTTTCCCGACGACGGCGCGCGGGCGTTCGGTCAGTGTGTCGTGGGCACCGTGGCCTGGGCGCTGTTGACCGTCGTCCTGTACGCCTACCTGCGCAACCCGGTCGCACGACACGTCGCCGCGGCGAGCGTGCTCGTCGTCGGGCTCACCAAGCCCGTCACCGACTGGGACCTCTACATCGGGTCCGAGTCGCTGTCGATAAGCCTCGCTGTTGCGAGCGTCGCGCTGTTCATCTGGTACGGGGCCGGCGGACGCCGGGCGGTCCTGATCGCGTTGACGGCCACGGCGTTCTGGTGGACCTTCATCCGGCCAGAGTTACGGGTTCTGGTCGGCTTCCTTATCGTCGGGCTCGTCCTGCTCGCCCTGTTCGAGAGGTCGCGCCGGAAGGCCGCGCTAGTCGCGGCGACGGTCCTCGTCGGCGCGGCCGGGTGGCTGACTGCCAACTTCCCGGCGTCCGAACGCGCGTTCTCCGCCTACACCTCGCACGGCCTGAACCTGACCGAGTCGACCTTCATCTACCGCCTCCGGTTCCAGGTCATGCCCAAGCCCGACGTCCTGCGGATCTACCGACGGGACCTCGGCATGCCCGCCTGCCCGGCCGCCGAGCGCGTCGCGCACTACGGCGCTTGGCGGATCTCCGAGTTCGTCAAGGCCTACCAGTCCTGTCCCGAGCTCGCGGCCTGGGGGCACAAGAACGCCGGATCGTCCGGCTTCCGGTTCGCCGAGGCGGCGACCCACCTCTACCTTCACGAGACCCTCAAGGTGCTCCCGGCGACGCTGAGCGGCGACGCCGGCCACGGCGTGTCGGTGTTGCCGAAGGCCGTCGAGCGGACCGTGTGGCCGTCGACCGGGATGGTGCTGAACGCCCTGACCGGCGCATACCTGGTCGCGCTGCTGCTGGCCGCGGTGTCCGGGGCCTTCCGCCGCCGCAAGACGCTGGTCTACACGTCGCTGGGCACCATGGCTGCCGCCCTGGTCTCGACCTTCCTGGGCCTCATGTACGCCGCCGGGCAGTACGCCAGGTTCGGCATCCAAGAGACGGTGCTCATCCACATCGCCATCCTCCTGATGGCGGTCGGCGCAATCGACGCGCTGGCCGGTCGGGTCCGGGACCAGTCGACGGCCGAGGCCCCCGCCGAGCCCGATCCCGCCCAGGCGGAGCCCGCGGCCACCCAGCACATTCCCGTCGCACCAGTCATGAGCGAAGATCATTTGCCGAAGAAGGCCAACACGTAGCCGTCTGGGTCGCGGAGCTGGAACTCGCAGTCGGACTATTGCTCCCAGTATCGCCGACCAGATGAGCGGGTCCTGGTATCGCCACAGACCCACGCCGGCCGTTCCTCTACATGGACCCCAGCTGGGCGATGCATCCGAAGATCGGGTGGCACGGCCGGTCATCACCGTTGACGCCGGGCCGCAGTTCATTGTCCTAGCCGTGGCTGACAGCAACGCTGACAGCAACGAGCTCAACCGAGCCAGGACGACGCCCAACGACGACGGACGTCCGCCCGAGGTCAGAGGCACGGACGGACGGCGACGGACGGACTGCACAGAGCTTGTAGGCGAGACGTCGCAATTCGTCGGGTCCTGCCAACGGCGAGGCCGAGTTGTTCTGCGGCCGACGGCGAGCCAACGGACGCCTAGCTTCCGGCGCTCTCGAAAGGCCTTGGTCGACCGGGCCTGCAGGCGCTGCCGTCGGTGGCCCTTGGCATCTACGCCGCTGGTTCTACCGCGGGTGCAGGCTATGCCGGTAACGGTGCCGCAGCAGGCGGGCCGCCGCCGAGGAGGAATGTACGACACTCACTTGACGGATCCGCCTGCCTTGTCGAATGTCTGGATGTCGAAATCGATAAGGGAGGCGTTCCGCATCGGAACTTGTCAAGGTCGGTGAGACCAGTGGGTGTTAAGCAGCGAGGGTTAGGGCCGCGGGCTGGTCGGTGGCGGGTTCGGGTTTGTTGATCCAGGCGGTGTCGGCCAGCCGTAGGGCTTTGGGTTCGGGCCGGCGGGCGAATCGTTCGGGGCGTTGAGCCCAGGCGGTGTCCAGAACCTGTTGGCGGGCAATGGTTACGGCCGGGGCGTGGCCGTAGTGGACGGCTGCCGGGGTGTGTAACCCGATGCCGCTGTGGTGATGTTGATGGTTGTACCAGGTGAAGAAGCTGTCGCAGAACGTGCGGGCGTGCTGGATCGACCCGAACCGGGTCGGGAAGCTCGGATGGTATTTCACCGTTTTGAACGCCGCTTCGGAGTACGGATTGTCGTTCGACACGTGCGGGCGTGAATGCGAGCGCAGCACGTGCAGGTCGGCGAGCAGATCAGCGACCTTCTTCGACGTCATCGAGGTGCCCCGATCGGCGTGCACCACGCCGGGGACGCCGTGCACGGCGAACACGTCGGTGAGGAAATCCTCGGCCAGCTGGGCGGACTCGGTCGCGGCGACCTTGCACCCGACGATATATCGGCTGAAGATGTCGATCATCACGTAGGCGTCGTAGTACACCCCCCGACTCGGGCCGGGCAGCTTCGTGATGTCCCAGCTGAACACCTGCCCCGGGCCGGTCGCGATCAGCTCCGGCCGGGTGCGGGCCGGGTGCCGGGCCAGCCGGCGACGCTCCACGACCTGCCGATTTTCTCGCAACACCCGATACAGGGTGGCCACCGAGGCCAGGTAGACGCCCTCGTCGAGCAGGGTCGCGAACACCTCGGTCGGGGTGGTGTCGACGAACCGGTCGCTGTTGAGCACGGCCAGGATCCGGGCCCGTTCGGCTTGGCTGAGCCGGTTGACCGGCCCGCGGCGAGGTCTCGGCGGGCGCACCGGCCCCAGGACGCCCTGGCGGTGCGCGCTGGCCCGGGACACCCCCGACGGGCCGGCCGCGGTCCGGTGCGAGACGTGCACCCGCAGCTGGTGATAGGCGCCGGTCATCACCGCCGCGACGTCGGCGGCGTGTCCGCGCTCTCGGAGATTTCCTCCAAGAGCGCCTGAGCTTTTTCCATAATGCTCAGAGCTGCTTCGGTACGAGCCAGACGACGTTGCGCGACATCGAGCTGACGCCGCAACCGGGCGATCTCCGCCTGATCCGCGCTGGGCCGGCCCACCGCCCCCGCCGGTTTCCCGGTCAACAGGCCCGCGTCACGGGTCCGGCGCCACTCACTGATCAACGACGAGTACAAGCCGTTCTCCCGCAGGAACGCGTTACCCGCCCCCGACTCGGTCGCCGCCTCGTACCCGGCCAGCAGCCGTAGCTTCTCCGCCGGGCTAAACGAGCGCCGGCGCGGCCGATCCATACGCGGTTTCTTGGCCATGTCCCCATCGTCGCCTACCAACGGGTCCAACGTGTTGATCGTCAACGTGATCGATCCATCCTCGCCCCGGGCGGGCCACACCTTATGAACCGCTGGTCTCACCCAACCCTGACACCCAGGGCATGGCCGTGCCAAACGGAGCTGGCGTTCCGCATGGCCGTGACGAACCGGAGCTGGCTGCGCCCGCTCGCCTGGCTCCTCGTCGCGGTGCTCACGCTCGTCGCCTGGCGCGTCGGCGGACAGCTGGTGGCGGCGGTGCGGCGCGTGGACGTCTGCCTGACCGTGGCCGGGCCGAGGTTCGAGGCCACCGGCGTGGCGCCGGGCGCGTTCGTGGCCCGGGTCGACGCGTGCGTCGCCCACCCGACCGCCACGCAGGCGTTCCTCGACGCCGTCACCGAGATACCGCCGCTGCTAGTGGTGCTGGTCGCGGGGGTTCTGCTCCTGCTGGTCCTGACCGACGCCCGCACCGGCGATCCCTTCACCGCCCGCACGGTGCGGCGGTTGCGCGCGCTGGCGCTCGGCCGAGCCGACATCTGCCCGAGGCGGCCGAGCAGCCAACTGAGCAGCCCACCGACTGAACGCCGGCGGACCCGTTCCGTTCCTTGGTGTGCGCTGCTTTCCGTTCTAGTCCCCCGGCTCTGGTTTCTTGATCTGGACTCGCCCTGCAGCCAGGTCGGCGCGCTTACGAAGCAAGGCGGCCAACTCGTCGGCCTGCGCGGTGGTGAGCTGGACGCGATGCCGAACTCGTCGTCTCCGGCTACGGCGGCCCGATCGTCTCGGTAGGACCCAGCCGGGGCGACCATGATCCGGTTGAGGACGCCTCTGCGGGACCGGTTTG
>DASXTS010000363.1:0-11118 GCA_036505275.1 Pseudonocardiaceae bacterium
GCACCGTGGCGGCCGGGCTGGAGATGCAGCTCCGCGACCTGCGCCACGACTTCCCGGCCATCAAGGCCGCCCTCATGGTGGCCTCCCGCAGCCTGAGCCGGGAACTGGCCACCGGCCACACCAACGGCCGCGGCGCGCTGCCACCCCGCACCGGCTGGCCGATGGACGGGCTGGTCGAGCAGCCCGGCCGCGCCGACCAGAGCTAGCGCCTCACCAGAGCTAGCCAGGCGCGGCCGCCGCCACATCCGGCTGCGCTTCGTTGGTCATGTACCACTCGTAGATCCCGTCCGGCCTGGTACGGCGCTCGACGAGGCCCGACCACCGCAGGAAAGCGATGTGCGCCAGGGTCTCGGAGAGGGCGAGCTGGCGCTGGTGGCGCAGGATCGCCTTGGCGACCAGCCGGTCGGCGATCTCGGTCACGGTGCACGGCTGCGCATGGATCATCCGCCTGATCGACTCCATCCGGCGCACCTTGTTCCGGTAGATCGCCTCGATCCGGCCGACCGCGTCACCGAACGGGTGGCCGTGACCGGGCATCACAAGCCGGGGCCGCAGTGCCGCGATCCGCCGCAGGGAGTCCAGGTAGCTGCGCAGTGGGTCGGCGTCCATGCCGCGCTCGAACGCCACCGGCGGCGTGATGCCCGGCAACAGGTGGTCCCCCGAGAGCAACAGCCCGCGGCCGGCAGACCAGAGGCACAGGTGGCCGAGCGAGTGCCCAGGGGTGTAGACCACCTCCCACTCGTCGCCGCCGATCACCATTCGCTCCCCGCCGCGCAGCCGAGTGGACGCCTCGACGACCGAGTACAGGTACGGCATCCAGCGGGCCAGGTGGTCGGCCAGTTCCAACCGCTCGTCGGGCGGCACCCCGTGGTCGGCGTAGGTGTCCCTCTTGCGGGCGATCGCGGTGTCCGGATGGCGGTACTTCTCGCAGTCCAGGTCGGTCATGGCGTGCATCCACAGCTGCGCGCCGGTGAGCTCCATCAGCCGACCGGACAGGCCGTAGTGGTCGATGTGCGCATGCGTCACCACGATCCGCGACACGTCGCGCAGCTCGTATCCGGCCGCCCGCAGGCCGCTTTGCAGTGCGGCCAGGCCGTCGTCACCCGGGTCGGGCCGCCATACCCCGGCGTCCACCAGCGTGGCGTGCTGGCCGTCCGGCAGCACGTACACGTTCACGCTCTCCACGCCGTGGATCCCGATCGGCAGGGCGACCCGGGTCACGCCGTCGGTGGTCTCGGTCGCGGTCGTCATCCCGATCGCCGCTCAGCCGTGCATGCGTTCCAGCAGGGTGAACCACACGCGCAGCTCCACCAGGTAGGTGGTCTCGATCTCGTCCACCCGCCCGGTGATCCGCTGCACCTCGAAGGAGGTGACGTCTTCCAGGGTCAGCCTCGCCCGGTCCAGGGCCTCGCTGACCGCCTCCTGGATGCTCGTCCCGGTGCCGGTCAGCTCGACCGCCTTCTGCACGGCCACGTGACCCTCCTCGCTCGGTGCGGCTGCCCAGGTCAGGACACCCCGCACGACGCCCGTCATGATGGCCGCGGCGGCGCGTCGAGGGGGACCCTTTCCCGCTCGTCGGAAGTGACCGGCGGCGCCATACGTCCGGTGATCGGTGCGGCTTGGCATACTGGCGCGGTGTCCGAGAGCCTGGGTGTGGGCGCGGCTGAGGGCGGGGCCCCGGTGCGTCGTGCGGCCGTGCTCGGCAAGCCGGTCCGGCACTCGCTCTCGCCGGTGCTGCACAACGCGGCATACGCCGCCCTGGGCCTGCGCGGCTGGCACTACGACCTCTTCGAGTGCGACGAGGCCGGGCTGCCGGGGTTCGTCTCCCGGCTCGGCCCGGAGTGGGCCGGGCTGTCGCTGACGATGCCCCTGAAGCGGGTCGCGCTGACCGTGGCCGACCAGGTGTCCCCGCTGGCCACCGCGGTCGGCGCGGCAAACACCCTGGTGTTGGGGGTGGCCAACGGCCGCCCCACCAGGCGGGCCGAGAACACCGACGTCGCCGGCATCGTGGCCGCACTGCGGGAGGCCGGGCTGCCACGCGCCGAACGGGCCGTGGTGCTCGGCGCCGGCGGCACCGCGCAGGCGGCGCTCGCCGCCCTCCAGACCCTTGGCGTGACCGCTCCGACCATCGTGGTGCGCGCGCCGGAGCGGGCCGCCGACCTGGTGGCCGCGGCGCGGCGGCTGGGCGTGCGTCCCGTCGTCCTCGGCGGCTATCCCCTGACCCGGCTGCCCGATGCCGATGTGGTGATCTCGACCCTGCCGCCGGGGGTGGCCGACGCCATCACCGACCATTTGATCGCACCAACCACGGTGGTGCTGGACGTGGTGTACGTGCCGTGGCCGACGCGCTTCGCGGCCGCCGCGATGGCCGCCGGCTGCCGGGTGGTCAGCGGGCTGACCGTGCTGCTACACCAGGCCGTCGCCCAGGTCGAGCTGATGACCGGTCGCCCAGGCCCGGTGGAGCCGATGCGCGAGGCGCTGTACGCCGCGGTGCGCGGACGAGCCTCCTGACCGGGCGTGCCGCAGCTCACACGGTTAGCCCGCGGCGCCGTTAGCAATTTCTTGCTAACCTGCTAACAGCGGTCCACACGGGGCCGCCGGAGAGGACACCACCATCATGCCAAAGACCACCACGAGCACGCCGGACCAGGACGTTCGGGACTACTCCGAGCAGTTCGTCGCGACCGCCAAGACCTTCGGCACCTATGCGCTGGACGCCTACGAGCAGGCGGCCGCCAACGTGCTGGAGTTCCAGACCAAGGTCGCCGAGGCGGTCAAGAACGACTGGCTGCCGAGCATCGTGCCGGCCGCGATCGACGCGAACGTGCGGCTCGCCGAGGAGGTCCACGCCGCGTACGTGAAGGCCGCCCGCGCCACCCTTGCGTGACGGCTGCCGCCGCTTCCTGACCCGACGGACCCGGGATCCCGCTAGGGGTCCTGGGTCCGTCCCATTGTCGGCTTCTCCCTCGACTCCTTCGACTCCTTCGAGGTCGGACGGCCGCGCCGGTGCCGCCGCACCGCGGTCACCTCGATGAAGGCCAGGTATGTCTCGGTGAGCGCCTGCCGCTGGCTGGCGGTCAGCCGCTGGTCCTCCCGGATGGCGGCGAGCACCGGGTGCTCGTCCTCCTTGCCGTCGGCACCCGACCCGCCCGCCGCCGCGACCAGCACCTCGGCAGAGGTCCGCAGCGACTCGGCAATGGCCTCGAGCACCTGCCCCGACGGCGCCCGCAGGCCGCGCTCGATCTGCGACAGGTACGGGTTTGAGATCCCAACCATGGCGGCGAGCTGGCGCATCGGCAGCGCGGCAAGCTCCCGCTGCCGCCGGATTGCGTCGCCGAGGGACGCCACCCGGTCGCGCTCGACATCTTCGTCAGGCCGGTCCGCCACGCCGCGGATTCTACGGACCCGGCGCCGTGCCGCCGCCCGGCTCGGTGTGCTGGCCAGCCAGCAGTTGCCGGGCCTACGTTTGGCTGGCTCGGGATGCCAAGCGCTGTAACGCGTTCCCGGCACCGTCGGACTGCAGGCCGTGTTGCACCGCGGCGGGCAGCGCCTGACGGTCCCGATCACCTGGCAGCTCGAGCCGCCGCGGTCCGCGGCCGAGAGCAGCGGTGGGCAAGGCCATCGGCTCGCTCCTTACGTCAATGGGCTCGCCCTGTTGCTCATCACCGCCGCGGCCCTCGCCGCCGCCGGTCACCGCGTGCGCCGCCGGAAAGGCGATATGGTCGGCCCAGCGACCGAGGCCGACCGCGTGCCGGAGGCGGTGGGTCAACCGGCTTCACAGCGGACGGGTGACGGGTACCCCAGGCGTTCGGAGGTGGTGAAACGTGGCCCAGTTGTCCACCCGACGAGCCGTGATGTGGATCATCATCGCGGCGGCCGTGATCGCGGCCATCATCCTGGCCGTGCTGATGATGGCCGGTGGTGGCGGCGGCACCGGCGGAGGCGGCTACTGACCGCAAGTCCGACGGCATCGCCACCGCAATGCGGCCGGAACTGACGGCATGACCCATGGACAACTGGCCGCTGTTCGGATTGCGCCTGCGGACTCCGCGGTTGACGCTGCACCTGCCGTCGCTCGACGAACTGGACAGGCTCGCGCGGCTGGCCGCGGAGGGCGTACACGATCCCGCGGTGATGCCCTTCAGCGTTGCGTGGACGGACACCGAGCCCGCCGAGCGGGCCCGTCAGACGCTCCAGTACCACTGGCACATGTGGGCGGCGTGGAAGCCCGTCGACTGGGTGCTCAACCTGGTTGTGGTGGCGGACGGGACCGTCGTCGGTACACAGGGAATGGGAGCCAAGGACTTCGCCGTCGTGCGTGAGGTGTCGACGGGTTCCTGGCTGGGCTCGCGTCATCAGGGCCGGGGGCTGGGTACCGAGATGCGGGCCGCCGTGCTGCATCTCGCGTTCGCCGAACTTGGCGCCGAGTACGCCACGTCCGGCGCATTCACCGACAACGCGGCGTCCTTGGCCGTCTCCCGCAAGCTCGGCTATCAGCCCGATGGGCTGGCCCGCCAGCAGATCCGGAACGCAGCGGCGACCCAGCAACGGCTGAGGCTGTCCCGAGCAGGCTGGGAGGAGCACCGGCGAATTCCGGTCGAGGTCGAGGGACTGCAAGCATGCCGGCCGCTGTTCGGCCTCCGCTGATCAGGACAACCGGAACGGCGAATGTTCGATGGTCCGCCGGTCAACGCGACTGCATGGCCGGATTGACCCAGTTCAGCCCGGCGAACCGGGCAAAGTCGCTGTCCATCGAGCAGACGCCGACGCCGTGCTCGATCGCCAGCGCGGCAAGGTGGGCATCGGTCACCAGGTTCCCACGCAGATCCCCCTCGATGATCAGCTTGCCCAGGATCGCCGCATGCCGATCGGTGGGGACTGGGACCCAGGCGCCAGCGGCCAGCCAGTCTGCCACGTACGACCAGGCCTGTTCCGGGCTCAAGGGATTCGCCGAGGCGCGAGGATGTGTCGCAATTAGTTGAAACGCCGTCAGCGAAGTCCAGGGCAGTCCCACCCGTGTGGGCCCGTTGAAGGCCCGTTCCAGCCAAGCGTGAGCCGGCTCATGGAACGTGCTGCCGGTATCCACCGCATACAGGAGCACGTTGGCATCGACAATCACCCGGTGCGATCCATGTCATCGAGCAACTCGAGCGCTTCGGCCACATTGGAGACGTCGACTCGCAGCCCGACGTGCTGGCTGCGCTGCCGGAACGAGCGCGCCGTCGGCCGGCTCCGCAAGCCGGCGCGTGCAAGCTCGTTCACCGCTTCGCTGAGCCCGATGTGCCGCTCTCGACGCACCTGCTCGGCCGCGGCGGCCACGTCGTCGTCGAGCCTGATGGTAGTCCGCATGCAGCAACTTTAGCATCAGTGATGCCGTCCTCATGGCATCACTGATGCTCCGGTGCCGCTCACATCCAGCCCTTCCGCCGGAAAAGGAACACCAGCACGAGGCCTACCGCAGCCATGACGCCAAAGGCGTACAGGTACCCGTAGCGCCACTCGAGCTCTGGCATGTGCACGAAGTTCATGCCATAGATCCCGGCGATGACCGTCCAAGCGATCGCGACCGTGCCCCATGCGGTGATCTTGCGCACGAACCTGTTCAGTTCCGTGGAGACCCGGGTCTGGAACAGGTCGACCAGCTCCTGCAGGTACTCGCGCTCCAGGTCCGTGGTGTTCTTCAGATGGCCGTACGCCCGCCGGAGCTGCTTGATCCGGCGCGGGTCCACCCGCATGAGCTCGGCTTGGGTGTCCAGAGTCATGATGAGCTGGTCGTACGACTCGTAGGTCTGGGCCGCGCTGGTGCCGATGGTCTGCAGGTCGTGGCGCAGCTCGAAGAGGTCCCGCAGCAACGCCTCCGCCTTGACCGGGTCGGCCTCCATCATCCGCTGCTCCAGCGCCGCAATGCTCCTGGCCGCAACGCCGGTGAGTTCCTCCTGGGCCCGCAGCATCTCGTACCTGATCGCGGTGACCAGTTCAAGTCCCGACGCCGGGCGGAAGTCCTGCGCATCGATCCGGCCGCGGATCGCGCTGAGCTCGCGATGCGCCGCCTCGTGCGTGAGCCCCTGGTGGGTGGGACCGAGGACGGTCACGATGACACGCTCGTTCAGGAACACCTTCAGTGGCTGGAAGTGCAACCGTCCATCCGTTCCGCGGGCGACCCCGTTGATGGCGCTGAAGAGATGATCGGCATAGGGGTGGATCTTCGGCACCGGGGTGCGCGCGGAGCAGTCCCGGATGTCCTCGGGCCGGGCGTTGATCACCTCGGTGAGCAGTGCCATCGCCGGCTGTTCGGTGTGATCGAAGTCGATCCACAGGAACCCGCTGTCGAACCCGTCCCTGCCGAGCAGCTCGCCAGCGGCGGCCGCCGGCACGGAGCGCGCACCCAGCATGTCGATGAGGCGAATCTCCACGGCGCCTCCTGACCTCGTCGAACAGCATGGCATTTCCTACCGCTCACTCTCGTCGTCCCGAACGTCGGCCGCAAAGCATCATCAAAACGACGCGCGGCGAGCCCACCGCACGGTGGTCCGTAGGCTTGGTGAGGTGATCTGTCCTAAATGCCAGAACCTCATGCAGACCGTCGACCGGCGTGGCGTGCACATCGAGCAGTGCACGGGCTGCCGCGGGATCTTCCTCGACCGCGGCGAGTTGGAGCAGATCGTCGGCGCCGAACAGAGCTACTACGGCGCGCCGGCGGCGCCCGCCTACCGGCCGGACTCACCGGCCCCGTTCGACCCGCGCCGCCAAGCCGGTGGCCAGTACCACGACTCGCCACCGCCATACGGCTCACACAAGGGGCATCGGCGCCGGAAGAGCTTCCTCGAGGAGCTGTTCGACTGAGCGCGCCGAGCCTGCCGCTGCCGGTGGAGCGACCGCTGCCGGTCGACCTGCAGGTGTGCGTCGGCTGCGGCACCTGGATGGACCCACCCATGGTGGCCGATGACGGCGGGGTGCTGGAGTGCTCGGCATGTGGCCACCGGCAGCCGTTTCGGCGGCTGCCGCTGTTCGCCCTGACCGGGCCGAGCGGCGCGGGAAAGTCCACCGTGGCGCGGCTGCTCGGCACGGCGCTGGCCGGCCGTGCGGTCGTGCTCGAGCAGGACGTGCTGTGGACGGCCGGCCTCACCGACCCGACCGAGGAGTACCGCCAGTTCCGATCCACCTGGCTGCGGATGGCCGGAATGATCCATCAGAGCGGCCGCCCGGTCGTGCTGAGCGGCACGGTCGTCCCGGTGCAGTTCGAGCGCTGCCCGCAGCGGGTGTTCGTCGGCGACATCCACTACCTCGCCCTGGTCAGCGAGCCGGACGCGCTGCGCCGTCGGCTGCGCGCGCGGCCGGCGTGGCGAGGCTGGGACGAGCCACGCATCGACGAAACCCTGCGGTTCAACGACTGGCTTCGCCGAACCGGGCCCACGCTGAACCCGCCCGTCGAACTGCTCGACACCACCACCCTGCCGCTCGACAGCACCGTGCGCGCGGTAGCCGCCTGGGTGATCCGAGGGCTCACGCCCGGCCAGCGAACCTGACGGCCGGGCCGACCTGTACAAGTTGCGCGAGCACGGCATTATCTGAGGGGCCACGGCTTCGCTCGGCGGCACGGTTACCGATTCAGCACCTGCCAGGAAAGTGGTACCGATCATGTACGAGGGACCGTACGAACTCGGCTCGGCGGCGGACGGCTACCCGGTGCGAGTCCGCGCTCGCGGCCGCGTGGTGCTCGCCGCGCCGATGCTCAATCGGGGCACGGCGTTCACCCAGGAGGAGCGGCGGGCGCTTGGTCTGCAGGGTCTGCTGCCCAGTGGTGTGTCCACCATGGAGGGACAGATCGAGCGGGTCTACGCGCAGTACAGCCGCCAGCCCGACGATCTCGCGAAGAACGTCTACCTGGCCAATTTGCGCGACCGCAACGAGGTCCTGTTCTACCGACTGCTGACTGATCACCTGGAGGAGATGCTGCCGATCGTCTACACCCCGACGGTCGGCAAGGCGATCGAGCGCTACAGCCACGAGTACCGCCGCCCGCGCGGGGTGTTCCTGTCGGTGAACCAACCGGAGGAGGTCGAGGAGTCGCTGCGCAACTACGGCCTGGCCGGCGAGGACGTCGACCTGCTGGTGGCCACCGACTCGGAGGGCATCCTCGGCATCGGCGACCAGGGCGTGGGCGGCATCGACATTGCCATCGGCAAGCTCGCCGTCTATATCGCCGCGGCCGGGCTGCATCCCCGCCGGGTGATTCCCGTGGTGCTGGACATGGGCACCGACAACCTTGGCCTGCTCAACGACGAGATGTACCTGGGCAACCGGCACGCCAGGGTGCGCGACGAGCGCTACGACGAGCTCATCGACGCCTACGTGCGGGCCGCGAGCAAGCTGTTCCCCCACGCCATGCTGCATTGGGAGGACTTCGGCGCCAGCAACGCCCGGCGGATCCTGAACAGGTACGCCGACGAGTGCTGCACCTTCAACGACGACATGCAGGGCACGGCTGCCGTGGTGCTCGCCGCCGCCGTCTCCGCGGTGCGGGCGGCCGGCACGCGGATGCGGGACCAGCGGGTGGTCATCCATGGTGCGGGTACCGCCGGTCTGGGCATCGCCGACATGATGCGGGATGTCATGGTTCGCGAGGGACTGTCACCTCAGGAGGCCACCCGTCGGTTCTGGGCCATGGGACGCCGCGGACTGCTCACCGACGACCGCACCGAGCACCAGTACGACTTCCAGCGGCCCTACGCGCGGCCGGCCGGTGAGGTCGCCGGGTGGTCGGCGGATGGCGGCGGCATCGGCTTGGCGGACGTGGTCTCCCGCGTCAAGCCGACGATGCTGATCGGCACGTCGACCCAGGCCGGCGCGTTCAGCGAAGCGATCGTGCGACAGATGGCGTCCACCGTGGACCGGCCGATCATCATGCCGCTCTCCAACCCGACCTCCAAGGCCGAGGCGGTGCCGGCGGACGTGATCCCCTGGACGGACGGGCGCGCGCTGGTGGCCACCGGTAGCCCATTCCTGCCGGTGGAGTACAAGGAACGGACGTACACCATTGCGCAGGCCAACAATGCGCTCGTCTTTCCCGGCCTCGGCCTTGGCGTCACGGTGGCCCGTGCCCGGCGCATCACCGATCGCATGCTCACCGCCTCGGCGGATGCGGTGGCGGCGTTGTCGGACGCCACGACGGTCGGCGCGAGCCTGCTACCCCCGGTGACCAATATGCGCATGGTCTCCGCCACCGTGGCCATCGCGGTGGCCAGGGCCGCGGCCGCCGAGGGCCTGGCCCAGGTGCCGCTGGACGATCCGGTCCGGCAGGTCCACGAGGCGATGTGGCGCCCGCGGTATCCGAAGATCGAACCGATCTGAGTCAGCCGGCGGGCGGTACCGGCTGGGTCCTAAGGCCTACCCGTCGGCGCCCACCGGTGCCGGCGGCAGCAGGGCGGTGAATACCGCTCCATCGTCGTTGCGCAACTGGACCCAGCCGCCGCGACGCACGCAGGCCTGCCGGCTCAGCGCGAGCCCCAGCCCGCGGGTGCCGCCGGAGTGCGCGACCTTGGTGGTGAACCCGTTCCGGAAGACCTCGTCGGCCAACTCCGGGGCGATCCCTGGGCCGGAGTCCCGCACCTCCACGAGCATGCCGCCGTCCGTGGACCGCACCGTGACGCAGATCCAGCCGGCATCGCCGCCCAGCGCGTCCAGCGCGTTGTCGACCAGGTTGCCGACGACCAACAGGAGGTCCTCCGGATCGCCGGCATCCTCGGGTCGCAGCCAGGACTCCTCGGCGACGATCAACCGTGCCCCGCGCTCGGTGACCTCCGCCGACTTGGCCAGCAACAGCGCGGCTAGTGCCGGCTCGTGGATGCGGTCGGCGATGGATCGGGCGAGGGCGTTGTGCGCGGTTGTTGCGCGGGTGGCGAACCGGAGTGCCTCGGTGTACTCCTCCAGCTCGATCAGTCCGGCGACGGTGTGCATCCGGTTCGCGAACTCGTGCGCCTGAGCCCGGAGGGCGTCGCTGGTGCTGCGTGCGCCGCGCAGCTCGTCGGTCAGCCTGTCGAGCTCGGTGCGGTCCCGCAGGGTCACCACCGCCCCGATGCTTCGGCCGCGGACCGCTACCGGCATCCGGTTGAGCACCACGATCCGGCCGAGGCGCAGCACGATCGAGTCGGTGCCAGCGCCGTCCATCCCGGCCAGCACGTCGCTGATGCGTGGCGGCAGGTCCAGCTCATCGAGCGGGCGGCCGACCGGATCGGGCGGCAGGCCGAGCAGCCGGTTGGCCTCGTCGTTGACCAGCGTGACGCGTCGGTGCTGGTCCAGGGCGATGACGCCCTCCTTGATGCCGTGCAGCAGGGCTTCCCGGTGCTCGGCGAGCGCGGCGATCTCGCGCGGTTCCAGGCCGAGGGTCTGTCGCTTCACCCGGCGAGCCACCAGCAGGGAGCCGAGCACGCCGATCGCGATCCCGAGGCCGAGGTAGGTCAGCAGGTCCGGGGTGGCGGTCCGCAGACTGGCCAGCCAACTCGGGTATTCGCGGCCGACGGCCACCAGTCCCACCACCCGGCCGACCCGGCCCTCCGTCGTGCTGAGCACCGGGACGTGCGCGACGACCGCCTTGGCCCCGTGATCGGTCACCACGCCATCCCAGGGCCGTCCACTCAGGACGGGACTGCCGTGTAGGTCGAGCTGCTGCTCGAGCAGGCCCGGATCTGGCCCGGCGATGATCGTTCTATCTGGCTTGGCGATGATCACGTACGTCGCCCCGGACAGGCTCGCGGCGTTACCTGCTGCCTCCTGGGCGATCGCCGTGTGCTCCGGATCCTCCAGAGCCAACCGAACGGCTGCCTGGGCGGCGACGGCCTCCGCAGCCGACCGCACCTTGGGTGTCTCGGTCGCCCGGAAGTTTGCCGCGGACTGCGCCAGGGATACCGCGGCGACCGCCAGCAGCACGATGGACACGATCACCAGTTGCAGGGCGAGCAGCTGGCCCGCGAGGGACATCCGGCGCCGCACCGCTGGCACCTCCGGGTGGCGGGTGAGACCACAACGACCGAAACAGCCATTGCGCTCGCAATCGTGACACCGCCTACCGGGTGGTGGACACACTGGGCGCCGGAAAGTTCCCGGATGTCCTGGAGAGGC
>DASXTS010000364.1:0-2804 GCA_036505275.1 Pseudonocardiaceae bacterium
TCGGCCGGATCGAAGTCGCCGACCGCGCCGGCGAACGACAGCCTGGCCTCCTCGTCGCCACTGATCACTTCGGCGTTCACCCCGAGGCTGCCGCGGACCATGGCGAAGAAGTCCTCCTTGTTGGCCGCGTCCCTGGTCGCGGACGTGGCCACCATCCGCACCCGCTCAGCGCCCCTGCGCCGCACGATCGCGGTGAAGTCGGCGAGCGCCGCGCGGGTGCGTTCGATCGCCTCCGGCGACAGCCGGCCGGTGGCGTCCACGCCCTGACCCAGGCGCACGATGCGCATCTCGCGGTGCACGTCGCGCAGCGCGGTGGCGCCGTCGCGGCGGTCCACGTCGGCCACCAGCAGCCGGATCGAGTTGGTCCCGCAGTCGATCGCGGCCACCCGCGTCATCGCTCTCACCCTCCCAGGTTCGTCCTGGGCCCAGAGCCTAGGTCGCCGGCAGGGACGTGGTGGTCGAGGCGGCACCGAGCGTCGCGTCGGTTGAGTTCTGGACTGAGCTCTGGCCCGAGCTCTGCTGTGAGCTCTCCGCGGACGTTCCGCCGCTCGATCCGGTGGCGGAGCCCTGCGTCTGAGTCTGGGTCGGGGGGTCCGTGGTCGTGGTGCCGGACTCGCTGCTCGACGGTGTGCTCGGCGGTGTGCTCGGCGGCGATGTGGTCGTCTCGCATCCCGGTGGGACCGTGGTGGTGCTGGACGGGTCGGTACTCGTCGGCGCCGTCGGGCACGTCGTGGTGGTGGTCGCAGTGGTGGTCCCAGTGGTCGCGGTCGACGAGTCCGTCGTCATGGTCGTCACGGTGGACGAGTCCGCGGTGCTGGTGGTCAACGGGACGGTGGCATCCGGCGACGTGGTGATGGGCACCGCGGCTGCCGCCGCCAGGTCACCCGCGGTCACGACGGGGGCCGTCGCGGACGACGACGGCAGCGGGGTGACGCCGGCCGCGTACGCGGCCGCCCAGCTCAGTACGTTCGCGACGTAGGCGTCCGACGCGTTGTAGTGGAACAGCGCCTCGGCCAGCGCGACCAGGTCGCGCAGGTCACCCCCGCCGGCGCAGAGGTAGCGGCCCGCCGCCAGCGTCGCGTCGTGGATATTGTGCGGGCTTGCTGTGCCGTCGCCGTTGCCGTCCACGCCGTAGCGGGCCCAGGTGCCGGGGATGAACTGCATCGGACCGACCGCGCGGTCCCACACGGTGTCGCCGTCGAGCGCGCCGCCGTCGGTGTCCCGGATGGCCGCGATGCCGGGACCGCCGGAGAGCTGCGGTCCGAGGATGGGCTGCACGGTGGTGCCCTTGGCGTCCACCGCGCCGCCGCGAGCGTGGTTGGACTCGATCCGGCCGATGGCCGCGAGCACCGACCAGTGCAGACCGCAGCGCGGGGAGGTCGCGGCGATGGTCTGGGCGGCCCGCATGTAGGCCTCGAGCACCACGCCGGGCAGGCCGAGCGGGCCGGGCGGCACGGTGGCCAGCGGGCCAGCGCCAGTGCTGAGGCCGGGGACGGTGCTGGTGGCCGGTCCGGCAAGCGCGTCGAGCAGGTCCGGGGACAGCGTGTCGGACTCCGGCAGGTTGCCGCTCGCGCCGTACTCCTCGGGCCCGGCGGTCGCGCTGTGCAGCGCGGCAAGCAGGTCGCCGGCATCGGGCATCGAGCTGTCACCGGCGATGGCCCCGGTCATGGGCAGGAACAGGCGACCACCGGTGCTCACCAGTGTCGCCGGGATCAGCAGGAGCCAGCCGGCCAGGACGGCCACCGCCAGACGCTTGGATCGGCCCGTGCCGTTGCGCCCAGTCACGAGACGTGTCTCCCCATATTCGTGCGCGGATGCCCCGCTCGATGCGCCGGGGCCTCTACCCAGTGGTCCAGACTGCCGCAGGATGCCCGGGCTGTCATTACTTCTTTCCGACTCTCAACCAAGCCGGATGTGACGTCGCAACAACGATGACTGCCCGTTTGGCCGCAGATAAGGGACCATTTGGCTCGATTGGCCGGCCGAGTGTACGTGCGGTCGCTAGGTCGAAAAACCCGTTCGGACGATCCTCACCGCCCGGCGCGACGGCCGCTCGGCAGCCGGATCCGGGGTGATCGGACGGGTCGTGATTCCATGATCACAACGGGTGTAGCGGCTACGCTGCGGAGCATGACCAGCACGGCATCGGCGCCGGCCGCCGCGGCCCCTTCCCGAGCGTCCGGCGGCACGCACACGGTCCACAACCAGCCCCCGCCGCTGGACGGCTTCGACCCGCTGGCGTGCGATCCGGCGCTGGCATCGGCCCTGGCGTTCTACGGCGTGTCATCTGGCGTGCCGTCTGGCGTGGCCGGTGGGGTGGCCGGCGGGGTGGCGTCTGGCGTGGCCGGTGGGGTGGCGGCCATTGCTGCGCTGGCCGGATCCGGCGAGGCGCGCGAGCACGGCCGGCTGGCCAACGAGAACCCGCCGCGGCTACGCACCCACGACCGGTACGGCCACCGGGTGGACGAGGTGGAGTTCCACCCGTCCTGGCACTGGCTGCTGGCGCGGGCCGTCGGCTTCGGGCTGCACGGGGCGCCGTGGGCACCGGACGCCGGGCCGGCCGCGCATCTGCGCCGAGCCGCCGCGTTCTACCTGTGGAGCCAGGCTGAGGCCGGACACGGCTGCCCGATCTCGATGACCTATGCCGCGGTGCCCGCGCTGCGCAGCGCCCCCGATCTGGCCGCGCGGTACGAGCCCGGGCTGCGGTCGCCGGTCTATGACCCCGGGCTGCGCGAGCCGTCCGGCAAGCGCGGGCTGCTCGCCGGCATGTCGATGACCGAGAAGCAGGGCGGCTCGGACGTGCG
>DASXTS010000365.1:0-8685 GCA_036505275.1 Pseudonocardiaceae bacterium
CCGGCACGTGGTCCGAAGGTGTCATGACAGCGCCTCCCGCAACGCGATCCGTGCTCGCCGAGCCCGGGTCTTCACCGTGCCCTCGGGTACGCCCAGCAGCACGGCGGTCTCCCGCACCGTGAGCCCGTCCAGCACCATCGCCTGCAGCACCTGCCGCAGATCCGGCGAGAGCCGGCGCAGCGCCGTGCCCATCGGGTCGCCGAGCAGCGCGTCGAGCACCTCGTCCTCGGCGGCGGGCGCGGCCGGTGCGGGCAGCGCCGCGAGCGGCAGCCGCGGTTCCCGAGCCCGCCTGCGCAGGGCGTCGACCAGGCGCCGGGCCGCGATCGTCCACACCCAGCCGACCGCGGTACCGCCCACTCCGGCGCCGGCGAACGCGGCCGCGGCCCGCCACACCGCCAGGAACGTCTCCTGCATCACCTCGGCGATCAGCTCGTCGTCGGCGCACCGCCGGCGCAGCCGCACGGCCAGCCAGGGCGAGGTGCGCCGGTACAGCTCCTCGAACGCGCCGCGGTCCCCGCGGGCGATGCCGCGGACGAGGGACTCCTCGTCCATCGAGGTCACGGCGTCCACCCTGCCCTGCACACCCGTACAGACGACAGCCAGCCATGATCAGGTTCTCGCGGGTGACCGCCGAGGTTGGCGAGGGGGGACCCAAGTCCGACGAAGGTCAACGACCTCGGCGTCGAGATCGAGTCGGGAGAACCGCAGGCCGCACAGCTCGCGAAACTCGCTCAGCTTGTCCGCTGCCTTGCGCCATGACGCGCTGTCTGTACCTTGGACCGTCGCCCGCAGGTAGACCTGTCGCCCAGTCACTGGATCGGTGCCGGCGTAAAGGCGGACGCGGAGCGCACCGCCACGTTCCTCGATGTTGCCGCGCTGACGGCCACGGGCGCGCTGACCAGCCATGATGCTGGCGGCTCAGGCCCGATGCCATGCCCAAGCTGCAGCACGAGTGATTGCTGATTACGCATTGTTGCTGATCAGACGATGTGCCCTGGGTGGGAGTCGAACCCACACTGGACGGGTTTTGAGTCCGTTGCCTCTGCCGGTTGGGCTACCAGGGCGTGCCGCGTCGATCGTTGCCAGGATCACTGTACCGACCGGCCGTCAAGGGCTCGGTCGACCGGCGGTGGCCAACGTATCCTGCAGGTTCCGATGCAGGCATGCAGGGGAGGAACGCCGATGACGCGGCAGACGACGGCGCAGCCGCGCGTGCTGGTGGCCGAGGACGAGGCCCTGATCCGGCTGGATCTCGTGGAGATGCTCCGCGAGGAGGGCTACCAGGTGGTCGGCGAGGCGGCCGACGGCGAGCAGGCGGTGAAGCTGGCCGGCGAGCTGAACCCGGACTTGGTGATCATGGACGTGAAGATGCCGAAGAAGGATGGCATCGAGGCGGCGTCGCAGATCGCGAGCGAGCGGATCGCGCCGGTGGTGATCTTGACCGCGTTCAGCCAGCGGGACCTGGTGGAGCGGGCCAGGGACGCCGGGGCGATGGCGTACCTCGTGAAGCCGTTCGGCAAGCGCGACCTGGTGCCGGCGGTCGAGCTGGCGATTTCCCGGTTCGCCGAGCTGCAGGCATTGGAGGCCGAGGTGGCCGGCCTGACCGACCAGTTGGCCACCCGCAAGGTCGTTGACCGGGCCAAGGGCCTGCTGATGACCAAGAACGGGATGACCGAGCCGGAGGCGTTCCGCTGGATCCAGCGCACGGCGATGGACCGGCGTAGCACGATGAAGGCGGTCGCCGAGGCGGTGCTGGACAACCTCAGCTGAACAACCCCAGCTGAACAACCTCAGCTGAACAACCTCAGCTGAGCTGCCAGGACGCCAGCACCGACACGGGGGCCACGGCGGCGTCCACTCCGATCAGCCGCAGCTCGACGAAGTGCGCGCCCCTGCTGAGCGACCGGGTGGACAGGGCTACGTGGTAGACGCCGCCGACCCCGGGGCCGTCGACGGCCGTCGGCACGCCGGCTATCTGACGGTTGTCCATCCAGAGCTGAAAGCCCGCCACGCCGGCGAGGGTCGCTCCGCTGAGCTGCCCGCCGACCCCGTCCAGGGTCACCTCGACGAGCAGCCGGGCGCCGGCGGTAGGCGTGGTCACCTCGCGGGACTCGGTGTTCAGCAGCCGCACCGAGGGCCGCGGCAGCGCCGTCTGCGGCGGCCGGCGTGGCTCCCTGACCCCGGTGGTCGCCTGCGGCGGCACGTCGACCCCAGGCCGCGGCTCGATCTCCAGGTAGCTGCCGGTCACCGGCACGGTGGCGGTGTCGGCGCCGGGGGCGCGCAACACGAGCGGGCTCACCGCGGCGGGCCCGTCCGCGCCGAGCAGGCCTGCCGGCAGGTCGGCTGCGACGGTGACCTCGGCCCCGGCGCGAGCCGGCACGGTCGGCAGCAGCGGCCGGGCCGGGATCAGCACATCGCCGTGCTGCAGCACGAGCCCGGAGAGATCGACGCCGGGCACCACGCTCACCGTGGCGACCAGCCTGGCCCTGGCGGCGGAGGCGAGCTGCCGGCGGGAGATGCCGATGCCGGGGGCGTCCTCGCGCAGGCCGAGAACACGCTGGGTGGCCGGCACGACGGGATGCACGTAGGTCGGCGGCGCCGGCGACGGCGGCCCGGTGAACCCGACGGCGTCCAAGCGCACCCTGGCCTGCCGATCCGGTGGCCCGCTGATCCCGATCAGCGCGGTGGCCTCGGCCCACGGCGGGGCCACCCCGGCGGCCGCGATCGGCACGCCGTCCTGGAAGACCCGCAGCCCGTCGTCGCCGATGGCCACCTCGAAGACGTGCAGCACCCCGACGCCGCGGGCCGGCGCCGGGCCCGCCGGTGTCAAGGGTTCCGACGGTTCCGCCGGTGCCGACGGTGCCGACGGTGCCGGCAGGCGGGGCACCCCGGACCCGGTGAGCACCCGCGCGCCACCGTCGTCCACCAGTACCCGCAGCGCGCCGTCGGGCAGCGCCGGGTCGACCACAGCGGTGCCGTTGCGCGGCGAATCCGCCGGCGGTGTGGCGGCCAGCCCGGCGCCGACCCGGTCGGCCGCGCCGCCGGGCACCAGGTCGACGGTGAGCGCGGCCGTCGGCCCGGCGGCGTCGGTGATCAGCACGATCCGGCCGGCGCCCCGGTCGAGCCGCATGGGCGAGCGGGCCCGAAGGACCGCAAGGTCGGCGCCGCACTGCAGGTCGAGGGTCAGCATGCCGTGGTCCACGGCCGCCGACATGCAGCCGGGATAGCCGGACACGTGCCAGCGGGCCCCGACCACCGAGGTGTCCACCGAGAACGGCCCGTCGAACGGCTCGGCGAGCCCGCTGAACTGCCGCGGGTCCAGCGCCTGGTCGGCGGCAACCGGGGTGGCCATCTGGACGGTCGCGGCCGTCGGCGCCGAGCGCCGTCCGAACGCGTCGACCGAGCGCACCTCGACGCGGTAGCCCTCCGCTACCGGTAACCCGTTGAGCTCCACCTCGGGCGCGGCGACCAGCAGCGAGCCGGACGGCCCGACCGGCAGCGCGCGCCAGCTCACCTGGTAGCCGGCCGCGTTGGGCGGCCCGGTGCCGCCGGGCAGGGCGGCACCCCAAACGACCCGGACCCGCTCCGGCCCGGTGCGGATGGCCTGCACGACGGCCGGTGCGTTCGGCGGCGCGCCGGGCTCCGGCAGCACCACTCCGTTGGCGCTGAAGCGGGCCACCCTGGTCGGGCCGGACGTCGTCGGGGTGGGCGCCGCGACCGGCGGCGAGCCGGGTGGTTGGGTGTGCCGCAGCGCGATCACCGCGGTGGCGAGCACCATGGTGGCGCCGACCCACGCCAGCACCCGCCTTCGCTGCACGCATGCGACGTTACTGCCGGGAGTCGGGGCTCACCGCCTTCGCCGAGGGCAGATTGCATTGTGATTACGGGCTGCGTCGTGTGATGGCCGGGACGGGGGCGCATCGCCTACGTTCCGGCCAGCCCTCCTCGGTGGAGGGCGGGATGCGGCCGCTACGAGGTCCGTAGCGACGCGATCATCGGATGGAAGGGACGCACCGTGCGGAACCAGCTCGTCAAGTCCGCCGCGATCGTCGCCGGCGCGCTGCTCATCGCAGCGTGCGGTACGAACAAGACTGAAACAGGGGGCGGAGGCGGCGGCACCAGCTGTGACACCAGCAAGGGCACCCTGGTGGTCGGGGTGGTCGCCCCGTTGAGCGGCTCCCTCTCGGCCCTCGGTCTGGGCATCAAGAACTCCGCAAGCCTCGCGGTCGACCAGGCCAACGAGAAGTGCACGGTCAAGGGCTACAAGCTGGCCCTGCAGGCCGAGGACGACCAGGCCAACCCGCAGATCGGCGCGCAGGCCGCGACCAAGCTGTCCTCCGACCCCAACGTCGTGGGCGTGATCGGCACGCTGAACTCCTCGGTCGCGCAGAACGTGCAGCCGGTGCTCAAGGCAAAGAACATCGTCCAGATCTCGCCTGCGAACACCAACCCCACACTGACCAGGGGCCAGAACTTCCTGACCGCCCCGAAGCGGGATTTCCCGACCTACTTCCGGGTCTGCGCCACCGACGACCTGCAGGGCCCGTTCGCGGCCAACTACGCGGTGGGCAAGGCAGGCAAGAAGAAGGTCGCGATCATCACCGACGGCAAGACCTACGGTGACGGCCTCGCCGCCGAGTTCCAGAAGCAGCTTGTGAAGCAGGGCGGCTCGGTGGTGGCCAAGGAGAAGGTGGGCGAGAAGGACACCGACTTCTCTGGCGTGATCGCCAAGGTGAAGCCGAGCAACCCCGAGTTCGTCTACTACGGCGGCGAGTACCCGGCGGCCGGCCCGCTGTCCAAGCAGATGAAGGACGCCGGCATGAACATCCCGCTGTTCGGCGGCGACGGCATCTTCGACGACAAGTTCATCGAGCTCGGCGGCAAGGAGGGCGACCTGGCCACCTCGGTCGGCGCCCCGACCGAGAAGCTGGACAGCGCGAAGGTGTTCATCGACGCCTACAAGGCGAAGAACTACAAGGAGACCTACAGCGCCTACGGTGCGTTCTCCTACGATGCCGCGAACGCCCTGATCGGCTCGCTCGGCAAGACCCTCGGTGACAGCGGCAAGTGGGGCGACGACCAGCGCAGCAAGCTGCTGGAGAACGTCGGCTCGTACAGCGCGACCGGTGCCACCGGCGAGGTCAAGTTCGACCAGTACGGTGACAGCACCAACAAGCTGATGACCGTCTACCAGGTCACCGGCGGCAAGTGGAACCCTGCCGAGACCGGAACCTTCTCGTAGCCACATCGGTGAACCACCCGGTGGGGGCGGGCCGTGCGACGGTCCGTCCCCACGGCCATCGGAGGTGCCTGTGACGACGCTGTTTCAGCAGATCGCCAACGGGGTCGTGCTGGGCGCGGTGATCGGCCTGGTCGCGCTCGGCTACACCATGGTGTACGGCATCATCCAGCTGATCAACTTCGCGCACGGCGAGGTGTTCATGGTCGGTGCATACGGCGGGCTGGCGACCTACACCTGGATCCTGCCGCGCGGCATGCGTGGCCACTGGCAGATCACGCTGCCCGCCTCGATGCTTGGCGGCGTGGTGGTCGCGGTGATCGTCGCCGTGCTCATGGAGAGGTTCGCCTACCGCCCGCTGCGCAATGCCCCCCGGCTCGCGCCGCTGATCACCGCGCTCGGGGTGTCGGTGTTCCTGCAGGAGGCGGTGCGGCTCTTCTACCCCGACGCGAAGTCCGCCCGCCCCTTCCCGGCGATGTTCGTCGGCGGCGGGATGCAGCTGCCCGTGCCCGGCGGGCAGGTGGTGCTGCCGTGGATCCGGGTGGCGCTGGTGGTGATCGCCGTGGCGCTCGCGGTGGCGCTGCAGATGTACGTCAACCGCTCCCGGATGGGCCGAGCGATGCGGGCCACCGCGCAGGACCGGGACACCGCGCGGCTGATGGGTATCGACCCGGACCGGGTGATCGTGCTGACGTTCATCCTCGGCGCCGCGCTGGCCGGCGTCGGCGGCGTGCTGTACGGGGCGTACCAGAACACGATCAACGTCGACATGGGCTTCCAGAACGGTATCTTCGCTTTCACCGCGGCCGTCCTCGGCGGCATCGGCAGCCTGCGCGGCGCCGTGATCGGCGCGTTCGTCATCGGCCTGATCAAAACCCTGGGCGGCCAGTACCTGCCGGGCGGCACCCAGTACGACTACGTGTGGATCTTCGTCGTGCTGATCCTGGTGCTGGTGTTCCGGCCGGAGGGCCTGTTCGGCGAGGCGGAGAAGGTGCGCGCATGAACAGGATCACCTCGTACCTGCGGCCAGGGATGGCGCTGCCGCTGCGGCTGATCGGCTCCGTGCTTGTGGTGGTCGGCGCGCTGCTGCCCTGGGCGACCTTCGTGCTGAACAGGGGCGCCTACCCGGCCAAGTCCACACTGCAGTACTTCGACCTGCCGTTCGCGGTGACCGGCTTCCGGCTGCACGTGCTGCTGCTCGGCCTCGCCGCGCTGGTGGTGACGTTCGCGCCGGTGCCAGGCCGCGGCAGGATCCTGCGCGGCCTCGGCTGGGGCGCGGTGCTGGTGTCCGCGGTCAACGTGCTGTTCATCGCCTACTACGGCGGCGGGCTCGGCGCGGTCACCGTCTCGGAGATCCCGGCGTTCGGTGGGATCGTCGGCCTGCTCGGCGGACTGGCGGTGGTTGCCGGTGCGCACGCCGGCGGCATCGAGGAGCCGGTGCACCTGCCGACCGGGCTGCCCCGCCCGGCGGCCTGGGCGGTGCTGCTGGTGTCCTACGCCGGGCTGCTGATGATGGTCGCCTGGACGCTGACCGCCGGCGGGCAGGGCGGGGTGGCCAACCCGTACGCCGGCGCGCAGTTCCTGTCTTTCCTCGGTTTCGCCGGCGGCCTGCTCGCCGCGTTGCAGGGCGCCGGCGTGCTGCCCTGGATCGGGCGGCTGTCCGAGGATCACCGGCCGTTCTCGATCGTGGTGCTGCTCGGCTGCGCGCTGGCGCTGCCGTTCACCGGCGCCGGCACCGACTACTGGATGACGGTCGCGGCCAACATCGGGATCTACGCGGCCACCGCGATCGGGCTGAACGTGGTGGTGGGGCTGGCCGGCATGCTGGACATTGGCTACGTGGCCTTCCTCGGCATCGGCGCGTTCGTGGCGGCCAACCTGTCCGGCGCGGTGGCGGCCAAGGTGGACATCACCCTGCCGTTCCCGGTGGCCGCGGTGATCGCGGCCGTGGTCGCCGGCATGTTCGGCTCGATCGTCGGCTCCCCGACGCTGCGGGTGCGCGGCGACTACCTGGCCATCGTCACGCTGGCCTTCGGCGAGATCTTCGTGCGCACCGCGCAGAACAACATCGGCGGGCTGACCGGCGGCCCGAACGCCATCCCCGGCGTGCCGCCGGTCACCATTGCCGGCACCGGGTTCAACGAACCGATCACCATCGGCGGCACCAAGCTGCCCAGCGGTGTGCTGTACTACTTCATGATCGTGCTGCTGGTCGGGCTGGTGATGGGCATCTTCGCGAACCTGAAGAACTCGCGGATCGGCCGGGCCTGGATCGCGATCAGGGAGGACGAGGACGTCGCCAAGGCGATGGGCATCTCCACCGGCCGGATCAAGATCCTCGCCTTCATGGTCGGGGCCTCCACGGCCGGCCTGTCCGGCGCTGTGTTCGCACACAAGCTCGGCACGGTGTCCTACGAGAGCTTCAAGTTCCTGGAGTCCGTGACGCTGATCTCCGCGGTCATCCTGGGCGGCATGGGCACGATACCCGGCGCGGTGCTCGGCGCCTCCCTGCTGTTCGTGCTGCCCGAGAAGCTGCGCGAGTTCTCCGACTACCGGCTGCTGCTCTTCGGCCTGGCCCTGGTGCTGATCATGCGGTTCCGGCCGCAGGGGCTGGTGCCTGACAAGCACCGCCGGGCGGAGCTGGCCGGCGAGGACTTCGAGGGCCGACCGCTCGAGGAATCGGTGACCGAACAGGCGCACCTGCCGCCGGCCGGTGCCGTGCTGCCGGGGGAGGCGAGAGCATGACCGCGCCGGTGCTGGAGGCTCGCCACGTCACCATGGTGTTCGGCGGCCTGATCGCCCTGTCCGACGTCTCGCTGCAGCTTGCCGAGGGTCAGATCGTCGGCCTGATCGGGCCGAACGGGGCCGGCAAGACCACCTTCTTCAACTGCCTGACCGGGCTGTACACCCCGAGCAAGGGCCAGGTGCTGCTGAACGGCGCCGGGCTGCCCGGCGACCCGGCCGCGGTGACCGCTCGCGGGGTGGCCCGCACGTTCCAGAACATCCGGCTCTTCCCCAGCATGACCGCGCTGGAGAACGTGCTGGTCGGGCGGCACGTGCGGATGCGCCAGGGGCCGCTGTCCTCGCTATTCCACGGTCCGGCGTTCCGGCGCGGCGAGGAAGCGGCCCGTGAGCGCTCCCGGCAGCTGCTCAAGTTCGTCGGCCTCGCCAAGGTTCACGACGAACTGGCCCGCAACCTGCCTTATGGCGACCAGCGGCGGCTGGAGATCGCCAGGGCGCTGGCCACCGATCCCAAGGTGCTGCTGCTGGACGAGCCGACCGCCGGGATGAACCCGCAGGAGACTGAGGCCACCCGGCGGCTGATCTTCGCGATCCGGGACACCGGGATATCCGTGGTGGTGATCGAGCACGACACCAAGTTCATCTTCTCGCTGTGCGACGACGTGTCCGTGCTGGTGCAAGGTGAGCTGCTTGTCCGGGGCACG
>DASXTS010000366.1:0-2521 GCA_036505275.1 Pseudonocardiaceae bacterium
GCTCGGGCTCCCACGCGCCGATCCCCCCACACACGAACGGATGGGCGCGAAATGCCAAGCCGTCTGGCGCGTCCGTGCCGTCGCGCGTGGCATCGGGCGCCTGTACGCGGCTGGCCAACCCGCGCAGCGAGCTCATAGCCGGTGCGCGTCGGGAGTTGTCGTGACACCCCTGGTGTCGAAGAAGCGCTTGGCGAGGACGGCCAGGCGGTCTGCGTCGTAAGCCCGGTGGTTCTGGACGAGGATCACCAGGTCGGCCTGCGCGACAGCGCCCTCGAGATCGTCCGTACGCAGCACCTCGACGCCGGGCACCGACCAGTTCGTCACGTACGGGTCATGGAAAGTCAGCTTCGCGCCCAAGGCGTTGAGTTGGCGGGCCAGAGGTGTCGCCGGCGACTCTCGCTGATCGGCGATGTCCGGTTTATACGTGACGCCGAGGACCAGCACGCTTGCCCCGTTTGTTGCAAGGCCAGCATCGTTGAGCATGTTCTGTGCCCGACGCGCGACATACGCCGGCATCGTGGCATTGATCTCCTGTGCAAGTTCCACGAAGCGGAACGGGTATCCGAGCTTGGCGCGCACGTTGTGGCTCAAGTAGTTCGGATCGATCGGGATGCAGTGTCCGCCGACGCCCGGGCCGGGGTAGAACGCCTGGAAGCCGAACGGTTTGGTCGAGGCGCAGCGGATCACGTCCCACAGGTCGATGCCGAGCTCGTGGCAGAACCGGGCCATCTCGTTGACCAGCGCGATGTTGATGTGCCGGTAGGTGTTCTCGAGCAGCTTCGCGGTTTCCGCCTCGCGGGTTCCCTTGGTGCAGACCACGGTCTCCACGAACCGGCTGTAGAACTCCGCGGCGCGGGTGGTGCACTCCGGCGTGTGTCCACCCACGACCTTCGGCGTGTTGTGTGGCCCGAAGTCCTTGTTACCTGGGTCGATCCGCTCGGGCGAGAACGCGAGGTGGAAGTCGACACCCGCGAGAAGGCCAGATTCCTCCAAGACCGGCCGGACGACCTCGTCGGTCGTCCCTGGATACGTGGTCGATTCGAGGATCACCAACATTCCGGGGCGCAGGTTGCGTGCGACGGCACGGACCGCTGCCTCGACCGCCAGCAGGTCCGGGCCACCGTCCTGGGACAGGGGCGTCGGCACGCAGATGACAGCGATGCGCGCGGCGGCGATCTCGCCCTCGTCGGTCGTGGCCCGGAAACCCGCGCGGATCATGTCCGAAACGTCCTCATCGGACAGGTCATCCACATGCGAACGACCGGCGTTTAGTGCGTCCACCACCGCCGGTTTGACGTCGAAGCCGAGAACGGACAGTCCGGCCCGCGTCGCCTCGTGGGCGAGGGGAAGGCCGACGTAGCCCAGTCCAAGAATCACGACATCGGCGGTCACGTGTTGCTCCTCAGTGCGGGTTCGCGGTTAGCGTGCCAGCAGTCTGCAGCACGTGCGGGTCCCGCGCGCGGTCGGGGGGATGCTACCGAATCTCCCGGCAACCGTGGGGTAGGCGTGCGCAGAACGCTATCTCCTGGCGGCGGCTTGCCGCGCGAATCTACGTACGCGGCGCAGTAGTGGGCCCACACGGCTACGTCCCACCACGCGACGCAATCGCCGGAACCACCCGGAGCTACCGCGCGCCTTCAAGGCCGCGGTGACGGCCTCGAGCCGCTCTCCCAACGCTTGTTCGTGCCGCTGATGATCTAGGAGTTGCCGCATCAGAGTAGGGTCGATCGGCCCGGAGCGCAGGCCCCTGCCGTCGCGTAAGGGGATGGTGGCGTGGTGGGACGCGGCGAGAGCTGCCATCGCGGCCGTCATCGCACGGGCCGCACTGGTCCGCGGGTGGACTCCGCGACCGAGGACCGCGAACGGCCGACCGTTCACGACGCTAACGCCGAGCCATTCGACGGTGTCCAACCCGGGCAGGCTCGGCTCGTGTCCGTCCGGCTCGAATGGCACCGCTGACGCCGCCTCCATGTTGTCGAGCGCCACCAGCACGCGTCCGTCCGGGCACAGGGCGGGCAGGACCTTTCGGTATAGCAGGTCGTCGAGGCGTGCAAGATCGATTGGACCACACTCGAGGATGACTACATCGAAGGTACTGCGTGTAGTGACCAGATCCGCATCCGCGTGAAGGACCGTTGCCTCCCGAAACGGTAGGCGTAGCGCGTCGCGAGGATCTCTGCCATGGCCGACCAGCACGAGAAGGTCCTGCGTCGCGGGGCGGGCGTCGACGCTGTCGACGGCGGCGGGAACCGCCGCCTCGTTCGAACTGCGCATTGGCTGCCCCCTGACGGGTCGCTACGATGCGCGCGAACAATAGCGCACCTCGCGCCGGGGGCAGGGAGGGTGATGGGCGTCAGTTCGCCGTCAGTCGGCGGGCAGCAGTCGTGGCAGGATGCTTGTCGATCCAGGACTGCGGTCGGCATGCCCGGGATCACGGCGGTCGTCCGGTGTGACGGGGACCCCGCTCGCCTGGTGACATCGCTCCAGTCGCTTGCGGCCCAGACGCTTGCGCAGCACCAAT
>DASXTS010000367.1:0-8869 GCA_036505275.1 Pseudonocardiaceae bacterium
CGCCGCGACGGCACCGGCGGCGGCCGGGCTGTGCGACGCTGATCACCGTGCGCGTGCTGGTGGTGGAGGACGAGCAGCGGCTCGCCACATCGCTCAAGCGCGGACTGGAGGCTGACGGGTTCGCCGTCGACGTGGCGGCTAGCGGCACCGACGGCCTGTGGATGGCCCGCGAGCACAGCTACGACGCGATCGTCCTCGACATCATGCTGCCCGGCATCGATGGCTACCGGATCTGCGCGACGCTGCGCGCGGAGGCCGACTGGACACCGATCCTGATGCTCACCGCGATGGACGGCGAGTTCGACGAGGCCGAAGGCCTGGACACCGGCGCCGACGACTACCTGGTCAAACCGTTCTCGCACCGGGTGCTCGTGGCACGGCTGCACGCCCTGATGCGGCGCGGCGCCGGCGAGCGTCCCACCAGGCTCGTCGCGGGTGACCTGGTGCTGGACCCAGGCAGCCGCCGGGCGTGGCGCGGCGACACGCCGCTGCGGCTCACCGCGCGCGAGGTGTCCGTCCTGGAGTACCTGCTGCGCAACGCCGGCAGCGTGGTGTCCAAGCGCGACATCCTCGACCACGTATGGGACGACGACTTCGACGGCGACCCGAACATCGTCGAGGTGTACGTCCGCTACCTACGCCGCAAGATCGACGTGCCGCACCGGCGGTCGGTGATCGAGACCGTCCGGGGAGCCGGCTACCGGCTGGCGGCCGACGGTGGCTGACCGCCGGTACGGGGTACGGGTCCGCACCACGGCCGGGGCGACGCTCGTCGTCGGGGTGGCCTTGGCCGTCGGCGGCGTGGCGCTCGTGTTGCTGTTGCAGCGCTCGCTCACCCGTGACATCCAGACGGCCGCCGAGCTGCGCGCGCAGGACGTCGTCGCCCTGCTGGACGCCGGCCGGCCGCCCGCGCTGCTGGCTGTGGACAACGCCGAGGAGTCGCTGGTCCAGGTGGTCGACCGGTCCGGGACGGTGGTGGCGAGCAGCATCAACATCGCAGACACCGCCCCGATCGGTGACCTGCGGCCCGGCGAGGCGCGCACCGTGCGGGGGCTGCCTATCGGCGACGAGCGCTCCTACCGCGTGGTAGCGCGCGGCACCGCCGACGGGCAGTACATCGTGCTGGTGGCGCGGACGCTCGACCCGGTCGACGAGAGCGGCGCCGCCCTCGCCGGCGCGCTCGCGATCGGCCTGCCCGTCCTGCTGCTGCTCGTCGCGTTCACCACGTGGACCGTCACCGGCAGGGCGCTGCGGCCCGTCGAGGCGATCCGGCGGGAGGTGGCGGCGATCTCCGACGCCGAGCTCGGCCGTCGGGTGCCCGAGCCGGGCGGTCGCGACGAGGTGGCCCGGCTGGCCCGCACCATGAACACGATGCTCGACCGGCTGCAGCGCTCGCGCGACCGGCAGCGCCAGTTCATCTCCGACGCGTCGCACGAGCTGCGCAGCCCGATCGCGTCGATCCGGCACCAGCTCGAGACCGCGCTGGCGCATCCGCAGGAGACCGGTGGGGACAAGCTCGCCGCGGGCCTGCTCGCCGAGGACATGCGGATGGAACGGCTGGTGAACGCCCTGCTGCTGCTCGCCCGAGCGGACGAGAACATCATCACCCCGAGCCGCCGGCCGGTGGACGTCGACGACCTGGTGCTGGCCGAGGCCGCCCGGCTGCGGCGGCGCGGACGGGTCGCGGTCGACACCACCGCGGTGAGCGCGTCCCGCATCGACGGCGACCCGGCGCAGCTGGCCAGCATGGTGCACAACCTTGCCGACAACGCCGAGCGGCACGCCGCGTCGACGGTGCGCCTCGCGGTCGCGGCCATCCGCGGATGGCTGACGTTGACCGTGTCGGACGACGGCAACGGTGTGCCGGCCGCGGACCGGGAGCGGATCTTCGAGCGGTTCACCCGGCTGGACGACGCGCGGGCCCGCGACACCGGCGGCGCGGGGCTGGGCCTCGCGATCGTCGCCGAGGTGGCTCGCGCGCACGGCGGCACCGTCCGCGTGGAGGACGGGCCGGGCGCACGGTTCGTCGTGGTGTTGCCCACGGCGGACGGCTTCAGCGTGGATTAAGCGCCGGTACGGCACGATCCCCGTCAGCGACCTTGCCTACCGAGAGGACCTGTCATGCGTTCGTCGGCGTCAAGGCCGGTGCTGCCGGCCGTCGCGTTGGTGGCCACGGCCGTACTGAACGCTGTCCTGGCCGGGTGCGGCCGGTCCGCGGCCCCGGCCGCCGGTCCGCCGTCCTGTACCACACCCGCCGCGGCCACCACCACGGCGCCGGCCACGTCCACCGCCACCACGGCACCGGCCACGACCACCGCCAAACTCCCGCCGGAGACCGGCCCTGGCTATCGGGTCGAGGTCCGGCCCGCGGACTTCCCCACCTCAACCACGATCGACAACCCGTACTACCCGCTGGTGCCCGGCACCCGGCAGGTCTTCGAGGGCAAGAGCGGCGATGAGCTCGAGCGGACCGTCACGGAGGTCACCAGGGACACCAAGCGGATCCTTGGCGTCCCGACCGTGGTGGTGCACGACCGCGTGACCAGCGGTGACGAGATCGTCGAGGACACCTGTGACTGGTTCGCGCAGGACGCGGCCGGCAATGTCTGGTACTTCGGCGAGGCCACCAGGGCGCTCGACGAAAAGACCGGCAAGCTCACCAACACCGCGGGCTCGTGGGAGGCCGGCGTCGACGGTGCACAGCCGGGCCTCCTGATGAAGGCCCACCCCGCGGTCGGCGACAGCTACTACCAGGAGTACTTGAAGGGCCAGGCCGAGGACCGGGCCGACGTGATCAAGGTCGGCGAGCGCATCACCGTCCGGTACGGCGCGTCCACTGACACCGTGCGAACCAAGGACTACACGGCGCTCGAGCCAGCGGTCGTTGAGAACAAGGTCTGGGCGAGGGGGATCGGCCTGGTCTACGTCGAGCACGTCACCGGATCACCGGAGATGGTCGAGCTGATCGCCATCGAGCGGTTCTGACCGCTGCTGTTGGCCGCACGGGTACCAGCCGCGGCGGGTCTTCCAGGTCCCGCCGCACGATCAACCAGACCAGCGCGAGTCAGCCAGCAGCCCGGTCAGGTTGAAGGGTCACCAAGAGTGCCTGACTGGAGGTCGCTATCACCCTTCTGGTCTAACCCCAACCGGGTAACATCGAGCGCCAGGGTAGCGATCTCTCGGATTGAGACTGATCTCCGGGCAGGAGTGCAGGGGCTCGAATTACCGGACTGGTGGGGCCGCCATGTTGAAGACACGTCGCTGGACTTTCGTTTTCCTTGCCTTCGGGTTGGCTGTGGGCAGTGCGGTGACAGGCGCTGGTACGGCAGCGGGGATCCCCACCGGTGACTGCAAACCGGCCGTGCCGTTCCGCGCGGACGCATTCCCCGAGCACCCGAAGATCGACAACAAGTTCCTGCCCCTGGTCCCGGGCACGCAGCTCACGCTCCAGGGCCAAGCGGACGTCGGCGGCGGCTTAGTGGATCATACGGTCGTGTTCACCGTCACCGACGTGACCAAGGTCATCAACGGCGTGCGCTCGGTCGTCGTGCTCGACGAGGATATCAGCCAAGGAACACTTGCTGAGCGCGAAATCGCATTCTTTGCCCAGGACGACTCGGGCAATGTGTGGAACACCGGCGAGTATCCGGAGGAATTTGAGGACGGTCAGTTCGTCGGTGCCCCCAGCACATGGCTAACCGGCCAACAAGGCGCGCAGGCCGGGATTCATATGCTGGCACAGCCTACGGCGTTCGACGGTTTCTACCTTCAGGGTTTCTCCCCCAAGATCGCTTTCTTGGACTGTGCGCAGGTGGTCGGCATCGATGACACGCAGGACACCTGCGTCCCGGCGGGATGCTTCAACCCCGTACTGATCACGGACGAGACAAGCCCGCTCGAGCGGACCGACGCACACCAGCTCAAGTACCACGCGCCAGGCATTGGCATCATCAAGATCGAGCCAGTCAACGATCCAGAGGGCGAGACCCTGGTGTTGACCAAGCTCACTCGGCTGAGCAAGAAGGCACTGGCAAATGCCAGCGCCACCGCGCTGACCCTCGACCAGAGAGCGTATGAGTTCGCCGCGCAGGTATACGGCGGAAGCTCACCGGCGACCCGCGGGGACGCAGTGGCGTAGCCGATCAGCGGCGGCGAGCGGCGACATCCGTCGCATCCGCGATCTGTTCGGGCTCAGCCGGATTCGTCCTCCACGGTCAGATGGCCGTAGTCGTGGGTGGACAGGGCGGCGGACGGGCCGCTCGGCCCGACCTCCCGCGCAGACCTCGTCGTGTCGGCGGGGCTGGCCTCGGCCTCCTCGCCCCCTGCCCCGTCCTCGACGGTCAGGTGGCCGTAGTCGTGGGTCGACAAGCTCGCACCCGTCCGTTGAGTCTGCGCTGCAGTCTGAGCTGCAGTCTGCGCTCCCGATTGCTCGGACATGATCAACCGCCTCCCATCGCCCGGCTCGACCCACCAAGGTTAGGACTCCAGCGGCCGGTCCACCCACCGGAACTCCACCTCTGGACGCCCTGGTTGCGGTCGACAACACCGACCGGCCAACGCCGGCACCGGCCTGGACGCCATCCGCACCAGCGGCCGTCGAACCGCAGGCCGGTGCGCTTCGCGGCGCGGTGACCGACGGTGGCGTGCGGGAGGATTGGTCGGCGGTATTGGTCCAGGTGAAGGGTTGGCAGCGGTGGTTCCAGCCGTCGATGAAGCGGCGGATGGCGGCGATGAGGTCGGGCACGGAGTCGAAGCTGCGGCGGCACCTCCACCGGCACAGTCAACGCGTACTTCAATGGCGGGCGCACTGGCTATGTTTGGCCAATGATGCTTGGCTTACAGGCGAAGTAGAAATAGCCCTCAGTCGATTCATTGCGGACGATTTGCGGGCTGTCGCCGACTCGGCTCGGTTGTGCTCGGCCCGCGCAGTCCGCATCCGATCCGAGGAGGCCCATTGAACGACATCCGAACATCGACGCTGCGCCGGCGCATCGGGCTCGGCGCCCTGGTCGTCGGGCTCGCGCTCGTCCTGGTCCCCGTGCAGGCGGCCGCCGTGCCCTCGCCGCAACAGGCGACGGTCTCGGCGAACGCCGCCACCTACGTGCCGTACCTGGACGCCAAGCTACCGATCGACCAGCGCGTCGCCGACCTGCTCGGGCGCATGACGCTCGAGGAGAAGATCGGCCAGATGACGCAGGCCGAGCGCGGTGCGGTCGCCGACAACCCGGCGCTGATCGCCGAGCAACGCCTCGGGTCCGTGCTGTCCGGCGGCGGCTCGACGCCCGCGACGAACACGCCGGCCGCGTGGGTCGACATGGTCAACACGTTCCAGATGAAGGCGCTGAGCACGCGCCTGCACATCCCGCTCATCTATGGCATCGACGCGGTCCACGGCCACGGCAACGTGTACGGCGCGACGATCTTCCCGCACAACGTCGGGCTCGGCTCGACCCGCGACTCGGCGCTCGTGGAGCGGGTGGGGCGGGTGACCGCGAGCGAGGTACGCGCCACCGGAATCCCGTGGAGCTTCGGGCCGTGCGTGTGCGTTGCCCGCGACGAGCGGTGGGGCCGCACGTACGAGAGCTTCGGCGAGGACCCGGCGCTCGTCGTGAGCATGGAGACCATCATCGACGGCCTGCAGGGCAAGCACGCCGCCAAGCTCGACCAGCCAGACCGCGTGCTGTCCACCGCCAAGCACTACGCCGGCGACGGCGACACCGAGTACGACGCCGCGGCAGCGGCGGCCAACGTCGGCAAGCCGTGGTACCAGCAGGTCTACACGATCGACCAGGGCGTGACCGTCAGCAACCGCCCCGATTTCTGGCGAATCGACCTCGCGCCGTACGGCCCGGCCGTCAACGACCACAGCGTCGGCAGCGTGATGCCGTCGTTCTCCAGCGTCGACTTCACCGAGGACGGCATCGGCAACCCGGTCAAGATGCACGCCCAGCACGAGCTGATCACCGATGTGCTCAAGGGCCAGCTCGGGTTCCGAGGGTTCCTGATCTCCGACTGGGAGGGCATCCACCAGATCCCCGACCCGGCCAACCCCACCAACGGCGGGCTGACCGCGTACAAGGTCCGCACCGGTGTCAACGCCGGCACCGACATGTTCATGGAGCCATTCAGCTCGGAACAGTTCGAGTCCCTGCTGCTCGCCGAGGTCTCGTCCGGCGGCGTGAGCATGGCCCGCATCGACGACGCGGTACGCCGAATCCTGCACGCGAAGTTCCAGCTCGGCCTGTTCGAGCACCCGTTCGCGTCGATGGACGGCGTCGACACGGTCGGCAGCGCCGCGAACCGCGCGGTCGCCCGGCAGGCGGCCGCGGAGTCGCAGGTGCTGCTCAAGAACGCCGGCGGGGCGCTGCCCCTGAGCAAGCAGGCGAAGGTGTACGTCGCCGGCCGCAACGCCGACAACATCGGCAACCAGGCGGGCGGCTGGACGATCGCCTGGCAGGGCATCTCCGGCGACATCATTCCCGGCACGACCATTCTCGAGGGCATCCGCGAGGTGGCGCCGAAGGCCGCGGTGACGTACAGCGCGGACGCGTCGGCGTCCATGGCCGGCTCCGATGTCGGCGTCGTCGTCGTGGGCGAGACGCCGTACTCCGAGGGGTTCGGCGACATCGGCGGGCCCGAATGCGGCTTCTGCTCGCCGGCGCAGCTGGAGGAGAAGTCGTTGAGCCTGCAGCCGGGCGACCAGGCGGTGATCGACAAGGTGTGCGACGCCATCGAGACGTGCGTCGTGCTCGTAGTCTCCGGGCGCCCCCAGGTCCTGACCGACCAGCTCGGGCAGATCGACGCACTGGTGGCGTCGTGGCTGCCGGGCAGCGAGGGTGCCGGCGTGGCCGATGTGCTCTTCGGCCGGCGTCCCTTCACCGGCCGGCTGTCGATGACCTGGCCGCGCACGGAGGCCCAGGTGCCGATCAACGTCGGCGACACCGACTACGACCCGCTGTTCCCGTTCGGCTGGGGCCTGCAGACCGACGACCAACAGCAGGCGGTCGTGGCCGCGCTGGGCACCGCGGCGGATCCCGCGGTACGCGCGGCTGGGAACGACCTGACCGCGGCACTCACCCGCCCGGCCGGTTCGGCGAGAGACTCGGCGGTGCTGGCCGCGCTCGGTGCCGCAATGACGGCCGTCGACCGGTCGTCCACGGGCACGACCGCGTCGCGGGAGGCGATCGTCGCGGCCGCGCGGGACATCGCTGCGTCCGCGGTTGTCGCGGGCCGGGCCAGCGCCGACTGGGCACGGTTGATCGCCGGAGCCGACCACGCGCTGCTCGCCGGTGACGCGAGGACCGCGTTCGCGTTGCTCGCCGGCGTACCGGCCACCTGACCACCAGGTGCCGCGTCGGACCGTCGGCCCAACCATCCGGTCGACGGGCCGACGCGGGAGGCCGGATGCCACCGTGACTTCCACGCCATCGTGATCGACTCGCCCGACCCGACTGCCAGCAGAGGACCGCATCATGAGGATGATCATCGCGCTGCTCATAGCCGCCGCCCTGGCCGCCGTCAGCGCGCCCGCTCAGGCCGCCACCACTGTCATCCGCGTTGCGCCGAAATCCATCGACTTCGGGACGAAAAAGATCGGTTTGGAGCCCTTGTACACCACTTACTACGACAGTGTTAAGATCACTAATTCGAGCCGTGAGCCCCTTGACGTGCTGGTCACGGCCGGGCTTCCCGACGACTTCGGATTCGGCCTGCTGCCCGGTTCTGACTGTCCCGTTCTCGCGCCAGACGAGTTGGCTCGCGGCGAGAGCTGCCAGGCAGTCGTCCGGTTCACGCCTACACCGTTCTTCGCAGACTGGCTGCAGGAAGGCTCTCTAACGATCACCGCAACTCGTCCGGGCAGCACCGAGGTCGTTGCCGTCGTCGAAGTGCCGGTTACTGGCACGGGGAAGCTCTAACAACGACGGGCGGCCTGGTAACCGTGGGAGTTGCCGGCGGCGGCGTCCTCGTCCACGCCAATGGTCATAGACCGGAACGAACGCCTCGAGCCCGCTCCGCGCAGATCGTCACGTTCGGGCTCCGGTGTGCCAGGCGGGCGAGAGGGTTGGGTAGATGGGGCGCAGCCGAGCTCTGTGCGGATCGCCGGAACCAGTTGTTCTTTGCGCAACCTGCAGGGTACGGCGGAGTTTCGCGGTCACTGTGATCGCAGCCACGCCGTCGGGGGGCCGGCTATCCGAGGTCGCGTTGACGGAAGGCAGCAAGGCCAACCGCGATAAGGGCGGCTGCGGTGGCTGCCAGGACCGCCAGCGGGACGATGGTCAGGTCGGCGGCGGGTAGCTGTGGGACGTGCTGGAACGGCGAGAGGTCGTTCACCCAGGCCGGGAACTTGAAAACCGCGCCGAGCAGCCCGACGACGACGAAGCCGGCGAAGGCCGCCCAGGCGGCGGCGACGGCCCGCGGGAGGAGCCCGAACAGCGCGATGGCGAGCCCGACGAGCAGCCACAGCGCCGGTGTGTAGGCGAGCGCGGCGCCGGCCATGCGGGGTACCTGGCCCAGGTCCCTGCTGACGATCCCGTACGTGAGCCCAACACCCAGGCCGGCGGCCGCGAGCACGGCCACGCTGCCGGCCAGCGCGACAGCAAGGTGGCTGGCGACCCAGTGGCGGCGTGAGACGGGAGTGGCGAGGACGGGTTCGGCCCGCAGCCCGGTCTCCTCGCTACGCAACCGCAGGGCGGACTGGAGGGCGTAGCCCGTGGCGATGAGGGCCATCATGAACAGCGAGGTGGACAAGTAGGAGTCGGTGAGGCTGGCGCCGCCGGCCCGGGCGATCACGTCCCGCATCGTCTCGTTGTCGCCGACGAGCTTCTCCACATCGTTGGCGACCCACCCATAGGCGGCGCCGGTGAGGAAC
>DASXTS010000368.1:0-1741 GCA_036505275.1 Pseudonocardiaceae bacterium
TCCCATCGGCGAGCGCGCTGGCCAGGCTCGTGTCGCACGGAGCGGCGTTGACCAGGCCGCGAGCGCAGGACTGGGCGATGGCGATGGCCGCCGCGTCGGCGCCGTTCTGCAGTTGCCGACGCTCGCTGTACAGCGCCGCGACATCGACGGCGATGGCGGCACCGGCGAACAGCACGACCGAGCTGACGATGGCGGTCAGCACGGTGATGACACCCCGGTCGTCGGTCAGTTCGAGCATTGCCTGGCCGCCGTTCCGCTGATCGTCAGGTCGCCGACTAGCGACCCGATGAGCGGGGTGAGGAACTGGAAATCCTGGGTCGCCACCGTCATCGATGCGGTGGCGGTGCCGGGCGCCGCCGCCGCCGGGCAGGTCACGGTGGTTGGATAGGTCACCTCGGCCGGCGAGACCAGCGTCGCCGCCAGCGCCGACCCGGCCGCCGAGTGAGCGGCGGTGGCGGTGCCGCCGACGGCGAGCGTCCTGGCCCCCTCGGCGGCCGCGTCGGACAGCGTGAGCTGGATGTTGAAGGCTCGCGCGAAATCCACGATGCCGAACAGCAGCAGCAGGTACAGCGGTAGGACCAGGGCGAACTCCACTGCCGCGGCGCCGCGTTCGGCATCGTGCTGACGCAGTCGGGCGAGCAACACCGCAACTCACTTTCAGACGGGCGCCGGCCCCAGTCGTCGGGGCCGGCGCCGAGGCCGACGAGCGAGCGGCGGATCAGCTCAGGTCGTCGATGAGGTCGGTGAACGCCCCGGCGACGGCCGGCCCGAAGGTGATGAGCGCGACGACCACCAGCGCCGCGATGCCGGCGATCAGCAGGCCGTACTCCACCGCGGTCGCGCCCCGGTCGTCCTCGAGGCGCTCCCGCAGCCAGGCGGAAAACAGTGTCAGCATTGTTCTGTCCTTTCGGGGGCACGGCGGCCATCGGACTGCCCGGGGTCTTGCCGGTCGACTGGTTCTTCGACGGTCGCTCCCGAGACCTGAGCGTTCTGGCCGATCTCCCGCCAAAACCCCCCGATAGGGGACCATCGCCGCGCTGACCCGAGGCCGCCCTCAGCCGCCGTGAGCCCGCAGCACGCCTGGCAGCGGCGCGTTCTCCGATTCGCCGACACGGTGATCGGCGTTGTCTTCGGCTCGTGCGGGCCGGTCGCGGTTGTCCATCCGATGTCGACGCCGACCTCGGCCACCGGTCCGGGCGCGTCCGTAAGGTACAGACGTGGAGGGCGTGCTGTGTCCGATCATCGTCGGACGCGAGACCGAGCTGGTGGCTCTGACCGAGCTGCTGGGCGCGGCCGCCGCAGGGCACGGCCGGCTCGCCTCCTTGCTCGGCGACGCCGGCGTCGGCAAGTCGAGGCTGGTGCGGGAGCTGGCTGCCTCGTCACCGGTCGACCGGAGCCCACGGCGGCGGCGACCCCCGTGATCGAGCGGCTCCGGACACGCGGTGCGTGTACGGTCGTCCGGCTCGACCCGCTCACCACCGACGAGCAGCGGCGGATGGTGACGGCATGCCTTGCCGAGGGCGACGCCGTGGTTGCGGAGGTTGCGGAGTTCGTGGGCGCGCACAGCGACGGCGTGCCGTTCCTGGTGGAGGAGCTGCTGGCCGGACTGGCCGCGTCCGGGGCCCTGCGCCGCACCGACGGACGGTGGACGGTCGAGCGCCCGCTGGCGCCGGCGGTGCCGGCGAGCCTCGCCGAATCGGTGCGTAGCCGGCTCGCGGTGCTGGACGTGACCAGCCGGCAA
>DASXTS010000369.1:0-7950 GCA_036505275.1 Pseudonocardiaceae bacterium
AGCGATGTGCGGGCCGGCATGATCCGGCCGGGCGGACCGGTCGTGCGGGCGTCTGCCTCGCTCGGGTGGCAGTGGGGCGGCGGCTACCGCTCCCTAAAGACTTTATGCACTTCTCCGCCAACGGCGGCTGAGCCCGAGCCCTGCGGGAAGCTGACCCGAGCCGACAGATGCCGTGCCACTTCAACCCCGGCTACAGGCAGTACCTGCGATAGCAGCGAGTAGGACCTCATGGGTTCAGATGCCCGCTTACGCGCGTTGCCTCACGCGCGTAGCACCGACTGGGCGAAGTCGAAGACGCGGTCCGGGTCGTACTTCTTGATCACCCGGCGCAGGCGGGGCAGGTTGGCGCCGTAGTAGGCGCTCGCCCAGTCCCGTTGTCCCGGGTTCAGGTAGTTGACGTACGCGCCGGTGCCGACGGTCGATGTCAGCGCCTGCTGCACCGCGAGCACCGCGGGGCCGTTCGCGGCGTTGCCGCTGTAGACCTGCACCGAGGCGTGCGCGCTGCGATGGGCGAACGCGGTGTCCGCGGTCTTGATCCCCGCCACCTGGCCACGCAGCGAGTCGAAGAGCAGCACCGTGCCGTTCTGTCGGCTCATCAGAGACACGACCCGGTCAGCGGCCGACGACGTCACCGTGCGCTCAAGCATCCGCGACGCGGCCCGGAAGGGCGCCGGCCCGCCGGCGTGGCAGGCGGTGATGGTGTTGTCGAGGCAGCCGGCGAAGTACTTCATCGCGTTCAGGTAGCTGTAGGCGTGCGTCGTCCGGGAGGTCGGCGCTGCGCCGACCGCGGCGATGAGCGAGGACAGGTGGCCGGCCAGCGCGGCGGAACTGCCGGTCCAGGTGCCGGTCACCCGGTTGGTCGGCGTGGATGCGGCGGTCACCGCACACAGCGAGCTGAGCTGGTTCGGCGCCGCGTCCATCCAGGCAGACCAACAGCGCAGGACCCGAGCCGTACGCGACGCCGGGAAGTGCAGCGAGAAGACAGTGACGGTGGGCGCCGGCACCGTGCCGAAAGTGAAGCTGGTGACGATACCGCCGTTGCCGCCACCGCCGCCGCGCAGCGCCCAGAACAGGTCGGCGTCGTTGTAGCCGTCGACGGTGTGCAGCGCGCCGTCCGCGGTGACGACCGTGGCGGCCTTGAGGTGGTCGCAGGTGAGGCCGTACGCCCTGGCGACCACGCCGATGCCGCCGCCGAGTGTGCTGCCGGCGATCCCGACCGTCGGGCAGGACCCGGCCGGCAGCGCTCGCCCGTGCGCGGCGAGCGCCGCGTACACGTCGATGAGCCGGGCCCCGGCGCCGATGACCGCCGTCGCGTCGCTCTTGACCGTGATGGTCTTGAGCGCCGAGAGGTCGACGACGACCCCGTTGTCCGGCGTCGAGTAGCCGGCGTAGCTGTGGCCGCCGCCGCGGGCGGCCAGCGGCACGCCGTGCCCGCGTACCCGCCGCACGCAGGTGCGCACGTCGTCGGCGCCGGCGACCTTGGCGATCGCGGCCGGCCGGCGGACGCCGAGCGCGGCGTTGTAGGGCTTGGCCGCCGCCGTGTATCCGGCGTCGCCCGGCCGCAGCAATGGGCCCTTGAGGGCCCGCTTCAGCCCGGCGTAGTCGACGCCGGAGGCCGCCGCGGCGAGCGGCTCACCGAGCAGCCTCGCCCCAGCGACGGCCGCACCGGCCGCCGCCGTCAAGCCGAGGAACTGCCGCCGCCCGAACCCGGATTGCCCCATGACCCCGCTCCTCTACGTCCTTCAACGTGACGGACGCTACGGATTCGGGACGGCCGATACGTCACGCTTTCGTGCCGGATCCTGAGGGAAGTCAGCAGCCGTTCGGCACGCCGGAGCTCTGCGCCGCCCGTGCGCGTCAGTCAGCAGGGAACCCAGTGGCAGGCATTCTCGCGCCGGCCGACGCGCGGAACTGCCGATGACAGTGCGGCCTAGGTTTGGACACGCACTGCTATTGCTGCGGGTATCAGGTGTCGTACGCGCCGCTATCCCAGGGCGCTGAGAAAGCCATGTAGTCGCCCGGCTCTGCGGTGACCCACCAGATGTCGTCGTTGTTCTGAGGTGCCCTGACGATAAGCCCGAATGTCGTTCCGAATCGCTTGACCGCGAAGGGTTCGACCTCGATGCGGTCGAAAGTGACCTTTCCGAGTTCCTTGAGCCGGTTCTGGTAGATCTTCCGAGAAGCTGCCGTGGTTCCGTTGGCGCCGTCGAAGGCGTCGATCTCGGCGTCCAGGAACTGCCATTTCTCGTCGAAGAGGTACAGGGCCACGAAATCCCGGGCGTCGTCAGTGCCGTCCGTGCCAGGGTCGAAGGGCCTGGTCAGGAAGAACTGGCGGCCGTCTGCGGTGTGCCCGATGTGCTTGGCTTCGAAGGCGTTGTGATTGATGGCGATTCGGGTCGGTCGACCGCTGGCCTCGGCGTACCCGGCGGTGCTCGAAACCTGCGCTGAGCCGCCGCGGTCCCGCGGGCCGATGCTGCAACCGCCCGCAAGAGCGCTGGTGGCAAGCAGTGCGGTGACTATGGCCAGGGCTGTTCGCCGCTGCGATCGGTGACCCATGATCAGCAACCGTAAGGGTTCACTCCCGGCCCGGCTCGGCAGGTGAGCCCACACGAGGTGCCCGATCGGACAGGCGCAGTATCGGGCCGCACCGGTCCCGCTGTCCGATCGAAGTACTTCTCCAGGCTCAACGGCGGCACCTCGTCGTATCCGCTCATGTCGCAGGCGCATGCGGCCGTGAGTTTGCCCGTCATTGTCCGTAGGAGCGTCCGACTGGCAGGCCGGCGTACGGCATTCCATCATGGCGATGACGGACGCAACCGAATGCACCTGACCGCTCCCGGCGCGGCGTGCAGGCCCGCCGCCGCTCCTGCGCACCGCCGAAGTTTCGGCTCCGTCCACCGCTGGTTCGATCTGCTCGCCGGCGGCAGGGTCGTCGCTGACGGATCCCGGAAGGTCCGAGAGGGGTTCGGTGGCAGAATCGTCAATATGGCGCTGGGCGAGGCGGCGGGTCGTCCGCCGCTGGTCGGCCGGGTCAGCGAACTGGGTGCGCTGGCCGAGTTGGTGGCGGGCGCAGCCCATGGGCAGGCCGGGACGCTGCTGATTTCCGGCGAAGCGGGGGTGGGCAAGACCGCCTTGATGCGACAGGAGTGCAGCGAGCTCGGTGACGATGTTGACGTGCTGTGGGCGGGATGTCTGCCGTTGGCGTCGATGGCGGTGCCATTTCTGCCTTTGATCTCGGCGCTGCGGGAGTGGGCAGGGCGTGGGGTGTCGGTGCCGATGCTCGCAGGCGCCGACGGCCAGGCGACGGCGGGTGGACCGGTGCAGTTCGACGCGTGGCTGGATCGGGCCTGTCAACGCCGTCCGGTGCTGCTGGTGGTGGACGACCTGCATTGGGCGGACCAAAGCTCGCTCGACGTGCTGATGTATGTGGTCGCCGGACCGGTGCGTCGGCGGTTGGCGGTCGCGGTGACAATCCGTGCAGGCGAGGTTGGGCCGGGAGATCCGTTGCGGCGGTGGTTGGCCGACGTGCGCCGGCTCCCTCGGGTGGAGGAGCTGCGCTTGGAACGGCTCGACCGGCTGGCGACCGAGCAACAGCTCACCGATCTGCTCGGCCGTCTGCCGCACCAGTCCTTGATCGATGACGTGTTCACCCGTACCCGCGGCAACCCGTATTTGACGATGTTGTTGGGGCAGGGTCTGCCGTCGGACGCGACCGGGGTTCCGGTGGGCCTGCCGACCGATCTGCAGGAGGCGGTCACCCGTGCCTGGCACGAGTTGTCGGGGCCGGGCCGCGAGTTGTCCCGTCTGCTGGCTGTGGCCGGACGGCCGCAGCGAGCCGACCTACTCGGTGAGGCAGCAACCAGAATCGGGACCAGTGGCGAGGTGGTGCCGCTGCTGCGGGAGGCGTTGGACCGCGGCGTGCTTGAGCTGGTGAGCGACGACCGCTACTGGTTCGTGCATCCGCTGCTGGCCGAGGTGCTGGAGGACAGTCTGCTGCCGGAGGAACGGCGGGCCCGGCACGCCGTGTTTGCCGCACTGTTGGAGTCGTCGCCAGACTCGCCAGGTGATGTTGATGTGGAACGGGTGGTCGACGTGGCCGACCATCACCACCGTGCGGGTCACGCGGAGCAGGCCTACCTGTGGGCGTTGCTCGGCGCCGAAGCAGCCGAGCGAGCGGGTGGCGCGGCCGAGAGTCTGCGACTGCTGCGCCGTGCGTTGGACCTGTGGCCGCGGGTACCCGGTGTGGAAACTTCCGATGTGGAGCTTCTGTTGCGTATCCGCGACGCGGCCGAGCGGGCGGGCGAGCAGCCGGATGAACTGGCGGCGATCGAGGACTTGCTTGGCCGGATCAGTCCGGAGCGGCGACCACTGTTGGCCGCCGAGCTGTTGGTCCGGCGGATGCTGCTGCGCCATAGCACCGGCCGGAAGTTCGCTGACCTGGCAGATGTCCGCAAGGCGGTGCGATATACCGCTGGTTACCTAGACAGCATGCAGCACGCCTGGGCAATGGCCGAACTCGCGCATGCCGAGCTGTGGCACGAGGAGCCGTCCGGGCCAACGCGAGCGGGCGAGGCGGTTCGGCTGGCGCGTGCCTGTGGATCACCCAAAGCGTTGGCCTATGCGCTGACGGCCCAAGCGATGGCCCACTGCATTGCCGGCGACGGCGGTGGCCTGGCCGAGGCGCAGGAGGCGCAAGCCGCCGCGGCCGAGGCCGGCGATTTCTGGGCGCACTCCCATGCAACGCTCTGGTGGGTCAATTGCCTGGACTGCCTGTCAAGCCGGGAGGTGCTGGAGTATCTGCGCCGCAGCTACGGGGAATTGGCATCCTTGGCCGCGCCGCATACCTATTTGGCCCGTCTCTGCGGCGTCGAGGCGGCGGGACTTTTGTTGCGGGGAGACTGGCGGGCCTGCGTTGCCCGGCTGCGGGTGGCGCTCGGCTCGAATCCCGGACCAATGCCCGACACCGACGCCCGGCTGACGGCCGCGCTGCTCGCCTGCTGGCAGGGACGGCCGGAGGAGGCACGGGCCCATCTGCGCCGAGCCGAGGAGGTGTTCGCCGAGCTGTCCACATACGCTCCCTTCAACTTCCATGTCGTGCGGGCGGAGCTGGCGGTGGCGGCTGGTGACACCGAGGTTGCGATCGCGGCCGCCCTGGCCGGACTGCAGGCGGAGACGGTTCCGAGCATGGTGGAGCGCTTGCTCCCGGCGGCCGGCCGGGCCATGGCGGACCAGACGCAGCAACTGCGTGATCGGGGCGCGGACAGCGCACCCGCTCTCGCCCGGCTCGACGACCTGCGGCGCCGGTACCCGCGGGTAATCTCGGAGCCCGGTTCCGGGCCGCTGTATCGGGCCCAGGTCGGGGCGATGCAGGCGTGGTACGACGCCGAGGTGTGCCGCGGCAGGCGGGACCCGGACGCCGGGGCGGCGTGGCAGCGGGCCGCGCAGGCCTGCCACGAGGCCCAGCTGGCCTGGGACGAGGCATACGCGCAGCGGCGCGCCGCCGAAGCGCTCCTGCCGGATCGCGCCAGCCGCGAGCCGGCCGTGGCGGCGCTGCGGCGAGCGCACGAGCTGGCCGTGGACCTGCAGGCGGTGCCGCTTCTGGCCGAGCTCGCCGCGCTCGGCCGTGGCGCCCGGGTCGCGGTGGCTCGTGGGCCCGGCCGGGTGCCGAACGAGGCCGCCGCTCTGGCCGGGCTCACCGCCCGCGAGCGAGAGGTCCTGAGCTACGTCGCGGCCGGCCGCACCTACCGCGAGATCGCCCGCGCCCTAGTCGTCAGCGAGAAGACCGTCAGCGTCCACATCTCCAACATGCTCCACAAGACCGGCACCGCGAACCGGATCGAGCTGGCCCAACTCGCGCACCGGGTGACCGGCCCGGACGTCGACGGGTGACACCTTGCAAGGCCACACCGCCCCCACGCGGGATCCGATACAGCGGTGCGGTCCTGGCGGCATGGTTTCACCCATGCCGGCGGCCGACGGTGACGGTCGCGGTGGCGAGCTGTCCCTGGTGTTCGGCGACATCGGCGCAGAGCGGGTTCGTCCCACCACCCGATATCGGCCCGTACAGCTCGATCTCGTGAATACCCCGCCCGGCTGATCGGGGCACCTGCATCGTCAGGAACATATCCACCCGGTCGGAATCCTGTTGACCGACATAGCTGCCCAACCGGTGCGCGACCAGCGCACCGTCGAAGCGCAGTTCCGCCGGCCCACACAACCGCGGGTTGCGATAAGCCAACACGGTGATCCACTGGCCCGCAGATGCCGCCCGCGGCGCGACAAACCGAGGCAGAGACGCCGAAGCCCGCGGCGAAGCGAAGGACGCTGCGGCGGGTGACACAGACGGCGCCGCCGGCTCGGCCACCGGCGAGCCCCCGCCGCCGGTGACCTGCCCCGCCAGCACCATCGCGGCCGCGGCCACCACCAGCAGGCCCGGCTCGGCGAACCTGCGCAGCCCGCGGGCTCCCTCCGCCGACCGTCTACGCCGTGCCGGTGGCCCATGGTCGGGGGTCCCCGGTACGACCGGCTCCGCGGGCCCCATCATGATGATGTCCGGCTCGACTCGGGCATCGGTCAAATCCGTGACGTTTCTCATGCCGCCCAGGCTTCGCCCGGATGCGCCTCAGCAATCTCGGGACCGACCCCTCAAAAGCGCGAACGGACCCCTCAGATTCGGCCGACGCCCGAGGAGCCCGCGCGTACGTATTCAACTTGAGGGTGCTGGTGGCATCCACCGGCCGGTGGTGAACAGTGCTACAGCAGGGTCGTCCGGTCTGGGGCGTCCGGACGGGGCGAGGCAAGCAGCCGGGGTCGTCTAGATCGACATTGTCACTGGTGCCGGTCCGGATCGGGTGGTGGAACGCCATCCGGACTGTTACGCGAACAGCACGTGCGGGGCGGATCTGGCCACCGCCGTCGAGTACGCCCGGCAGCTGCGGCAGGTCGTCGAGCTGCCCACGGCGAAGGGGACGGTCACCGAGCGTCAAACAGTCAGCTCATCGCGATCGCCGTCAAAGGCGTCATAAATGGGCGCGAGCCGAGGGTGGGAAAGATTGCGTCAGGCACCCGGCGACCATATTGACGTTCAAGCGCAGGCCTTCGGTCGCATTGGCGCGCTCTCATGCCGCCGAGAAGGCGCGGTGTTGGCTCAATTGGGGCGCTTGCTGTCTGTCGGCGCTGTCGTCGGCGCGGCATCAGACGCTTGCTCGGAACGCCGCTCCAGGGTCTCGCCCGCGCACGAGCCCCTGATCTGGCTGATTGTCGTGCCCACCTACCGCTCAGCCGTCATCGAGCGGCCATGGCTGTAAAACCTGAGCGCCTTCTTTTCCCAGGTCACGACGTATCCGGTCGAGGCGGTTCGGGCACCGCCACATCCGGTTTCACGTTTTCCCAGCTCACGCGCTGTCGGTGGACCGGATGTGGCAGAACCCGAACCGCATACCCACAGCTCAGGGCCAATTGTGGTTGTGCCGGCAGTACGTCGGCGGCTCGTGTGACCCCATCGGCGGAAAACCATGCCGGAGCGAGGGTCGCAATGCTTGAGCACGCCCTGCGAATACGCCTCGCCAACAAGATCGACGACCCGCGCAATGTCTACCTCCGCGAGCTCGACATCGTCACATCCCTGGACACCGCACTCTCCGCCGTCTTCGCACCCGACCGGCATCTTCTATCTCCTGCACGCCGCCAACCCGACATTCATCGGTGGATCCAGGCTCTCCAGTCGTCGGGGCCGCTAGCTGCGCGATGTCGGTGTTCGGCGCAGGGTCGTAGCTGTGCCCTTGGAAGATGCGGCCCGGTTCTGGACACGCCACAGCGCTGGCCTTGAAGGCCGCCGCGCTGTGCCAACGCGATGGAACATCGAAGTCGGGAGTAGCCAGTGGTCCACGACCAGCCGCAACGTCATAGCCTTCGACACGGTTGATGGTCGTGTCGAAGGCACACGCGGGC
>DASXTS010000370.1:0-3826 GCA_036505275.1 Pseudonocardiaceae bacterium
CGGTCTCCACCTATCGCGGCACGGCGCACCTCACCCTGCACGCCGACCAGCAGGCGCTGCCCGACCTGGACCGGCTCGCCGCCGCGGTGCCCGCCGCGCTGGCCACCCTCGACCGCATACCGCACGCGTCCTGAGCCGGCCCGTCCCGGCCCGTCCCGAGCCGGCCCGGAGTGGCGTCAGCCGCCGCCGCAGCAACCACCGCCGCAGCAACCGCCCGCCGCGGTCGCGGGCGCCGCCGCCCGGGACGCGGCCGTGCCGGTGGCGAAAGCCACCGCCGACCAGACCCGGGTCACCTCGTCGTGCCCGCCCGGGCACCGCACGCCGCCCGCCTCGGCGGTCATCGGGCGATGCACCTCGAAGACGCTGTCACAGGTGCGGCAGCGGTAGTCGTAGGCGGCCATGACCGCAGTGTAGAACCCGCCCGCGATCGCAGCCGAGCTCAGGCCGCCGGCGGGCGGTCCGGGCCGGCCTCATCACCGGTTGACGCTGACTTAGCACGAGCGGTCACCATCCTCCCGGGCCGTCCGATATCTGTTTGACAGCCGGTAACCCGCGGGACGTAGCGTGCAAGCTGAACCTAGCTGGATTGGGGGGTAGGAGTTCCGTGAGCACAACACATCGACTCGCTGCGCTCGTGTGCGGCCGGCGGACCAAATGGGCAGTCCTCGCGTTCTGGGTGGTGGCGCTCGGCCTGGCCGGGCCGCTGTCGGGCAAGCTGATGGGCGCCGAGAAGAACGACTCCAAGAACTGGCTGCCGGCCAGCGCCGAGTCGACCAAGGTGCTCGACCAGCAGGGCGCCTTCCAGCCCGTCGACCAGGCGCCCGCGCTGGTCGTGTACGAGCGGCCGTCCGGCCTCACCGCTGCCGACAAGGCCAAGGCGGCCGCGGACGCGAAGGGGTTCGCCGGTCTGCCGGGCGTCGACGGCCAGGTGCAGGGGCCGATCCCGGCCCAGGACGGCAAGGCCCTGCAGGTGGTCGCGCAGATCAACTTCGGCAGCGGCGGCTGGGACGACCTCGCCGCGGCCGTCGACAAGATGCGCGACGTCATCGGCTCCGCCCCCGGCGGGCTGAACGTACACATCACTGGTCCGGGGGGGTACGCCGCCGACTCGGCGGAGGCGTTCAAGGGGATCGACAGCACGCTGCTCTACTCGGCCGGCGCCGTGGTCATCTTCATCCTGCTGCTGACCTATCGCAGCCCGGCGCTGTGGCTGCTTCCGGTGCTTTCGGCCGCCGGCGCGCTGACCAGCGCGCAGGCGGTGATCTACCTGCTGGCCAAGCACGCCGGCCTCACGGTCAACGCGCAGAGCGCCGGCATCCTCACGGTCCTGGTCTTCGGCGCCGGTACGGACTACGCGCTGTTGCTCGTCGCGCGGTACCGGGAGGAGCTGCGCCGGCACGAGGACCGGCACGAGGCGATGGCACTGGCGCTGCACCGCGCCGGTCCGGCGATCATCGCCAGCGCGTCCACGGTCGCGCTCGGCATGCTGTGCCTGCTCATCGCCGACATGAACTCCACCAAGGGCCTGGGGCCCGTGGCCGCCATCGGTGTCGCGGTCGCGCTGCTGGCCATGCTCACCCTGCTGCCGGCGCTGCTGGTGATCACCGGACGGTGGATGTTCTGGCCGGTCAAGCCGCGCTTCGGGTCCGCCGAGCCGACCGAGCGCGGGCTGTGGGCGCGGATCGGGGGCCGCATCGCTCGGCGGCCGCGTACGGTCTGGATCGGCACCGCCCTCGTGCTCGGTGTCATGGCCGTGGGCCTGACCGACCTGAACGCCGGGGTTCTGTCCAACAAGGACTCGTTCATCGGTGCACACGACTCGGTGGTCGGTGAGGAGGTGCTCGCCCGGCACTTCCCGGCCGGATCGGGCCTCCCCGTTGTGGTGATCAGCAACGCCGACCGGGCCGCCGAGGTGCAGCGCGCGTTCGCGGGCACCCCGGGCATCGTCGGCAACAGCGTGCGGCCCGCCTCGGCGGAGGCGGGCACCGTGAAGAACGGCCTTGCCTACGTGGAGGGCACGCTCACCGACGCCGCGGACAGCCCGCCCGCGACGCAGACGATCGACCGGGTGCGCACCGCCGTGCACGCCGTTCCCGGGGCCGATGCGAAGGTCGGCGGCGCGACCGCGGTCAACCTGGACATCAAGCGGGCGGTCACGTCAGACAGCAAGATCATCATGCCGATCGTGCTGGTCGTGGTCCTGGTGATCCTCTCGCTGCTGCTGCGGGCGATCCTGGTGCCGCTGGTGCTGCTGGCCACGGTGGTGCTGTCGTTCGGCGCCGCGCTCGGCGCCAGCGTGCTGATCTTCCATCACGTGTTCGGGTGGGCCGGCGAGGACACGTCGTTCCCGCTGTTCGTGTTCGTGTTCCTGGTCGCGCTGGGCATCGACTACAACATCTTCCTGATGACCCGGGTGCGGGAGGAGGCGCTGCGCTTCGGCACCCGGCGCGGCGCGCTCATCGGGCTCGCCGCGACCGGCGGCGTGATCACGTCAGCCGGCCTGGTGCTCGCCGGAACGTTCTCGGTGCTGGCCACCCTCCCGATCGTCTCCTTCGCCGAGATCGGCTTCGCCGTCGCCCTCGGCGTCCTGCTCGACACGCTGGTCGTGCGGTCGGTGCTCGTCACCGCGCTCAACCTGGACATCGGCCGGCGCATCTGGTGGCCGAGCAGGCTGGCCGCCAAGCAGGACGTGGAGGCCGTCGACACCGTCGAGGAGGCGCCAGCGCTAGTCCCCTGACCGAATCCCCGGTCGGCCTGGCTCACCCCCCCGAGCCGGGCCGACCGGCCCGTTCGCGGTAGTTTCAGGGTGAGACCCTCGGCCAAACCCTCGGCTGCCGGAACACCCACTCCCGCATCAGCAGGAACCGCACGAGGGTCGCCGCGAGGTTGGCCACGCCGAGCGCGGCGAGCTCGACCAGCCTGCCGGCGGCACCGGCGAGCAGGTGCAGCAGCGCGAGCGAGCCGCTGGTCAGGGCCAGCCCGACCGCGAAGACCACGAGGCCCTGGAACTGGTGGCGGCCGGCGCCGTGCCAGCCGCTGATCCCGAACGTGAGCCGCCGGTTCGCGGCGGTGTTCGCCAGCGCGGTGACCAGCAGCGCGAGCAGGTTCGCGGCCTGGCCGCCCATGGCGCCGCGGAGCAGCACGAACAGCAGCCCGTACGCCACCGTGCTGGCAACCCCGACGCCGGCGAACCGCACCAGCTGCCGGGCCAGCCCGGCCGGCACTCCGGGCTGGGCTGGCGCCAGCGGGGCCCGGCCGAGCTGGCGGCGCAGCTCGGCCAGCGGCGGCGTGCCGCGGGCCAGGGCGCGGCCCAGCCGCACCATGCCCTTGAGGTCGGCGACGGCGGTGGCGACGATGTCGACCCTGCTGTCCGGGTCGTCTACCCAGTCGACGGGCACCTCGTGGATGCGCAGACCGGCCCGCTGGGCGAGCACGAGCAGCTCGGTGTCGAAGAACCAACCGGTGTCCTGGACCAGCGGCAGCAGCCGGTCGGCGACGTCCTTGCGGATCGCCTTGAAGCCGCACTGCGCGTCGGAGAACCGGGCGGCAAGCGCACCGCGCAGCAGCAGGTTGTAGCCCCGGGAGAGCAGCTCGCGGCGCGCGCCGCGGACCACCCGCGAGCCGCGGGACAGCCGGGTGCCGATCGCCAGCTCGGAGTGCCCGGAGATCAGCGGCGCAACCAGCGGGAGCAGGGCCGCCAGGTCGGTGGACAGGTCGACGTCCATGTAGGCGAGCACGGTCGCGTCCGATCTGGACCACGCGGCGTGCAGCGCCCGGCCGCGGCCCTTCTGGCCCAGGTGCACGGCGCTGACGCCGGTCAGTTCAG
>DASXTS010000371.1:0-2720 GCA_036505275.1 Pseudonocardiaceae bacterium
CGTAGGCAGGGTGTCGCCATGGCCGGCGGCGGATGCCTTCGGCGTAGCCGCCGAGGGCCTTCATGCCATCCGGCAGTTTCCGGCCATCACTGCGGACCCGGACGCCAGCTTCCTTACCGGTCAGCCGCGCCTGCACCCAGGTTGAATCGGCCAGCAATTTGCGGATATTCGGCTGGTCGCGACGGCCACGCGTGCCGGAACCATGGCCCTGGGATGGAGCCGCCATCCACGCCGCCTTCACCCTCGGTACCGACGGCGCCGCCGCGGCTTTCAGCTCGGCGACCAGTTCCTTGCGTAGTCGTTTGCCGTCGCCATGGCCGCGGAGCGCCTTGCTTGCGCGTTTGAGGTCGCCCGTGTCAACCAGGATGAGCTGCATATGCCGAATGTCTCCCTAACCGTTATCGTCCGGGTCTGGAAGGAACAGACGTTCGGCGTAATATGAGAGGTGGAAGAGGAGGCAACACATGCGAACCATCGCAATCCTGGCCGCCGCCATCGTCGGCTGGTTCGTCGCCGTGCTGGCCGTCGTCATCATCGAAGAGGCTTATCGGATCGATGACAACCCGGTCGGCGCCATCACTCCGTACGTCATCGCGATTGGGCTGGCGATTCTGGTCGCCCGGCTCGTGCCACGCTCACCGCAGGCGCAGGCTCGGCAGGACCGAGCCAACGAGCGGATCGCCAGCTACCGGCGCGGCTGACCGTCCCCGTCATCGTCGACCCGCGGGCCGCGGCCCTGCTGCTTGTGCATGAACCGCAGATAGCCGCGCTGCTCAGCGAACGTCAGATCGTCGACCTCGTCACCACTCAACCCGTAGAAGGCGGCGAGTTCGACGCGGACGCGGCGGCGCGCGGCTTCCTCTTCGACCTGCTGGTGTCGCTGATGGCGGGCTCGGGCCCAGACGAGCCAGGCTTCCCGCCCTGCTGAGGAGGGGGCTCACCGCCGGAAGCTGCCTCCAACTGCCCAAAGCTGGTGTTCTCCGCGTCATCCCAGGTGAACGCCGGGTCGGTTCGCGACCGGATACACCAGACGATCAGGATCCCTCGCTCGTCGGGGTCCTCCAGCAACTCCCACGGGTTGCGGCCGCCGAGAACCACCCGGGCGCGTTTCATGTCCCGGAACGTCAGCAGGTCCGGGTCGAGGCGGACCTTGGTCAGCTGCCGGTCGAGCGCTGTTGTCGCCTTGTTGCCGTCCACGTCGAGCAGCTCTTCCTCGAGCGCGTCGACCTTGCCGTTGTCGCTCATCACGCCGGGATGACGATGTCTTCGGCAGGCACCCGCGTCGGGGTGAACGACGCCTGCGTCATCGCCGGGTCCTCCATTCCCCTAAGCTTCCCATGACTCGCGACGGTGACGGGCCACACGTCCATCCGGCCGGTGGTGGTCACATCCCCGCCGTCCATGAAAATCAGGAACCCGGTCGTGTCGCGGGGCAGGACCGAGCGGGCGTCGGTAAACCCGGTATTGCTGGCGTAGAAGTTGATCGTGGAATCCTCCGCGGTGATCCGACCCGACACCTTGCTGACGAACCGGTTCGCTAGGTCGGGGGTGTCCACCGAGTCGGAGGTAACGCTGAACCCGCCGATCTCGGCGATCTCCGGGGACAGGTCAACGCCGGCGTTGATCTGCGTGCGGGTCGGCGCAGTGTAGGTGGTGATGGTAACCACCCAGTACACCTTGGTGGTTCCCGGCCGGAAGTACCGGACGGAGGCGGGGACGACGGGTGGTGGCATGGCTCCCTCCTTGCGGGGCGGCGGCGGCTTGCGTTACGAAATGTGGCTCGTCCAACTCAGGCTGAACGGGATGGTTGCGCGGCGTGCCGCCTGGTTCTCCCAGGTGACGGGGGTTTCCTCGAGGCCGGAGGTGGCGAGGTCGATCCGACCGGGATTCGGCACCGACCCACCGGCGGTCCGGTCAGCCGCGAGCGCATTGGAGACCAGGGCGATGAGGGCGTCGGCGCGGTCGCCAGCGGTGTCGATCGCGGTCTCGTCACTGCCGGGTTTGGTGACGATCACCCAGCACGTCACGGTCGCGTTCTCGGCGCGGCGGGCGAGGCCGGCCTGGGCTTGGGGGGCGATGACGTCGCCGAGGATGACGAGGGTGTCGTTGAACTCCTCGGGGGCGATGGTGGCGCTGCGGATGGTTACGCCGTCGGCGGGTCGCAGACCGGTGACCGCGACGAGATAGTTGCGGATGCCCTTCTTGGCTTGGCGGGCGGTAGGCGGCATCTACGCCACCACAAGACCGATATCCGACCATCTGTTGAGATATCGGTCGACCGAGCGGATGCCGGTGTGCCGCTGGTACCCGGAGCGGCCCATCTCGGAGGGCTCGTAGGTGACGCTGACCCCATCAGGCGTGGTGACCGTGGTCCCGCTGGAGAACACGCTCGGGTTGAGTTCGGCCGCCGCGTACAGCATCGCCTGCCGGGCGCCGTCGCCGGGGATCTGGCTGGCGCCGTGGACGTACTCGACGGCGATGTTCTGGCTGCCGGACGCGAAGGTTCCCTCGAGCAGCCCGGAGGGCCGCAGGGTGTAGCCGCTGACGGTCTGCGCAGCGCCGTCGACGGTGACCGACAGCAGCCGCGCGGCCTTGGTGTTGCGGAGCCGCAACCATGAGCGGCCGCCGTCGTGGAATTCGCGGGCGAACCGGGGGACGGGGCTCCAGTCGAGGATGCGCTGGAACTCGTCGAGGGTGGCGGCCCTTGCGTCCATGATCTG
>DASXTS010000372.1:0-1597 GCA_036505275.1 Pseudonocardiaceae bacterium
GCGGGACAGCGGAATGTGCTCGCCGTCGCGGGTGACGGTGCGGAGATGGGGGTCGAGCCGGATGCCGGCGCGTTCGAGCGCGGGGGGCGCGGCGGGCCGCGCCCTGCGCGCCAGCGCCTGGATCCGGGCGGTGAGCTCGGCGAACGCGAACGGTTTGGTCAGGTAGTCGTCGGCGCCGAGTCCGAGACCGGCGACGCGTTCTTTCACCGCGGTGGCGGCGGTGAGCATGAGGATCCGGGTCTCGGCGCCGGATTCGACCAGCGTGCGGCAGACGTCGTCCCCGGACAGGACCGGCAGGTCGCGGTCGAGCACGATGACGTCGTAGTCGTTGACCGCCAGCCGCTCCAGCGCGGCATCACCGTCGTAGGCCACGTCGACGGCCATCGCGTGGTTGCGCAGACCCGCAGTGATCGTGTCGGCAAGCAGCCGTTCGTCTTCCACCACCAGAACCCGCATCTGCCCATCATGCCCGGTCCCGATGTTAGGGCGGTGTTAGGGAATCCCTCGCGCCGCTCTAACGGCCTGTCGGGTGAACTGGTGTGCATGAAAGGACGCGCATGACAGGAAAGCGGCAGGCTCGACGTCTGGTGCCGGCGTTGCTGGTGGTGCCGCTGCTGGTGCTGGCCGCGTGCGGACAGAACAACCGAAACGGCGTCGCCCCGGTCGACAAGGCGGAGGCGGGCCGCGCGTACGCGCAGTGCATACGGGACAACGGTGTGCCCGACTTTCCCGACCCGGACGCCGACGGGCGGTTGCGCGGCCCCGCCCACGAGCAGCAAGACAACCCGAAGTTCCGCGCCGCGCAGGAGAAGTGCCGCGACCTGGCCCCAGGCGGCGAACATCAAAGATCCGACCCGGCCACTGTGGAGCAGATGCGCGAGTTCTCGCAGTGCATGCGCGCCAACGGTCTGCCCGACTTCCCCGACCCGGACGCCGATGGGCGGTTGCGCGGCGCCGGCCACGAGCAGCAAGACGACCCGACGTTCCGCGCCGCGATGGAGACCTGCCGCCAGAAGCTGCCCGGCGGAGGCGACCATCGATGAGGCCCAAGCTCCTGATCACCGGCGCCGCGGTGGTGATCCTCGGTGGGGCGGTTGGCGGACTGGCGCTGGCCTGGGGATCGGCCGCCAAGCAACCAGCGGCCAACCCCGCGTTGCCTCCCGCCACCGCGAAGGTCACCAGGACCACGCTGGTGGAAACCAAGAAAGTGTCGGGCACGCTGGGCTACGGCGATCCGGCCCCGATCAGGGCGGCCGCCGGACGGGGCACGCTGACCTGGATCGCGCCGGTGGGCTCCACGGTCACGCGGGGCGAGCCGCTGTTCAAGGTCGACGAGCGACCGGTGGTCGCGCTCTATGGATCGCTGCCGCTGTATCGGACGCTGCGCGCGGGCGTCGAGGGCAGCGATATCAAGCAGTTCGAGGAGAACCTGTCGAAGCTGGGCTACGCCGGGTTCACCGTAGACAAGACCTATACCGCGGCCACGACCGAGGCCGCGCGGAGTTGGCAGGCCGACCTTGGCCTGCCCAAGACCGGAGCTGTGGAGCCGGGCCAGGTGGTGGTCACCCCGGGCGCAGTGCGAGTCGCCGAGCACACC
>DASXTS010000373.1:0-1773 GCA_036505275.1 Pseudonocardiaceae bacterium
TGCTGCTGCCCCTTCTTGAGTACGGCGGTCAGGTGTGCCTGGTCGTCGAGCAGCTCCAGGGTGCGGTCGCGGAACGGGGTCACGAAGTCGATCACGACCTCGGCGAGGTCCTTCTTGAGGTCGCCGTAGCCGCGACCGGCGTACTCCTCCTCGAGCGAGCTGATGGAACGCTCGGCCAGTGCGGAGTAGATCGTGAGCAGGTTGCTGATGCCCGGCTTCTTGTCGGCGTCGAAGCTGATCTCGCTGCCGGAGTCGGTGACCGCGGAGCGGATCTTCTTGGCGCTCACCTTGGGGTCGTCGAGCATCTCGATGATGCCGCCGGGCGCGGACGCCGACTTCGACATCTTGGCGCTCGGGTCCTGCAGGTCGAGGATCTTCGCGGTGGCCTTGAGGATGTAGGGCTCGGGCAGCCGGAAGGTCTTCTTGTAGCGGTGGTTGAACCGCTGCGCCAGGTCGCGGGTGAGCTCGAGGTGCTGGCGCTGGTCCTCGCCGACCGGAACGTAGTGGGGCCGGTAGAGCAGGATGTCGGCCGCCTGCAGGATCGGGTACGTGAACAGCCCGACGCTGGCGGCGCCCTCGCCGCCCTTGGCGGACTTGTCCTTGAACTGCGTCATCCGCCGCGCCTCGCCGAAGCCGGTGATGCACTGCAGGATCCAGCCCAGCTCGGCGTGCGCCGGGATCTGGCTCTGGATGAAGATCGCGGACCGGGCCGGGTCGATGCCCATCGCGAGCAGCTGCGCGGCCGCCCGCAGGCAGCGCTCGCGCAGCAGCTTGGGGTCCTGGGCGACGGTGATCGCGTGCAGGTCGGCGATGAAGAAGAACGGCTGGTGGTCGTGCTGGAGGTCCACCCACTGCCGGAGCGCGCCCAGGTAGTTCCCGAAGTGGAACGAGTCGGCCGTCGGCTGGATCCCGGACAGGACTCGGGGGCGCGCGGTGCCCGACGCGGCGGCCGAGGCAGCCACCACCGGAGCAGTCGTCGTGGACATGGCTCGCATTCTGTCAGGAGGCGCCGCCGTACGCGCACTCTGGTCGGTCCGGCTGTGGAAACCGGCTTGCGACGGGGCATGCGGGCGGCAGGTGGCTACCGCTGGGGCCGCCGAACGCTTACGATTCGGCGGTTCGTCCCGGTGCGCGCCGGCAAAGCGGCACCGATCAGACCCAACAAAACAAGGGGGACCCGATGTCCGACCAGCAGCTGCCACCACCAGGACCTCCGGTTGGGCCGCGGTACGACGCGACGCCGTACCCGACCTCGCCGGGCGGCGAGCCGGCAACCGGATGGGCGCAGCCCTCCACCTTCCCGGGTCAGCCGGTGGCGGCGCCCAACGGACTGGGGACGGCCACGATCGTGCTCTCGGGCGTCGTGCTGGCAGTGCAGGCCATGATCAGCATCGCCGCCTGGCCGGCCGGGAGAGCCTTCGCCGAGGCGGGTCGCGAGGGCCGCGACGCACTCACCGTGACGACGTCGTACGACGTGATCTCGTTCGCCTTCCTGCCCGCGCTGGTGGCGGCGTACATCGTGACCTGCCTGTGGCTCGGCAAGGCCCGCAGCAACGCGGAGAGACTCTCCCCCGGAACTCCCCATCAGCGCGGCAGGGTCTGGGTCTGGCTCGGCTGGTGGGTGCCGATCGTCAGCTTGTGGTTCCCCTTCCAGGTCGTCCGGGACGTGGAGCTGGCCGGCAACCGTGGTAAGCCGAGCACCGCACCTCTGGGGAGCTGGTGGACCTGCTGGTTGATCTGGGCCATCGGCAACCGCGTCGCCTCGCGGTTGGT
>DASXTS010000374.1:0-4357 GCA_036505275.1 Pseudonocardiaceae bacterium
CCAGGTGGTAGGCGAAGTGGTGCAGCTTGCCGTTGGGGCCCTTCACCACGGCGAAGTCGTGCGGGGACTCCCCGCAGGCCATCCAGGAGCCCAGCACCTCCGGGTGCGAGATGTTGGTGATCGCCCGTTCGGCGGCGTGGAAGTCCAGCACCTCCATGAAGAACCGCTCCACCAGGCCGGGGTCCTCGGCCGGCACCAGGGCGTGGTCGATCCAGTGCACGGCGCAGCCGCGGGCGTCCCGCGGCCACGGGTCCGGGTTCAGCGCCCCGGTGTCGGTACCGGAGTACTCGATCTCGTTGTACAGCTCGATGACCTGCTCCGACGGCAACGTGATCCGCACCCCGTCGCCGACGGTCAGGTTCTCGCCCTTCGAGACCCGCGCGGTGCTGGCGCCGAAGCGCTGGGCCCGCTGCTCGTAGCTGACCAGGTCGTTCTCGTTCTCGACCTTGTAGCCGAGTTTGACCAGGCCGACGCCGCCCTCCTCCAGCACCAGGGAGTGGTGGTCGTACTCGTCCCAGCACTTCAGCCACAGCTTGCCCGGCTCCTCGTGCACGATGTTCATGCCCAGCGTGTTGGAGTAGTGGTTACGCGCCTCCTCCAGATCCGTCACCCGAATATGCACAAACCCGAGCCGCATCACGCTCATGTCCCGATTCCTTTCGATAGTTTCCCGGAGGCGAAGCCAAAGGGCAGGACCCGGCGCAGCTTGTCGCCTTCCTGTAGTTCGACGACCACATTGGTAATGGGCACCGCGCGGCAGCTCAGGACGATGCCGGCCACCTTCTCGTCGTCGCTGAGCACGCTCTCGGCCACCGGCCGCTCGTACCGGACCTCGCCCAGCGGCATCTGCAGCTTGCAGATGCCGCAGCCACCGCGGCGGCAGCCGATGCGGTAGCGCAGGCCGGCTCTGGCAAGCGCGGCCAGCATGGTCTCGTTGTCATTCGCGACGACCGTCGCGCCGTCCGGCAGGATGGTCACCTCCGGCATGTCAGGAGCACTTCCCTTCATGCGAAGGCTGATGCGAAGGCTGATGCGAAGGCGTGGACCGAACCGAGGCCGTCGAACTCCGCGGACACCACCGCGCCCGGCCGCAGCGGCACCGAGGCGGTCAGGCCGCCGGACAGCACGATGGACCCGGCCCGCAGGTACTGGCCGCGCTGGCCGAGGGTGTTGACCAGCCAGGCGACCGCGGCCGCGGGGTGGCCCATCGCGGCGCCGGCCGCCGCGGTCCCGACCAGCTCGCCGGCCGCGCGGAACACACAGCCGACCAGCTTGAGGTCCACCAGATCGCTCGGCCGGCGCACCGTCGAGCCGAGCACTACGCACGCCGCACCCGCGTTGTCCGCCACCGAGTCCTGGAGCCGGAACCGGCTGGCGTAGCGGGAGTCCACCACCTCGATGGCGCCGCAGACGCTCTCGGTCGCGGCCAGTACGGTGCCGATCGTCGCCGGCGGTTCCAGGCCCTTGCCGATCAGGAACGCCAGCTCGGGCTCGGCCCGCGGGTGGATCAGCCGACTCAGCGGGATAGGCTGGCCGCTGGTCACCAGCATGCCGGTGGTCAGCCAGCCGTACACCGGTTCCTGGATGCCGAGGGCATCCCGCTTCACCCTGCTGGTCAGCCCGAGCTTGGCGCCGGCCAGGTCCTCGCCCCCCGCCAGGCGGTGCTCGACGACGTGCCACTGCGCCTTGTACGCGGTCTCCGTGTCCAGGAACGGGTACGAGTGCGTGAACGGGCGCAGCGGCGTCCGGCTGCGCTCGGCCTCGATCAGCCTGTCGGCGACGACCCTCGCATCGATCACGACCGGTCACCCCCGCTGAAGCCGACCGTCACGTGGCCAAGCCGGGCGAACTCCGCGGTGAACACATCGCCCGGGCGCACCGGCACCATCCGGTGTAGCGCGCCGGGCAGCACCACATCCCCGGCCCGTAGCCCGGCACCCAGCTCGCCGAGCTTGTTCGCCAGCCACGCCACGCAGCACGCCGGGTTGCCCAATGCCGCCGCGCCGGCGCCGCTGTCGATCGGCACCCCGTTGCGGTAGAACAGCATCCCGGTCAGCCGCAGGTCCACGGCGGTCACCGGGGTGATCCGTCCGCCGATCACCAGCCGGCCGGAGGAGGCGTTGTCGGCCACCGTGTCGACGATCCGGATCCGCCACTCCGTGATGCGGCTGTCCACGATCTCGATCGCGGGCAGCACCCCGGCGGTCGCGGTGAGCACGTCGGTGACGGTCACGCCGGGGCCGGCCAGGTCCCTCGCCATGACGAAGGCGATCTCGGCCTCGACCCGCGGCTGGATCAGCGTCGGCAACTCCACGTGGGTGCCGTCGTCGACGAACATGTCGTCCAGCAGCACCCCGAAGTCGGGCTCGTGGACGCCGAGCAACTGCTGCATCGGCCGCGAGGTCAGGCCGACCTTGCGGCCCTTGATCACCCGCCCCGCCGCCACCCGGCGCTCGATGTTCACGGTCTGGACGGCGTACGCGTCCTCGATGGTGAGCCCGTCGTGGGAGTCCGTGATCGGTTCGATCGGCCGCCGGTCGACCTCGGCCTGCCACAGCTGGTCGGCAAGCCGGCCGACGATGCCGTCCGGCTCGTCAACGGCTGCCTCGGCCGCCAGGCGCGCCTCTGCCAACGGTCCTCCCGCGTCCCTCGATCCCGACCAGTCCTCATGCCAGCGTTCTTGCCGCGCAGGGACTTCGCGCTGGAAGAACACCTAGCCCCGAGCTAGGTATCGTGGCCGTGGCAACGGGCGTCATGGCGCCGACGACCGGGACGGTGCCGCGTCAAGACCGATCCGCGGGGACCAACATGTGCCGCACCTCGGGCGGTCCGGCCGCCAGGGCAGTGGCCGCCTCGTACAACTGCTGGTCGAAGACCGTCAGCCGGCCAGTGTGCTGGCGCAGGTGCTCCCCCCAGGTTTCGTACTCCGACACCAGCATGAACTGGGAAGGATCGGCGCCGTCCTGGTACAGCTCGCAACTGCGCGCACCGGTGCGCAGCCGGGACCTGCGGACCTTGGCCATCGCGTCGAGGAAGGCGGGGCTCTGGCCGTCCTCGACGGTGTAGGTCAGCGTGACCAGCACCGGACCGTGCTCGGGGTCTGGCTCCTCGGCCAGCACGGGGTCGGGGAGGACGGCCAGTTCGCGGCCAATGCCTGCGACGTTGTGCAGCGGCCACACCAGGACCGTCGCCGTGCCGAGCGCCATCACCGCGGCCGCGGCGAGGAAGGTGGGCTGCAACCCCCACAACTGTGCGAGCAGACCCCAGAGGAATGCCCCGATGGCCTGGCCACCGGCGAAGACGATGTTGAACATGGACAGCCCACGGGCGCGCACCCACGCCGGCAGGAACAGCTGCAACGCCCCGGTCACCGTCATCAGCGACCATAGCCACGCGGTCCCCGCCGGGATCAGCAGCACCGCGAGCACGACAAGGTTGCGGACCAGCACGCAGGCCACCAGGGAGGCGGTAAAGGCCGCCCCGGCGATCAGCAGCAGGCGGTTCGGCGAGAGCCGGCGGTTGGCCCTTGGCAGCAGATCAGCGCCGACCACCGCACCGGCACCCAGCGCCGCGAGCAGCACGCCGTACCCGGTCGGCCCAGCTCCCAGCAGCCGGCTGGCGACCAGCGGCAGCAGCGCCCAGAGCGCCGCGCCAGGCAGCACGAACAGCGCGACGCGCAGCAGCATCCGCCGCACCACCGGCGAGTGCCGCACGTAACGCTGACCGGCTCGGATCGCGCTGGTGAACCGCTCGGGGATCTCCACCTCGGGCTGCTTCGGTCGGCGCAGCCGGGCCAGCACCAGGATCAGCGCCAGGTAGCTGACGACGTTCAGCGCGAACACCGCGCCGGCCCCGACCTGGGCGATGATCAAGCCGGCCAGCGCCGGGCCAACGGCGCGAGCCCCATTGACCGCTACCCCGCCCAGCGCCGCCGCCGAGCGGACCTGCGCCCGCGGCACGATCTCCTGGATGAGCGCCTGGTAGGCGGGCAGGGTCAGCGTGATGCCGCAGCCGAGCAGGAAGGTGAACGTCAGCAGCAGCGCGGGCGACATCCGGTCGGCCACGGTCAGGGCGGTCAGCGCAACCGCGACGCACGCCTGGAACACCTGAACGCCGATCAGCATGCGCCGCCGGTCCAGGATGTCGGCCAGGGCGCCGGCCGGCAGCGCCAGCACCAGCGCCGGCAGCATCGCCGCCACCTGCACGGCCGCAACCAGCGCCGGCGCGCCCCCCTCCTCGACCAGCAGCCACTGCGCGCCCACGGTCTGCATCCAGGTGCCGATCATGCTGCCCAGCTGGGCCAGCCACAGCACCCGGAATGTCTTGATGCGTAGCGGTGTCCAGGCCGACTCCCGCC
>DASXTS010000375.1:0-7838 GCA_036505275.1 Pseudonocardiaceae bacterium
CCCGGAGGCGTCGGCAGCGAGCAGTTGCAGCAGGCTGCGGGTCATATCCGGATTGTGCGCCAGCACGGCATGGGCTCGGAAGTCATTCATCTCCCGGCTTGTATGGCGGCCACACACATGGTCCGAGCCACCACATCGCCCTAACCTCGGCACGCATGTCGGCCCGACCGATGATCCAGGCCCGCGGCCTGGTCAAGGAGTTCCGCGGTTTCCGCGCGGTCAAGGACGTCGACCTCGACGTGGCCGACGGCAGCGTGCACGCGCTCGTCGGGCCGAACGGCGCCGGCAAGACCACGCTGTTCAACCTGCTCACCGGCTTCCTGCGGCCGTCGGCCGGGCAGATCCTGCTGGACGGGCAGGACATCACTGGCAATCCGCCCGAGCGGATCGCCCGGCTCGGCGTCGCCAGGTCCTTCCAGATCACCACGCTGTTCCCACGGATGACCGCCCGCGAGCACGTCGAGCTGGCGCTGGCCGGCGGCACCCGGCTCGGCTGGCGGTTCTGGCGAACCGAGCGGCTACTCGACCGGTTCTCCGACCGGGCCCGCGAACTGCTCGCCGAGGTGGGGCTGGCCAAGCACGCCGAGGAACGGGCCGGCGCGCTGTCGTACGGCTTCAAGCGCGCGCTGGAGCTCGCGGTGGCGCTGGCGCTCTCGCCGCGAGTGCTGCTGCTGGACGAGCCGACGGCCGGCATGGGCGTGGAGGACGTCGAGCGGACGGTGGCCCTCATCGCCCGCGTTCGCAAAGGCCGCACGGTGGTACTGGTCGAGCACAACATGAGCGTGGTGGCCAGCCTCGCCGACCGGGTCAGCGTGTTGCAGCTCGGCTCGATCCTGGTCGAGGGCCCATACAAGGAGGTCCGGAACGACCCGCGGGTCGTCACCGCATACCTGGGGGAGCCAAGTGCTCAGCATTGACCGCCTGTCCGCGTGGTACGGCGAGGCCCGCGTGCTGCGCGAGGTCTCCGTCGAGGTGCCCGCCGGCCAGCTCGTCACGCTGGTCGGACGCAATGGCGCGGGCAAGACCACGCTGCTGCGCTGCGTGATGGGCCTGCACCGGCAGCAGTCCGGCCGGATCGAGCTGGCTGGCACCGGGGCGCTCGACCGGCTGGTGCCGCACCGCAGGGCGCGCGCCGGCCTCGGCTACGTGCCGGACGACCGGGGCATATACGCCAGCCTGTCGGTCGAGGAGAACCTCACGCTGGCGCCGGAGGTCGGCCCCGAACCGTGGCCGTTGAAGAAGATCTACGAGACATTCCCCGTGCTCAGGGAGCGCCGCCGCTTCCCTGGGACCAAGCTCTCCGGCGGCGAGCAGCAGATGCTGGCCATCGCGCGGGTGCTGCGGATGGGCGCGCGGCTGCTGCTCTGCGACGAGCCGACCGAGGGCCTGTCCCCGCTGCTGGTGCGCCAGATCGGGTCGATCCTGCGCGAGGTCAAGGCGCACGGCGTCACCGTGCTGCTCATCGAGCAGAACCTGCACTTCGCCGCCACCGTCGCCGACCGGCACTACCTGCTGGCCGAGGGCCGGGTGGTCGAGGAGCTGGACAACAGCGAAGTCAAGCAGCGGGAGCGAGAGCTGCTCGCGCACCTGGGCATATAGACCTGGGGCAGCCAACCGGCATCCGAACTAGTGAGGAGAAACGATGCGACGCACGACCACCGTGGCGGTGGCGGCACTGTCCGCCGGTGCCCTGCTGCTCACCGCGTGCGGCGGCCGGGGCGGGCCGTCCGGCGGGGGTGGCGCCAAGATCAGTGGCGACAAGATCGTCCTGGCGGTGCTGAACGACCAGTCGGGCGTCTATGCCGACCTGTCCGGGAAGAACTCCGTCGAGGCCGTGAAGATGGCCGTCGACGACTTCAAGAACAAGCACGGCGACAAGGCCGCCACCCGCAACATCGAGGTGGTCACCGCCGACCACCAGAACAAGCCCGACATCGCCAACACCAAGGCGCAGGAGCTCTACGACCGCCAGCAGGCCGACGTGATCCTCGACGTGCCGACCTCGTCGGCCGCGCTCGCGGTGGCGAACGTGGCCAAGTCGAAGAAGAAGATCTACATGAACGTCACGGCCGCCACCACCGAGCTGACCGGCAAGCAGTGCAACAAGTACACGTTCCACTACGCGTACGACACATACATGCTGGCCAACGGCACCGGCACCACGGTGACCTCCGAGGGCGGCAAGAACTGGTACATCGTCTACCCGGACTACGCGTTCGGGCAGGACATGGAGCGCAGCTTCACCGCGGCGATCCAGAAGGCCGGTGGCACGGTGATCGGCAAGGATCCCACGCCGTTCCCCAACGACAACTTCTCCACCTTCCTGCTCAAGGCGCCGACCCTGTCCCCCAAGCCGAACGTGCTCGGCACCATGCAGGCCGGCGGTGACCTGATCAACCTGGTGAAGCAGTACAACGAGTTCAAGCTGCGCGACCAGGGCATCAAGCTGTCCGTCGGGCTGATGTTCATCACCGACATCCACTCGCTCGGCCCGGACGCGTTCGCCGGTACCCGGTTCACCGACGCCTGGTACTGGAACTTCGATGACCAGAACCGCGCGTTCGCGGAGAAGTTCAAGCAGCGCACCGGAAAGGTGCCGACGTTCGCGCACGCGGCCAACTACTCGGCGGCCATGCAGTACCTGGAGGCCATCCAGCGGGCCGGCAGCGACGCCGCGGACGACGTGGTCAAGCAGCTCGAGGGCTACACGTTCAACGACTTCTTCGCCCGCAACGGCAAGATCCGCGCCGAGGACCACCGCATGGTGCACGACGCGTACCTCGCCGAGGTCAAGCCGTCCAGCGAGGTCAAGGGCGAGTGGGACTACGAGAAGATCATCCGTACCATTCCGGCCGACCAGGCGTTCCGGCCGGCGGACCAGAGCGGCTGCACGTTCTCGTGACCAGCTTCCTGCAACAGTGCTTCAACGGCCTGGTCAGCGGCGCGTTCTACGCGCTGCTGGCCCTCGGCCTGGCAGTGATCTTCGGCATGCTGGGTGTGGTCAACTTTGCGCACGGCGCGTGCTACATGCTCGGCGCGTTCGGGGCGTACATCCTGCTGGTGGAGGCCGGTGTCGGGTTCTGGCTGGCGCTGTTGATCGTGCCGGTGCTGCTCGCGGTGTTCGGCATGGTGCTGGAGCGGCTGTTCATCCACCGGCTGCGGGGCCTGGACCCGCTGTACAACTTCCTGCTGACGTTCGGCCTGACACTGGTGCTGCAGGACCTCGTCAAACGGGAGTACGGCGTCCAGTCGCAGCCGTACCCGCAGCCGGGCGGGCTGACCGGCTCGGTGAACCTCGGCCTCTTCGGTTACCCGGCCTACCAGGTGTTCGTGCTGGTCAGTTCGCTGCTGGTGTGCGCGCTGGTGTGGTTCGTGCTGACCCGCACCCGGGTGGGGGTGATCGTTCGGGCGGCCACCGAGCGACCCGAGCTCACCGGCGCGCTCGGCATCAACGTCGGCAGGTGGGTGACGCCGGTGTTCGGCTTCGGCATCGCGCTGGCCGGGCTGGCCGGCGTGCTGGCCGCGCCCATGCGCGCGGTGAACCCGCTGATGGGCGCGGACCTGGTGATCGCCGTGTTCGCCGTGGTGGTGATCGGCGGCCTCGGCTCGATCTTCGGCTCGGTGGTCGCCGGGTTCGGCGTCGGTCTGCTGCAGGCGCTGGCCAACCTGTACACGCCGACGCTGGCCCAGACCCTGGTGTTCCTGCTGATGGCCGTCGTGCTGCTGTGGCGGCCGGCCGGGCTGTTCGGGCGTGAGGAGGCGCCGGCGTGAGACAGTGGTTGCGGCTGGTGCCGGTGGCGGTCGGGCTGCTGATCGCGCTGGTGCTGCCGTGGGTGATGTACCCGCCGGTGGCAATGGACATCGCGGCCTGGGCACTCTTCGCGGTGTCGGTGGACCTGCTGCTCGGTTACGCCGGTCTGCTGTCGTTCGGGCACGCGGCGTTCTGGGGTTGCGCCGCGTACGCCTCGGGCCTGGTGGCCATCCACACCGGATTGCCGTTCGTGGTCGCCGTGCTGGCCGGCGCGGTGGCGGCCGCCGTGCTGTCGGTGCCGATCGGCTACCTGTCGGTGCGCCGCACCGGCATCTACTTCGCCATGGTCACGCTGGCGTTCGCGCAGCTGGTGTACTTCGTGGCCAACCAGTGGCGCGTTCTCACCGGCGGCGAGAACGGGCTGCAGGCGGTGCCGCGGGAGTTCTTCGGGGTGGACCTTTCCGACCCGTTCTTCTTCTACTACGCCGGCCTGCCGATCGTGCTGCTCGGCCTGTGGGCGGCCTGGCGGGTGGTGCACTCGCCGTTCGGTCGGGTGCTGGTGGCGATCCGGGACAACCCGGCGCGGGCCCGCGCCCTCGGCTACCCGGTCGACCGGTACAAGCTGCTCGCGTTCGTGCTGTCGGCCACCCTCGCCGGCCTGGCCGGCGGGCTGTTCGCGGCCAGCCACGGCTTCGTCTCCCTGCAGGAGGTGTACTGGCCGACCTCGGGCAAGGTGGTGATGATGGTCGTGCTCGGCGGCATCGGCACGCTGTGGGGTCCGATCCTGGGCGCCGCGCTGGTCGTACAGCTCGAGGACTTCCTCGCGACCTCGGGCTTCGAGGGCATCGGCATCGTCACCGGCTCGGTGTTCATCGTCGTCGTCATGCTGTTCCGCCGCGGGCTGTGGGGCACCACCAGCCACCTACTGGCGCTGTGGCGCGAGCGACGGCGGCCGCGGCCGCCCGGTGTCGACGTGGACGCCGGCGAGCCGGCGCTGACTCACGAGCTGGAGAAGGCATGAGTAGCGGGCTGGACCGGCGGACCGCGCTGGTCACCGGCGGCGGCAGCGGCATCGGCCGGGCCTGCGCCCGCCGGCTGGCCAAGGCCGGCGCGCACGTCATCGTCGCCGATCTCGACGGCGCCGCGGCGGAACGGGTCGCCGCCGACATCGGTGGCACGCCGCTCACCGTCGACCTGTCCGACCTCGCCGCGGTCGACGCTCTGGAGGTGCGCGCCGACGTCATCGTCAACAACGCCGGCCGGCAGCATGTCGCGCCAGTCGAGCAGTTCCCGCCCGAGGTGTTCTCCCAGCTCATGCGCCTCATGGTGGAAGCCCCGTTCCGCCTGGTCCGCGCGTCGCTGCCGACGATGTACGAACGTGGCTGGGGTCGCGTGGTGAACATCTCGTCGGTGCACGGCCTGCGGGCCTCGCCGTACAAGTCCGCGTACGTCACCGCCAAGCACGCCCTGGAGGGTCTGTCCAAGGTGATCGCCCTGGAGGGCGCCCCGCACGGCGTCACCTCCAACTGCGTCAACCCCGGCTACGTCCGCACCCCGCTGGTCGAGAGCCAGATCGCCGCCCAGGCCGCCACCCACGGCATCCCGGAATCCGACGTCGTCAGCCAGGTGCTCCTCGCCCGCAGCGCCATCAAGCGCCTGATCGAACCCGACGACGTCGCCGAGCTGGTCGCCTACCTGTGCTCCGAACCCGCCTCGTTCGTCACCGGCGCCTCCATCGTCATGGACGGCGGCTGGACCGCGAACTGAGTCGGGTCCGGCGTTGGCGGTTAGGGCTGGGTCTGGGTCTGGGGTTGGCGCTGGGTCTGGGTCTGGGGCTGGGGCTGGGGCGCCGCGGGATTGTGCGGGGCCGCTCCTCACCGTTCAAGGGCGCCTGCGGCGTCGCCTTTCGGCGATTGCCCTGTCGGGCAACCCTTGACCGGTGAGCCTCGGCGGCCCCTGGCTTGGCCGGTCCTTGTGGGCAGGCCAGACGGCCTGCCCCCACCGGCCCCGCGGCGCTGCCACTGGCAGTCCACATGGCTTGTGCTATCGGTGCTGTCGAGGCCACGTCGTGTTTCCCTGGGTCTGGGTCAGGTCTGGGTCTGGGTGGATACGGCGCGTGTCCTGTTGCTCGGCGGCGGCATCGGTCCATGGGGTCCATGGGGGGTCCATGGGGTCGGGTCGGTCCCGAAGCACCGGTCTTGGCCAGGTCTTGGCCAGCGTGCTTCGGGACCGTTCGGAGTCCCGCGGGCCTTTCGTCTTATCAGGCCGCGCATGGGTGCACCGTGTTTCGTCGGGGTCGTCGTAATGGATCAATATACGGTGGTGGATAGAACTCCGGTCGCCCATTGACGATGGCGCACTCCCACTCCGAATGGTGGATCAATCGGTGGTGAAAACCACAGAGTAGGAGCAGATTATTCAGGTCGGTCGGCCCACCATCGGCCCAGTGGGTGACATGATGCCCATGGCACCAACGGTGCGGACGACTGCAGCCCGGGAATGCGCAGCCCCCGTCCCGCACGATCAGCGCGCGGCGTTGGCCGGTGGAGACGGTGTAGCTGCCGCGCCCAATGTCCAGCGGTTCGGAGTTGGCGCCCAGCACCACCGGGACAACTTTGCAATCGCAGGCGATGCGCCGCGCCGAGGCGGCGTCCAGCAATCCGGCGCCGTCCAGCAGCGCGGTGCCCAGCCCGTCGCGCAGGTCCCGCAGCGGGATGGTGACCAGCACGTGCGGCCTCTCGCCGGCCTGCGTGGGCAGCTCGGCATTGGCGGCGGCCAGGTGCAGGATCTCGACCAGCGCCTCGCCGTGGCGTTCGGCCGGGGTGCGCGGGTCCGGACCCACGTCGGTGCCGGGTCGGGGCTTGGCCACGGGGCTGATCACGGTGTGGAACAGCGCGGAGGCCTCCGGGTCCAGCTCACCGCGAAACGCCAGCCGCCCGTCGCGTTTGGTGACGAAGTGCAGCTCGTTGACCGGGTTGACCAGGTCCACCTCCGCCGGCGGTTTCCCGTCCTGGTCCAGCCGGGCGCGCACCTGCTCACCGAGCTTGGTCAGGGTGCCGGCGTCCATGGTGCCGGCGGCCCGTACCAGCACGTCCTCGGCGTGCCGCCGCTGGTCCAGGGTGATCGACGACGGCAGCCCGGTGAGGGTCCTGGCGATGGTGGCCACGTGCTCGGGCCCCAGCTCGCCGGCGCGCAGCGCGGCCGCGGTGGCCGGCAGCGCTGCCTCGACGGTGCCGCCGCAGACCAGGTCGACCTCGGTGACGGCGTGCGCTTGTTCGATGCGCCGGTTGGCTTCGCTACGGCTGATACGCAGCACGCCCCGCAGGAATTCGGCCAAGCTCGGGTAGCCGCGTTCGCCGGCGACATTTCGGGTTTCCAGCTCGGCGATGAGCTCGAGTTGCGCGGCGTAGTCTTGGCGGATGCGGGTTTCGAGGTCGCGGAGGGCGTGCACCAGTTCGGTGCTGTCGTGTTGCCACATTCCCCTCCCCACCCGACCGATTCTACCCGCCCGGCACCGAATTGCAACACTATCCGCGGAGAAAACGCAACGAGCGCCGCGCGGGAAATGGACGACGGACAATTTCCCCGCGCGGCGCCCAAAAAACCACAACGGTCACCTCATGATCAGATGATGAGATGATGAGTAGGTACCGCAACCGGCCGGACCGGTGGACTTGACTCGGGACGGCCGCCCAGACCTCCTGGATGTCGGACGCGCCGCTTGCGATGCAGCGCGACCATGGCTGCCTGCGGACAATTACTGAACGTCGGTTGTCGGCACGGTGAGACCGTTCCCGCACCGCTGCGTCCACGCCCGTGACCCCCGCCATATCGGCCACGCCGAACAAGCCACAAGCAGGGTGACGACCAGGAACCCGATCAAGACCAGGACCAAGGTCCGGTCAAGCCACCGGGTCGACCAGGGCCCGCCGCACATGTCGAACAGGCCCCAGCGCGATGCCGCCGAGCATGCCGAACAGCACCAGCCCGATCGCGCCGCTGCCCTGACCGGTGGTCAGCAGGGTGGTGATGGCGCCGGGCAGGGACAGGGCCGCGACCGGGAACAGCAGCGGCACGAAGACCTGCC
>DASXTS010000376.1:0-3223 GCA_036505275.1 Pseudonocardiaceae bacterium
GCACCAGTCACACCTCGCGTAGCCAGGCTGTCACCCAGGGACCAACGACTCAGTCCCGGGTGACGTCCCCCACCACCTGGCCACACAGCGACAACGACCGGCACGGCGATGGGATGGCCAAGATCGAAGGGCGTCGGCTCATCGTAAGGCGGGGGACGGTCGGCACATTGTTGGGGTTCAACTGTTCGTGGCGAAGGAAAGGCCGCTCTCGGCGAGAGCTCGCCGCAGTTTCCCGATCGCGTTTGGGCCAACCCCGTCAGTCGGCCGAGGTCTGCCTCGCTGACCTGGGCGAGTTGGTCCAGGCTGGTGTACCCGGCGGCGGCCAGGGCCCGTTGCGCCGGTTTCGGCAGCCCGGACGGTAGGTCGCGGTGCTCAGGGTCTAGGTCGGCTCGCATGCGTGATACTCCTCCCGGGAATCTACGGCGGGTCCTCGTTGCCGGTAAGACGCCGCGGCACCGGCAAACTCATCGCTCACCCGCAAGCATGCCGAACTAAGCGCCCTTGGGTTCAGCACGAAGTCCCGCCCCGGTGCCGCCTTCAGCTGGACCCCACGGTGGGCGGCCCACAGCGCGCCGGCGCGGCTGGCAGCATTATCCACACCGATGGCCAGCGGCGAGCTTGGCGATCACGCGTTCCATGTGAAGGTCACGCGGGGCCCGGTGGAGCGGGTGACCGGGATCGAACCGGCACCACCAGCTTGGAAGGCTGGAGCTCTACCATTGAGCTACACCCGCGCGGAGACCATCGTGCCACAGAGACTGGCACCCGGTCGCTCACGCCGAGTAAGCAGTGAGTGATCTGTCCTGATCGCCGATAAGCTTCGCAGCGAGTGTCTGGGACGACGGGATGTGGCGCAGGTTGGTAGCGCGTCCGCTTTGGGAGCGGAAGGTCGTCGGTTCAAATCCGGCCATCCCGACCATGCTCGACCTTGGGTCTTCGGCAGAGTGCTTCGCAGTCTTGTGAGCGCTTTCGGATGTCACATCGTCAATGGACTGTCAGGGACCCCGATTGACCGGCGGTTACCGCAGCTAATCGCACGTTCATCGCACGGTGATCTTGCCGGCGTGCGAGCGACAGGTCACGCATGCGCTCGGCGGCGCGGTTCTGCCGCACTTTCGCGGGCGTGGAAGCGGCGCAGTGCCCACCAGATCAACGGCACCCCGATCAGGCTGGGTAGCAGCCAGTAGGACGGGTGCGGCAGCCGGTTCCACAGTGGCAGGAACGGGCCGTTGTCGACGTAGAAGCCGGTCAACAAGGCGATGTAGGAGCCGCCCATGCCGATCGCGTGCCGGGTAGGCCAGCCGGGCCGCTGCCGCCGCCGGGCACGCCAGCCGAACAGGCCGAGCCCGGCAGCGACGCAGGCGATCGCGAACAGGTGTGCGTCCTCCCGCCAGCGGATCGTGGACATGATGGCCGCGGTGGCGAAGATGAAACCGAGGGCGACTAGGTAGGCTCGGCCAGCCTTCGGGTGACGGCCGGGGCGCTTGGTCGCGGTGGCGGCGAGGCCACCAGCGATCACGGCGGTCAGCCCGGCGGCGATGTGCACGGTCAGTGCGATCGCGAAGACCGGTCCAGCGTCTGGGATCGGCAGGCCGAAGACGTCACGGCTGAGCATCTGAATGCTCCACGGCCATCGCCGGGGTGACGGTGCCCACATTGCCGTCGACGGTGACGATCTGCCCGGTGTACAGGATGCTGGTCGCGCTTCCAGTGCCGACGACGGCAGGAATGCCGTACTCGCGGGCTACCAGGGAGGCGTGTGCGGCGAGGGTGCCGCCGTCAGTGACCACAGCGGCAGCGTGGGCGAACAGCGGTGTCCACGCCGGAGAGGTGGCCTTGGCGACCAGCACCTCGCCATCGGCGAAGTGCTCGAAGTCCTGGGGTCCGTGGATGAGCCGTGCCGGGCCGGTGGCGCGCCCGGCGGAGGCGGGATGGCCCACGATCGCCCCCTCGGCGGGCTGCCCGCTGCGGGCCGCCCTGACCGCGTTGTCGATGACGTCGCCGACCAGTCGCGGCGGCCGGCCGATCGTGATTGGCGCGGCCAGCCTTCGGTGCTGCTCCCAGGTCACGCGCCGGTCGGCGGCTGCATTATCGAGCGGCCTGGCTTGCCCGGCCACGGCGACATCAACCTCGGCCCGGGTGCAGAAGTGCACATCGTCGGGGGTGGCGAGCACATGCTGCTCGGTCAGGTGCTGGCCGAGGCGGGCGGCGCAGGCACGCAGCACCGGCCAGCCGATCGTGAGGTCGCGGGACTGCTCTTCCCGGATCGCGGCATACCGTTGCGCGACCTCCAGCAGCGCGTCGAACTCGGCCCGGCGGCCCGGCTTAAGCGCCGCGCGGCAGGCGGCCTGAGCGGCCTCGCGGTCGGCGGCGAGCTGCCGGTGCCGGGCGGTGACGGCACTGTGATCTGTAGGGATGGCGGGCAGCTCGGCGGCGACCGGGTGGTACCAGTCCAGGCTCTGCACCGCATGCGGCACGGCCGGGACGGGTTGGGTCGCGGGCAGGCCACGCAGCAGCACATGCACCCCGCCCACCTGGTGGATCGTGTCAGGCAGGTGTTCGCGGCAGAACCGGGCGAGGCCAGCTTCGATCTTCCAGGCAGAGCCGCCGACGATGGCCAGAAACCACATGTACTGCGCGGCTTCCCGGGCAACCGCGCTGGCCAGCTGCACGACCCGGGCCGGGGACGCGCCGGACACCTCGGCCTCGGCCCGAGCGACCAGGTCGCGATAGCGCGGCGACTGCTCCTCGCGCCAGCGCCAGTACAGATCCGCGAGGACGGCACGGTCGGCGGCCACCGGGTTGCGGCCGACGCGCACCAACGCGTGCCACAGCGTCCTGACCGCCCGGCCACGCCCCTGTGCCACCACGCGGGCGAGCAGCCGCGGTGACGGGATCGGCGTAGCGGTGTAGTACCAGTCGTGCACCAGCGCCCACCGAAACGGCACCCGCACCCCGATGCACGCGTACATCCCGTCCAGGAATCCCGCCTCCAGCTCGGGCAGCAGCCAGCTGCCGAACAGCGGGGTGACCGCCTCGGGGAGCCATTCGCCGAGGCGGAAGTTGCGCATCCACAGCCCCGGTCCCGGCGCGGCGAAGGTGACCGGTTCGGGCAGGGCGGTCATCGGCCGGGCCTGCAGCAGCCACAGCCTGCCGTCGGTGTCGATGGCCCACTCGAGGTCCTGCGGTTGGCCGTAGTGGGCGGCGACCCGGGCGGCCATCG
>DASXTS010000377.1:0-22094 GCA_036505275.1 Pseudonocardiaceae bacterium
TCGCGGATGATCGTGTGCGACGGGGCGGTGAAGTTGCCGGGCACCTGGAACGCGAGCCACCCGCCGCTGGGCAGTCGGCCGGCCCAGCGGCCGAGCAGCTCGGCGTGGCCGGGCACCCAATGGAGCACGGCGTTGCACACCAGGACGTCGTCATCTTGGCCCGGGGCCCACTTGGTGACGTCCCCGAGCTCGGCAGCGATGCCGGCCTCCCGCGCGGCGGTGACCATGTCCGGCGAGGAGTCGATGGCGGTGAGTCTCGCCCGCGGCCAGCGCTGCCGCAGCAGCGGGCTGAGGTTGCCAGGACCGCAGCCGAGGTCCACCAGACCACGCGGGTCCTCGGCGCCGATGCGGCCGAGCAGGTCGACGAACGGGCGGGACCGTTCATCGGCGGCACGCAGGTAGACCTGCGGATCCCAGCTGATCACGCGCCAGTCCGGCGTCGGCGGATCTGCACCCGCACGCCGTCACGGCCGGGCACCTTGCGGCGCACCACCAGGTCGCCGCCATCGGCCCGCTCGCTGTGCAGCACCGAGCGGGTGACCCTGGCGTGCACCAGCTCGGGCACCTTGGCCGGCTCGGGCAGTGTGAACCGCCGTGGTTCCCGGTCGGCGATCAGCACGGCGTCATGCTCGGTGCCGACCTCGTCGGCCTCGATCACGGTGAGCACCCTGCCGTTCCAGGTGGCCTTGCTGATCATGTGCCAACCGATCCGCCGATACCACACCGCCCCGGCGTCTTCCACTTCCGCCGCGGTGTCCGGCACCCAGAGCCCCAGCGTGGTGACCACGAGGTGCCTCCCGCCGGCCGCGGGCGCGCTGCCCAGTACCCGCTCGTCGTTCCCCAGCCGTCCGTCGAACCCCTCAGGCGGCGGATCGCCGAGCAGCCGGCGCAGCCACCGCGGGGTCATGCCAGCGCCCCCAGCGCCTGCTCCCCCAGCCCCTTGCGGTACTGCTCCAACGCGACCAGGTCGCCGAACAGTTGGTGGTAGGCCACCGTGTCCTCCACCGGGGACAACCGCTGCAGCTTGGACTTGAGCTGCGCGATCTCCCGCAGCACGACGGTCTCCTGCAACCGGGCGAGCACCGCGGAGGCGTACCGTGCCTCGTCGGCCGAGCGGACCTCGAGCGGTTCGACGGCCAGCTCGGTGAGCAGCGTCCGCACCGTGGGCTGCGGGCAGTGCACCGCTACGACGTCCAGGAACGCCGGCCCGGCGAGACCGGCCGTGGTGCCGCCGGCGGCGAGGATCGCCCTGTGCAGCGCAACGTACGCGGGATCGGTGAACGCGTCCGGCTGGATCGAGTCGTAGATCGGTCCGGCCAGCGCGGGCGCCTGCAGCGCCACCTTGAGCGCCTCGCGCTGTGGCCACAGCCGCGGGTCATCCGGCCGTGGACGACGCGGCCCGTCCAGCGTCGGCTGCACCTCGTCGTCCACCGTGGACGGTCGGGGCCGCCGGCGTTGCTGGAAACCGTGGGCCGGCGACGGCGCGCCCGGGCCCGAGCCGGCGGCATCCGCCGTCTCCCGCACCCTGCGCAGCACCGTCGGCACATCCTCCCAGCCGGTCCAGCCGGCGAGCTGCCTGGCGTACTCGTCGCGCAGCGACACGTCCTTGATCCGGGCCACTAGCGGCACGGTGCGGCGCAGCGCCTCCACCCTGCCCTCGGCGGTGTCCAGGTCATGCTCCCGAAGGACCGCCCTGATGGCGAACGCGAACAGCGGTGTTCGCCTGGCCACCAGGTCGCGCACCGCGGGATCGCCCTTCCGCAGCCGCAGGTCGCAGGGGTCCATGCCGTCCGGCGCGATCGCGATGAAGGTCTGTGCGGCGAACCGCTGCTCGTCGTCGAACGCCTTGAGCGCGGCCTTCCGGCCGGCCTCGTCACCGTCGAAGGTGAAGATCACCTCGCCGCGGAAGTACGCATCGTCGGAGATGAGCCGGCGCAGCACCCCGATGTGGTCGGGGCCGAACGCCGTGCCGCAGGATGCCACCGCGGTCGGCACGCCGGCCAGATGCATGGCCATCACGTCCGTGTAGCCCTCGACGACGACGGCCTGGTGCCGCCGCGCGATCTCGCGCTTGGCCAGGTCCAGGCCGAACAGCACCTGCGACTTGTGGTACAGCGGTGTCTCGGGGGTGTTGACGTACTTCGCCTCGACCGGGTCGTCGTCGAACAGCCGCCGGGCGCCGAAGCCGACGACGTCGCCGCCGAGGTCCCGGATCGGCCAGAGCAGCCGGCGACGGAACCGGTCCATCGGGCCGCGCTGGCCGTCACGCGACAGGCCGGCCTTGACCAGCTCCTCAGCGGTGAAGCCCTTGGCCAGCAGGTGCATGGTGAGCGCCTCCCAGCCGGCGGGCGCGTAGCCGCAACCGAACGCGGCGGCGGCCTCCGCGTCGAAATCGCGGGCGGCGAGGAACTCCCGCGCCCTCGCCGCCTCCGGCCCCCGCAGCTGCTCGGCGTAGAACTGCTGAGCCACCCGGTTGGCCTCGACCAGCCGCGATCGACTGCCCCGGTCGCGCTGCACGCTCGACCCGCCGCCCTCGTAGCTGATCGTGTGGCCGACCCGGTCGGCTAGACGCTGCACCGCCTCCACGAACGGCAGGTGCTCGACCTCCATCACGAACGCGATGACGTCGCCGCCCTTGCCGCAGCCGAAGCAGTGGAAGGTGCCATGACCCGGCCGCACGTTGAAGCTCGGCGTCTTCTCATCGTGGAAAGGACACAGGCCCTTCATGGCGCCGACGCCCGCCCGGCGCAGCGCGACGTACTCCCCGATCACTTCGTCGATCCGGCACAGCTCGCGCACCCGCGCGATGTCCGCCTCCCGGATTCGCCCCGCCACGGCGCCAGAGTCTAGGCGCCCACCCCGACAGCGCCCCCACAGCCGTGGACGCTCGAACTGTCACACTCCGGTCGTACGGTCCGTCCATGCCGGGGACGCGGGCAGGATGGCGAGGTGAGCACTTCGCGGACGGAAGAACTGGCCACCGAGTTCGAGCGCCACCGCGGGCACCTCGTCGGCGTCGCGTACCGGATCACGGGCACGCTCGCCGATGCCGAGGACGCCGTGCAGGAGGCGTGGATGAGGCTGTCTCGGATCGACGTCGCCGAGCTGCGTGATGTGCGGGCCTGGCTGACCACCGTGGTCGGCCGGATAGGGCTGGACCGGCTGCGGTCGGCGGCCGCACGGCGCGAGCGGTACGTCGGACCGTGGCTGCCAGAGCCGATTCTGACCACGCCGGACGCCGAGGACCCGCTGGCCCAGGTGGTGCAGGACGACGATGTCCGAATGGCCGCCCTGGTCGTGCTCGAGCGGCTGACCCCCGAGCAGCGGGTGGCGTTTGTGCTGCACGACGCGTTCGGTGTGCCGTTTGCCGAGATCGCGTCCGTGCTGGGCTGCTCGGCGGTGGCCGCGCGGCAGCATGCGTCCCGCGGCCGCCGGGCGGTGGCCGACGCCGAGCCGCCGCCGCGCGCATCGGTGGGCGAGCAGCAGCGGCTGCTCGACGAGTTTGCCGCCGCGGTGACCAGCGGCGACCTGGAGGCGATTGTCCGGCTACTACACCCGGACGTGGTGATGATCGGCGACGGCGGTGGTCAGGCGCCGGCGGCCGGACGGCCGTTGCACGGGCCACAGGAGGTGGCCAACTTCATGCTCGGGCTGGCTCGGATCTATGCGGTCGGCGCGCAAGTGTTCGAGCCGGTGCTGGTCAACGGCGACCTGGGGTGGCTGGTGCGGGCGCAGCGAACCGTCAGCGGTCGCATGTTGCCGGCGGGCGTTGCGGTAATAGCGGTGCGGGGTGGCCGGATCGTCGGGCTGTACAACGTGGTCAACCCGGAGAAGCTCAGCCGGTTGCCCGCGCCCCGGCCGGCTGCCGAGCCACCGGAACCGCGCAGCTCGAGCTGAAGCAGGTGTCTGCCGGGTTGGACGCGGTGTCACCGCGCCCGCTCAGTAACGCGGATCTGCGAGACGGGCGAACAGGGGCTCGGGCGGCGGTGGCGCCTCGCCGGCGCCCGACATCGGGCCGAGCGGCTTTGGCCGGCGGGGCTCGCGGACGCCCGCCGAGCCGTCCCCGTCGTCGTCGCGGAACCACCCGCCGGGGTCGTCGGGTGACGCGGCCGGCACCGGTTCGCGGCGGCCCCGCCGCCACAACCGGCCGGGCCGCCGTGGTCTGCGCGGCTCTTCCATGGGTACGAGTATGCGCCGACTACGCGCCGAACAACCGCCAGCGCAGCAGCAATGGCGGTAGTTAGCGGCCGGGCTGTGGGCCACCGCCGGTGAGGCGGGCGTGCCAGCCAACGGCCTGGGCGTCGGTGAGCGAGGCGAGCTGATCGACGACGGCGCGCAACCGGGCGGCGTCATCCGCGGCGGCGTCCCACTGCGCACGCGGCGCCGGGTCCAGCTCGGCGGGCGCCCTGGCCAGCACCGCAGCCGCCAGCTCCAGCAGCAGGGCACGCTGCGCGGCCTGCATGGCCAGCCGCGCAGGGTCGCTCATGACATAGCGAAGCGCCACCGCCTTGAGCACCGCTACCTCGGCCGCCACGAGCGGTGGCACGATCAGGTCGGCGCCGTACCGGCACAGCGGCGCGGGTCCGTACACCGCCTGGGTGCCGTCCACCGCGGCGCCGGCGAAGCGGCCGACCAGCTCGCTGGTGAGCCGCTTGAGCGCCACCTGCGCGGCCAGCGAGCCGTCGTAACGGGCCGCCGTGGCGACCACGTCCAGCCGGAGCAGCCCGGCCGCGGCCGCCTCCAGCGCCGCCGCGGGCTGGGTGCTGAAGTGCCTGGTGGCCAGCTCGGCGAGCGCGGCGCGCTCGGTGGCCGAGCCGAGAGCGGCCAGCGAGATCCGGCCGGCGACCACGCCGTCCTCCACGTCGTGCACCGAGTAGGCAACGTCGTCGGACCAGTCCATGATCTGGGCCTCGAGGCAGCGCCGCCGATCGGGCGCGCCGGCCCGCAGCCAGGCGAACACCTCGCCGTCGTCGGGGTACACGCCGAACTTTCCCGACGAGCCCCGGTCGGAGCCCCGGTCGGAGCCCCGGTCGGACGCCGGCCACGGGTACTTGGTCGCCGCATCCAGCGTCGCCCGGGTCAGGTTCAGCCCGCTGTAGCCCCATCCCCGCGGCGCGGAGATGGACTCGTCCAGCGCCTTGGGTTCCAGCCTGGTCAGGATCCGCAGCGTTTGCGCGTTGGCCTCGAAACCGCCGCACGGCGCGGCCACCTGGTTCAGCGCCGCCTCGCCGTTGTGCCCGAACGGCGGGTGGCCGATGTCGTGCGCCAGGCCGGCGGTGTCCACCACGTCCGGGTCGCAGCCGAGCTCCTCGGCGATGCCGCGGCCGATCTGCGCCACCTCCAACGAGTGCGTCAGCCTGGTCCGCGGCACGCCGTGCAGCTCGGTGCCCTCCCCGGGCCCGACCACCTGCGTCTTGCCGGCCAGCAGCCGCAGGGCCGCGGAGTGCAGCACCCGCCCACGGTCCCGAGCGAACGGGCTGCGGCGCTCGGCGCGCACCCCGTCGACGGCGGCGACCTTCTCGGGCTCGTCCACCAGCCGCGCCCAGTCGTGCTCCGTGTAACCGGTGCAGCCGGCCGGCCCGTTCATCCCAGGCCGGTGCTCGGCGTCTCGGCGGGCGCATGGGTGAACCGGTAGTAGAGCATCGCCGCGGTCTCCCTGAGGATGTACCGCGCCTGCGTCTGGCGGGTCTGCACCACCGGGCCGCTGCGGGTCGGTGAGGTGCGGGCCGCGAGCCCCGCGTCGCGCGCCATGATGCGGGCCCGGAGCGAGTGCCACGGGTCGGAGACGATCACCGCGGACCGCCAGCCGTGCTCGCGCGCCACCGCGGCGACGGCCTGCAGGCTGCTCAGGGTGTCCCGGCCGGTCTCGACCGCGACCACGGCGGACCCCGGTAGCCCGGCCTGCACCAGGTAGCGCCGCCCGGCCTCCGCCTCGGTGAACGCGTCGCCGGCGCGCCGGCCGCCCACAGTGACCACCGTCGGTGCCACCGACTGCCGGTACAGCCGTCCGGCGTGGTCCAGCCGGGCCTGCAGGATCGACGACGGCCGGCCGTCGTACTGCGCCGCGCCGAGTACCACCACCACGTCGGCCGGGCTGCGGTCGTCGGTTCTGGCCACCTGCCAGACCCGGAACCCGGTGCCGCCGACCACCAGTGCGGCGATCAGCACGGCGCCGACGCACACCCGCGGCCACCACCTGCGCAGCACCCGACCAGCCTACGGGCCGCCGGGGCGGCCCTCAGCAGCCCAGGAGGTGCACGGCGAGGTAGTGCTCGAGTTGGTCCATCGAGACCCGCTCCTGGGCCATCGAGTCGCGCTCCCGGACGGTCACCGCGTCGTCGGTGAGGGTGTCGAAGTCGACGGTGACGCAGAACGGTGTGCCGATCTCGTCCTGCCGGCGGTACCGGCGACCGATCGCGCCGGCGTCGTCGAACTCGACGTTCCAGTGCTTGCGCAGCGCGGCGGCCAGGTCGCGCGCCTTGGGCGAGAGGTCGGCGTTGCGGGACAGCGGCAGCACGGCCACCTTCACCGGCGCGAGCCGCCGGTCAAGACGCAGCACGGCCCGCCGGTCCATGCCGCCCTTGGCGTTCGGCGCCTCGTCCTCGGAGTACGCGTCCAGCAGGAACGCCATCATCGAGCGGCCGACGCCGGCCGCGGGCTCGACGACGTATGGCCGGTACCGGGTGCCCGTTGCCTGGTCGAAGTACGACAGGTCGACGCCGGAATGGTCGGAGTGCGTGGTGAGGTCGAAATCCGTGCGATTCGCGACACCCTCCAGCTCGCCCCATTCCGACCCGGGAAAGCCGAAGCGGTACTCGATGTCCACCGTCCGCTTGGAATAGTGCGACAGCTTCTCCTTGGGATGCTCGTAGTGCCGCAGATTCTCCCGGCGGACGCCGAGATCCACGTACCACTGCGTGCGGGTGTCGATCCAGTACTGGTGCCACCGCTCGTCCTCGCCCGGCTCGACGAAGAACTCCATCTCCATCTGCTCGAACTCGCGGGTGCGGAAGATGAAATTGCCCGGCGTGATCTCGTTGCGGAACGACTTGCCCAGCTGGCCGATACCGAACGGCGGCTTGCGCCGCGACGTGGTCAGCACGTTCAGGAAGTTGATGAAGATGCCCTGCGCGGTCTCCGGCCGCAGGTAGTGCAGGCCCTCGTCGTTCTCCACCGGCCCGAGGAACGTCTTGAGCAGGCCGTTGAACATCTTCGGCTCGGTGTAGCGACCACGGACGCCACAGTTCGGGCACGGAACCTCGTCCAGGGTGGCGGTGTCCTTGCCGGTGCGCTCGGCGTACTCCTCCTCGAGCTGGTCGGCCCGGAACCGGTGGTGGCAGTTCGTGCATTCGACCAGCGGGTCGACGAAGGCCTCCACGTGGCCGGAGGCTTCCCACACCTGTCTGGGCAGGATCACCGACGAGTCCAGGCCGACCACGTCGTCCCGACCGGTCACCGTCGAGCGCCACCACTGCCGCTTCACGTTCTCCTTGAGCTCCACGCCGAGCGGCCCGTAGTCCCACGCCGACCTGGTGCCGCCGTAGATCTCGCCGCACGGGTACACGAACCCGCGGCGCTTGCACAGGTTCACGACGGCATCGATGCGGGCCATGTCGGCGGCGGGCGGCACTGGCTTCTCCCTGCGTAGTAGGCGAAGGTGCTCAGGGTAGCTAGGCGAGCCGCCCGCGCGCTCGGGTGATACACCCTTCAGCGCCACCGCGCCGGCCTCGGCGCCGGCAGCAGCGCCGGCACGGGCACCCAGGGTAGCCCATGATTGGTTGCGGAATTAGTTAGCGCCGCGACGGAACGGCTGGTGCGAAGGGTTTGTTCAGGGAGTCGGCGACCGCCCGGAAAGCGTAGTGCAGCATCTCCGTTTCGTAATGGGCCTTGGCCGCCGCCAGCGTTACCCGCTGGGACGCTACCTCGACAAGGGTGCCGCAAAGAAGTCGCGCATCCTTGAGCGCAATGTTTGCGCCATCGCCTCGACCTGGCGACATGGTGTGGATGGCGTCACCGAGCAGCGTAATGTTGCTCGCCTGCCAGCGCGGCACCGGCCGCGATGACGTGATGCAAACAGGAAAGGTCGCCGAAACATCGGCTTCCCCGACCAGACGGCCCACGGCGGGATGCCACCCGGCGACCGTCTCGCTGGCCAGCTGGTGCAGCGTGGCCGGGTCCGCGTCGCGAAAACGCAGGTCCAGCAGCGGCATCGTCCACGAGAAGTAGTCGGGTATGTCCGTCAGCAGCGCTCCCGGCGCGAGCCTGGCCGACGCTTGCCGGACCGGTTCCCGGGTGCGACAGGTCGCCACCGCCATGGCGGCCTCACCGGGGCCGATGACCCGGTTGAACGAATCGAGGAGAACGTCAGGCATCCAGTCGAGCGTCTCGGCTCCGATCGGTGTCCTGCCATAGACGGCCCAGTGCAACTCGTCAACGACCGCTTCGGGAATCAATTGCTGGCGCACCGCCGAGTTGGTGCCGTCCGCGCCGACCAACAGGTCTGCGGTCGCCGACGTACCGTCCGCGAAAAGCGCGCGCACCCGCTGTCGCCGATGTTCTCGTAGCACCGAAACAGCTTTCCGAAGTGCACCGGACCGTCCAGGCCGGCCAGCAGAATCTCTCGCAGGGTCAGCCGGTTGACCCCGAACCCGGCGAGGCCCGGCTCGACGGGTGGGATCGTTTTGGCGAACTTCGGGCGCAGCTGGTCATCCATGAAGATCATTCGTGTCGCCTGTCGGATTGACGTGGCGACACAGAGGTCGAACAGGTGATTCGGCAGGCAGTCACGGAGAGCGCGAGCGCCCGATTCCTTCAAACCGATGCGGTATCCCTGGTTTCTGAACTGGGCGGACTCGTCACGCTCGTACACCGCGACGCTGATCCCGGACCGGACCAGGCCGTTCGCCAGGCACAAGCCGCCGATGCCGCCACCGACGACGAGGACATCGAGCGGAGCCGCGGACATGTTCGTACACCTTACAGAACGCTGTCGCGACAGTAAAGGTTGCTACAGGTACCATCGCTGGATGGTGAGTGGGCGAGCGAAGCAGCCGCGACCTCCAGGTCAGGAAGCCGATGCCAACGGTCCGGCGATCAAGCTCGTGCTGGGTGGTGGTTCCCTGATCCACCAGGTCGGACGCGAGCTGAGTACGGCGTTGGAACGTCGACTCGTGGCCTTCGACGTCACCCCCCAGCAGGCGGCGGTGCTACTACACGCCAGCCGGGGGGACCGTAGTCCGAGCCAGCTCATGACCCTGCTCGGCACCGACACCGCCGGCATGACCAAACTGCTCGACCGCCTCGAAGGCAAGGGGCTGCTCCGCCGCCGCAGACACCCCCTCGACCGACGAGCAATCGTCCTCGAGCTGACCGAACAGGGCCGCGCGCTGCTGCCCCGCCTGCCGCCAATCTTCGGGCGGATCACCGCGCAAGTCTTCGCTGGGTTCACCAACCATGAGATCAAGCAGCTCACCGCCATGTTGCAGCGAATTCTCGACAACCTCCGTGCCGAATCCGGACCCGCGGGCGGCGCCGGTCTCGGCTGACCTGTGCCGATCAGTCCGAGAGCAGGTCGAAGTCCATACGATCGGCGGGGACACGTGGTCGGCGGTGGCGGAGGTGCGCGGTGGGACGGGAACCCGGTTGGCGGCGGCAGTTGGTACCGGGCGAGGGTCCGCTGGCCAGGGTTCCGGCGCCGCTGGTGTTCCTCGCGGTGGCCGCGGTGTTCGCGGCCGGAGTCCTGGTCGGCGGCGCGGTCGGCGCGCTGCTGCTCGGCGCGCTCGCGGTGCTGATCGCGGCCCTGCTCGCGGTGGCGTGGCCGCGGCTGGCGCCGGCGGAACGCGGACTGCGGCTGGTGGTGTTGCTCGTGCTGGTGGCGGTCGCGGTCTCGGTGCTGACCTAGCCGCGTCTGGGGTTTTCCGGCCGCGGTGGATTTGCCGCGTTGCCGGCTGCGCAGGAAATACCATGGCCGGTGTGAGCAGGCCCGCGATGTCGACGGACGGCCAGGCGGCCCCGGAGCACCATCCCGAGACGCTGGCCGCCGCAGGTGAGCTGCTACGGGCGCTGGCCGCGCCGGTGCGGATCGCGATCGTGCTCAGACTGCGGCGCTCACCGTGCTGCGTGCACGAGCTGGTTGGCGCGCTCGGCGTGAGCCAGCCGCTGGTCAGCCAGCACCTTCGGGTGCTCAAGGAGGCCGGCGTGGTGCGCGGCGACCGGCACGGCCGCGAGGTGGTCTACCGGCTGGTCGACGAGCACCTGGCGCACATCGTGGCCGACGCCGTCGCACATGCCGAGGAGGAGCCCCGATGACGGTGGATCGGGACGCGGCGACCGTCCCCGGCCAGCGGGCCACCCGGCAGCGCGCCGCCGTGGCCAGGCTGCTCGATGAGATCGACGAGTTCCACACCGCCCAGGAGCTGCACGAGGAGCTGCGCCGCCGCGGCGAGGCGATCGGCCTGACCACGGTGTACCGCACGCTGCAGACGCTGTCCGACGCCGGCGAGGTGGACGTGTTGCGCACCGACTCCGGCGAGTTGGCCTACCGCCGCTGCTCGGCGCACCACCACCATCACCTGGTGTGCCGGCACTGCGGCCGCACCGTAGAGGTGGAGGGCCCGGCGGTCGAACGCTGGGCCGAGCGGGTCGCCGCAGAGCACGGCTTCCGCGACATCAGCCATACCGTGGAGATCTTCGGCTGCTGCACCGAATGCCCTACGTGATCTTCGCAATCAGCTGGTCGTCAAGGTCGATCCGCAGCGGCCACGGGTCATCGACCTGGAGGCTGCCTGGCCAGACGGCCCGGTCGCCGCAGCGGAGCGCGTGAACGTGACGCTAGTCACTCCGGGCTGGCGTGAGCACCGGACAGGTGTCGCGTTCACGGGGCAGACCCACGCTCCGTGGGCGCAAGGTGAGGGGTTGGGTCAGGACTCGTACGGGTCCGGCGGCGGCGTTACCTCGGTCAGTGAGGTGATCTTGAACACCGGCACATAGCCGTTGCCCTCGGTCGCGGAGTGGGCGACGATCTCGCCGCGGGCCTCCAGCCAGGTGTCCGGCGGGTAGCGGTGCGCGGCGTCGCCATCCAGGCGGACCTTGATCGGGATGGCGTCCGCGGCACAGCAGTTGATAACGAGCCGGGCCAGGTCGACCGAGCCGTCCGGCATGTGCACGACGAATCCGACGAGCCGGATCTGCCGGCCGTCCAGGCTGCCCGAGCTGTCCCAGACCGCTCTGGTCACCGCGTCACCGATCTTGAGCAGCGGTGCGTCCTCGGTGGGGAGCTGGTCGAACGCCGCGGACCCGGACGGCGCCTGCCGGGCAACCGCGGACAGGTCGCCGGAGCGGGCCACCTTGTCTGCTCCCAGGGCCGGCGGGGCGATCAGGAGTATCGCCAGCACGGGCAACAGCAACAGCCACGGGCTGTGCGAGCTGTGCCCGTGCCCCTCCCCGGCGTGCCCGTGGCCATCGTGCCCGGCCCCGGCGGGCCCGTGGCCATCGTGCCCGGCGTGTCCGTCGCCGGCGGTCACGGCGCGACCGTGCGCCCTGGCCGTGGCGGCCTGGATGTCCCTGGCGATGCCGACCCCGGCGAGCAGCACCGTGATCACCCCGGCCGCGATCAGCCAGGGCAGCAGCCACGGCTTGACGTAGCGCAGGTACTCGCCGTTCGCCGCGATCTTGAGGACGGCGCCGCCGAGCAGAATCAGCAACACGTTCTGCGTCTCGCGCCTCACCGCGCGCCACCCAGCACAAGCAGGCCGGCGAGCACCGCGCAGATGATGGCGACCACGAAGGTGGCGGGCGCGAACCGAGCCGCGAACCGGCGCCCGAACGTGCCGGCCTGCAGCGCGTAGAGCTTGACGTCGATCGCCGGCCCGACCACGAGGAACACCAGGCGCGGCAGCAGCGGCAGCTGGGCCAGCGAGGCGACAACGAAGGCGTCGGCCTCGCTGCACAGCGCGAGCACCACGGCCAGCACGGCCATCACCAGCACGCCGAGCACGATCTGTCCGGACAGTGTGGCGAAAACCCACGGCGGCACCAGCACGTTGAGTACGGCCGAGGTGAGCGCGCCGAGCACGAGGAAGCCGCCGGCCTCGGCGAGGTCGTGCCGCGCGGTCTCGGTGAACACCCGCCAGCGCGACTGGCCATCACCGGCCTCCACGACCCGCCGGGCCCGCTCGGCGATCCACTCCAGCCGGCCGAAGCGAGCCCACAGCCAGCCCATGACCATCGCGGTGGCCAGCGAGCCGAGGAACCGGGCGAGCACCATCCGCGGCTCGCCGGGGAAGGCCACCTTGGTGGCCACCAGCACCACGGGGTTCACCGCCGGCGCGGCGAGCAGGAAGGTCAGCGCGGCCGCCGGTGGCACGCCCTGCTGGATGAGCCGCCGGGAGACCGGCACCGAGGCGCACTCGCAACCGGGCAGCGCTACCCCGGCGAGCCCGGCGACCGGCACCGCGGCGGCCGGGCTGCCCGGCAGCAGCCGGCGCATCAAGGCCGGCGACAGGAACGCCGCGATCAGCCCGGACAGCACCACTCCGAGCACCAGGAACGGCAGCGCCTGCACGCACACCGCGACGAACACGGTCGAACCGGTGCGCAGTCCGGGCCGGTCAAGCAACCTGGACAGCGGCCCGCTGAAGATCAGAGCGAGCACGATGACGGCGCAGAACACCTCCAGCGAGGTGATTCGCCGCTCGTTGCGGCGGCGGTGCCTCGGCTGGCTGGTCTTGATGGCGACCGCCGCGTCGTGCGAACCCATCAGGCCTGCACGAGTAGCTCGCCGCGCAGCTGGGACGCGGTGGAGATGACCAGCATGAGCAGCGTGCCCAGCGGCTCCACGGCCAGTCCGGCGGCCGGAAAGGCGTAGCGCAGGGTGACGTCGATGCCGTGCTCGGTGCGCACCGCGCCCAGGGTGCCGAACAGGCCGTGCCCGGCGCGCAGCGCCACCCGCTCGCACATGTCGGAGTCGGCCGGCAGGTCCCAGGCCACCACGCAGGTCAGGCTGAGCATCACCAATCCTTCGGCCAGCTCGACGGCCTGCAGCGCGCCGGCGACCTCGGCATGCCGGAAGGACAGCGCGCCGTCGTCGTCGACCCGCACGTCCAGGTACCGCTCGAGCGCCTCCTTCGCGGCGTCGAGCGAGCTGGCCGTAGTCATCCGGGCCGTCATCCGGGCACCTCCAATACCCCGCCGAACCGCCGCTCACGGGCGGCGTAGATCTCACACGCATGCCAGATGTGCCGGCGATCGAAGTCCGGGAACAGCGTGTCCAGGAAGACCATCTCCGCGTAGGCAGACTGCCACAGTAGGAAGTTGGACGTCCGCTGCTCTCCCGAGGATCGGACGAAGAGGTCGACGTCGGGCATCTCCGGCTCGTCCAGGTACCGAGCCAGCACCCGCTCGTCCACCTTCTCCGGGTCAAGCCGGCCGGCCGCGGCCAGTCTGGCCACCTCGCGGGCCGCGTCAGCGATCTCCGCACGGCCGCCGTAGTTGACGCACATGGTCAGCGTGAGCACGTCGTTGGCGGCTGTCATCTCCTCGGCGGTCTGCAGCTCGGCGATCACACTGCGCCACAGCCGGGGGCGGCGGCCGGCCCAGCGCACCCGCACCCCCATCTCGTGCATCTGATCGCGGCGACGGCGGATGACGTCCCGATTGAAGCCCATCAGGAACCGCACCTCGTCCGGGCTGCGCTTCCAGTTCTCGGTGGAGAAGGCGTACGCGGAGATCCACTGGACGCCCAGCTCGATGCACCCGGCGACCACGTCGAGTAGCGCGCCCTCGCCGCGCTTGTGCCCCTCGGTGCGTGGCAGCCCGCGGGCCTTGGCCCAGCGGCCGTTGCCGTCCATCACCAGCGCGATGTGCCGCGGCACCAGTTCGGCCGGGATGTCCGGCGGCCGTGCCCCCGACGGGTGCCGGAACGGCGGGCTGACCGTGGGGTCGCCGCGTCCCCGCCGTCTCGAGGGCCGCCTTGTCATGGGCACCATCCTGCCCGAGGCCGACCGGCCGTGTTATCCGCGCTGTCATCCGCGCTCCACCAGCGGCAGCGAGCGGAGCTGGCGCTCGAGGTGCCACTGCAGGTGCGCGGCGACCAGCCCGCTGGCCTGGCTGCGGACCTCCGGCGGCGCGTCGGCCGCCTCCTCCCACTCGCCGTGCAGCAGCGCGTCCAGCAGCGCGAACGTGCCTGGCGGTGGGCTCGCCGAGCCGCCGGGGCGGCAGCCGGCGCACACCGCGCCACCGGCTGGCACGTTGAACGCCCGGTGCGGGCCCGGCGCTGCACAGCGGGCGCACTCGCGGATCGCCGGCGCCCAGCCCGCGTGCGCCATGGCCCGCAACAGGAACGCGTCGAGCACCAGGCCGGCGTCGCGATCCCGGCCGGCCAACGCCCGCAGCGCGCCGACCACCATGAGGTACAACCGCAGCGCCGGTTCGCCCTCCTCCGGGGTCAGCCGGTCGGTGGTCTCCAGCACCGCGCACGCCGCCGTGTAGCGCGGGTAGTCGCCGACCAGGCCGGCGCCGAAGGCGTCCACGGTCTGCACCTGGGTGACGATGTCCAGGCTGCTCCGCCCCGTGTAGAACTGCGCGTCGACGTGGCAGAACGGCTCGAGCCGCGCGCCGAACTTCGATGTCGTGCGGCGCACGCCCTTGGCGACTGCCCGCACCTTGCCGTGGCGGCGGGTGAGCAGCGTGACGATGCGGTCGGCTTCGCCGAGCTTGTGCACCCGCAGCACGACCCCGGTGTCCCGGTACAACGTCACGGGCCCATCGTCGCACCTGGCACCGACGTTGCGGTTGTTCCGGACGCGGGTCTGGGGCCGGTCTCGTGGATCGTGGCCGCCGCTGCGCAGGCCAATGATCCGCGAGACAGGTCTTAGACGCGCAGCACGGTGAACGGCGCCACCGGGATGTTGCGCAGCACGAACCAGCCGATGGTGATCGCCAGCGCCACTACGGGCGTCCACCGCCAGTGCTGCCAGGACCGCACCGGCCGGCCGCGCCACCGGCCCAGCGTCCAGGTCGCCCAGGCCAGCGCCAGCAGCGGCAGGGTGGCCAACGCCACCGCGTTGTAGTGCGCGGCGGCGGCCAGATCGCCGTGCAGCAGGCTGTAGATCATGCGCAGCGACCCGCATCCGGGGCAGTTGACACCGAGCAACGCCTTGGTCGGGCAGACCGGCAGCGGCCCGCCCGGCGTGGTCGGGTCACCCCACAGCACCATCGCGCAGCCGAGGCACCCGCCGGCAGCCACCGCGGCCGGCGCCAGCAGCACGCCAGCCCTGGCCCGCGCCGCCAACGTCCAGGTCACCACTCGATTATCAGCTGGTCTGCACGTCGGCGGTGAAGAACAGGATCGCGACCACGTAGATGATGATCACGATGACGGAGATCGCCGCCACACTGATGCCGCTCCACATCGCCCACTTCCTGGCATCGTCGGCGGCCTTGCGCGCGGCGTCGTACTGGCCCTGGCTCCACAGCGTGTTGACCTGGCTGGCCTTGACGATCGAGACGATGCCCAGCGGCAGGCAGCACAGGATCGTGGTGAGGATCCCCCAGACCAGATTGTTCTCGGGCGGTGGTCCGGGGGCGACTCCGTAGCCCGGCGCGCCGTACGGCGGCTGGCCGTAGCCGGGCGCCGGATACGGCTGACCATAGGGCTGTCCGTACGGCTGTCCGTATGGCTGGTCCGGCTGACCGTACGGCTGGTACGGCTGGTAGGGCTGGCTAGGTTCGCCGTACTGGGGTTGGCCATACTGGCCGGGCTGGCCGTACCGCGGCTGGTCCTGATCGTCGGGTGGCTGGTCGCCGGACGGCCGGGGCTCTCCGTGTGGTGGCGTCACTGCGGCCTCCTGATCGGTGTCGGAGCGGCTGGCGGGCCGGCCGGCGGGTGATCCGGCTGGCGGCGGGCCGTCGGCGATGTGCCGGCTGGCCGGCCGCCAACAATGGTCCTCCTCAGCTGGTGCTCGCGTTGATGCCGAGTAGCACGAAGAAGAGCAGGTACAGCACCCCGACGACAATGCCGGCAATCGCGCCCCACAGAGCGAACTTCTTCGCGTCGTCGGCGGCCTTGCGCGCCGCATCGTACTGGCCCTGTGCCCACAGGCTGCTGACCTGGGTCGACTTGACGATCGACACAATGCCCAGCGGCAGGCAGCAGAAGATCGTGCTCAGGATGGCCCACACCAGATTGTTGTCAGGTGGTGGCCCGGGAGCAGCCTGGCCGTACTGCGGAGCGGTCACGGTTGTTCTCCTTGCCCTGTTGAGGATGGGGCGCTGTCGTTCGATCACGCCCCGTCACGAACGGCGGCCACCGTATCGGTAACAGGGGCCGGTTCGGATGTGGAATCGCCCAAGCCGTAACCCGGCCGGTATCTAGAAGCCCAGGCGGCGCAGCTGCTTGGGGTCACGTTGCCAGTCCTTGGCCACCTTGACATGCAGGTCGAGGTACACGTGGTTACCGAGCAGTCGCTCGATGTGCCGCCTCGCCGTGGTTCCGACCTCCCGCAGCCGCTGGCCACCGCGGCCGATCACAATGGCCTTCTGACTCGACCGCTCGACGTAGAGGTTTGCATGCACGTCCAGCAGGTCCGCCCGGCCGGGGCGCGGCAGCATCTCCTCGACGACCACCGCCAGCGAGTGGGGCAGCTCGTCACGCACGCCCGCGAGGGCCGCCTCCCTGATCAGCTCGGCGACCAGGGTCTGCTCCGGCTCGTCGGTAAGCGTCCCATCCGGGTACAGCGGCTCTCCCTCCGGCAGCCGGGCCAGGAGCAGGTCGGCGAGCAGGCCGAGTTGGAAGCCGTCCACCGCGGACACCGGCACCAGCTCGGCGAAATCCGCCCCGGTGTGATCGCCTAGGTCCTGCAGGGCCACCAGCTGCCCGGCGACCCGCTCCGGCGGCACCGTGTCGGCCTTGGTCACGATGCCGAGCACCGGGGTCCGGTCGGTCAGCCTGGCCAACTCGGTGGCGATGTACCGGTCGCCGGCGCCAACCTCGACGTCGGCCGGCGCGCAGAACCCGACGACGTCCACCTCGTTGAGCGTCTCCCTGACCACGTCGTTCAGCCGCTGGCCGAGCAGGGTCCGCGGCCGGTGCAACCCGGGGGTGTCCACGATCACCAGCTGGCCGTCCGGCCGGTGCACGATGCCCCGAATGGCGTGCCTGGTCGTCTGCGGCTTGCTGGATGTGATCGCCACCTTGCCGCCGACCAGCGCGTTGGTCAGGGTCGACTTGCCGGCGTTGGGACGGCCGACGAAGCAGGCGAACCCCGAACGGAACTGCACGCCGTGCATCCTTCCGCACGCCGGCATCAGAGGACGGCCCGCACCTTCCCGGTGGGGTCGGCGAGGAGCACGGGGGCGTCGCCGGCCAGGTCGCGGACGGCGGCCAGCGACGGCGGATCCACCTCTGCGCGGGCACCGACGACGGCGGCCGCCTCCAGGCCCGAGGCGCCCGCGGCGACGGCGGCGGCCACCGCGGCCTGCAGCGCTGTCAGCTGCAAGGAGGGCAGTGCCACGGTGCAGGCGGTGTAGGTGCGGCCGTCGGTGTCGCGGACCGCGGCACCCTCCACCGCGCCGACCCTGGCCCGGCCGGACCGCGCGAGGATCACCAGCTTGGCGTCCTCCTGGGCGAGGTCGGCCGGCTCAGGCACGGGCGTCGCTCCGCTCGGTGGCCCGCTCGCGGTCGGCCGCCTGGGCGGCTCCAGTGCCAGTTCCCACGCCCGGACCGGCACCGTCGTCAGAGGTGATCCGGTGCACGAGCACGGTGGTGATGCGCAGCCGGCCGCGGCTGTCCTTGCCGCCCTCGGCGCGCATCCGAAGACCGGCCACCTCGGCCTCGGCGCCGGGCAGCGGCACCCTGCCCAGCCGCTGAGCCAGCAGGCCGCCGACCGTTTCCACGTCGGCGTGCTCCAGGTCGATGTCGAACAGCTCGCCGAGGTCCTCGACTGGCAGCCGGGCGGACACCCGAACGGCGCCGTCGTCCAGCTGCTCGATCGGCGGCCGCTCGTCGGTGTCGTACTCGTCGGTGATCTCGCCGACGATCTCCTCCAGGATGTCCTCAATGGTCAGCAGGCCCGCGGTGCCGCCGTACTCGTCCACCGCGATGGCCATGTGGTTGCGCGAGGTCTGCATCTCCTTGAGCAGCCTGTCCAGCCGCTTGGAGTCCGGCACGAACACCGGCGGGCGCATCAGCTCGGACACCGGCGGGCCACCCGAGCCGTCCGGCGCCGGCTCAGCGCTGAACGCCACCACGTCCTTGAGGTTCAGCACACCGACGATGTCATCAACGCTGTCGGAGATCACCGGGATGCGCGAGAACCCGGTCCGCAGGCACAGCGCGGCCGCCTGCCGCGCGGTCTTGTGCTGCTCGATCCACACGATCTCGGTGCGCGGCACCATCACCTCGCGAGCGATGGTGTCGCCGAGCTCGAACACCGAGTGAATCATCTCGCGCTCCCCCGGCTCGACCACGCCACGGTCTGACGCCATGTCGACCAGCTCGCGCAGCTCGACCTCCGAGGAGAACGGGCCCTCGCGGAAACCACGGCCGGGGGTGATCGCGTTGCCGACCAGGATCAGCAGCCGGCTCAGCGGGCTGAGCAGGTTTGACAGCACCCGCACCGGCCCGGCGAGCACCATGCCGGTGACGTACGGGTGCTGCCGGCCGACGGTGCGCGGCCCGACGCCGACCAGCACGTAGGACACCACGAGCATGACCAGCACGGCGGTCAGCAGCGCCAGCCAGCTCGGTGTGACCAGCTTCTGCATGGCGACCGTGACCAGCACCGTGGCAGCCAGCTCGCAGGCCAGCCGGAGCAGCAGCAGCAGATTGACGTACCGTGGGCGGTCGGCCACCACCATGGCGAGCTGCCGCGCGCCGGTGCGGCCGGCCCGCACCAGCTCCTCGACCCTGGCCCGGGAGACCGCGCCCAGCGCGGCGTCGGCCGCGGCGAACACGCCCGCCAGTAGCACCAGGCCGGTGGCCGGCAGCAGCAGCGAGAGGGCGGTGGCGGCCACGGCGGGTCAGCGACCGGGTCCAGGATGGCTGTCCGGCTGACCGTCCGGCTGACCTTCCTGCCCTGTATTCGGTGCCGTGTCCGATGCCGGGTCTGGCTCGGTGTGCAGTCCGACGGCGCCGAGCAGGCGACTGTCCGCCGAGCGCTGCGCCGCCTTCCGCCTGGCGGCCACCCGCTCCGCCCGGTAGGCCGTCAGCAGCTTCCGCTGCAGCGCGAACATTTCGCGCTCCTCATCGGGCTCGGCGTGGTCGTAGCCGAACAGGTGCAGCACTCCGTGCACGGTCAGCAGGTGCAGCTCGTCCATCAGGCTGTGCCCGGCCTTGCGCGCCTGCTCGCGGGCGAACGCCGGGCACAGCACCACGTCGCCGAGCAGGGTGGGCCCTGGGTCGACGGCGTCCGGGCGGCGCGCGCCGTCCATCTCGTCCATCGGGAAGGCCATCACGTCGGTCGGGCCGGGCAGGTCCATCCACCGCTCGTGCAGCTCCGCCATCGACTCGGTGTCCACGATCAGCACGGACAACTCGGCCAGCGGGTCGACCTGCAGCGCGGACAGCGCGAACCTGGCCACCGAGACGATTGACGCCTCGTCGACCGAGATGCCGGACTCGTTGGCGATCTCGACGCTCACCGGGATATTCTCACCGCCTCCTGCGGCGCTCGGCGCGGTTGCCGGCCGGGTGCACGTGCGCCGGTCGGCGCTCGTTGTCCCAGCGGGCGTAGGCGTCGACGATGTCGGTGACCAGCCGGTGGCGCACCACGTCGCGGCTGTCCAGCAGGGCGAAGTGCACGTCCTCCACACCGTCCAGGATGTCGCGCACGACGATCAGCCCGGACTGGTTGCCGCCGGGCAGGTCCACCTGCGTGATGTCGCCGGTGACCACGATCTTGGAGCCGAACCCGAGCCGGGTGAGGAACATCTTCATCTGCTCCGGCGTGGTGTTCTGCGCCTCGTCCAGGATGACGAACGCGTCGTTGAGCGTGCGACCGCGCATGTAGGCCAGCGGCGCGACCTCCATTGTGCCGGCCGCCATGAGCTTCGGGATGGACTCGGGATCGACCATGTCGTGCAGAGCGTCGTACAGCGGCCGCAGGTACGGGTCGATCTTCTCGTACAGCGTGCCCGGCAGGAACCCGAGCCGCTCCCCCGCCTCGACGGCCGGTCGGGTGAGGATGATCCGGTTGACCTGCTTGGCCTGCAACGCCTGAACCGCCTTGGCAACCGCCAGGTAGGTCTTACCGGTGCCGGCCGGGCCGATACCGAACACGATCGTGTGCCGGTCGATGGCGTCGACATAGCGCTTCTGGTTGAGCGTCTTCGGCCGGATCGTGCGGCCCCGCCGGGACAGGATGTCCAGGCTGAGCACCTCGGCCGGCGACTCGGAGGTGCCCTCGTCGAGCATGCCGATGGTGCGCCGCACCGCGCCGGGGTCGAGGTGCTGGCCGCGCCGGGCCAGCGTGACGAGCTCGGCGAACACCCGTTCGGCGAACGCAACGTCGGCCGGCTCGCCGGACAGCGTGATCTCGTTGCCGCGGACGTGCACGTCTGCCGCGATCAGGTCCTCGACCGCGCGCAGGTTCTCGTCGGCCGAGCCCAGCAGGGCGAGCACCGCCGCGTCCGGTACGACGATCTTCGTTTGGGCGGCTGCGCCCGGTGCGGTACCGGTCACGTGTTTCTCATGCCCTGCCTTCTGTACGGCTGCTGCTGTGGCCTCGATGCTAGCGGTGCCGGCCCGGTGGCGGCGTCCCGGATTTGCCCGACTGACCTATCGCGGCGACTTGTCCTGAGGGTTACCAGCGGGTTTACCGAGCAGGCCGTAGCGGGGCGCCGACCAAGGCGCCGAGCGGCTTACCGCCGAGCACGTGCAGGTGCGCGTGGAACACCGTCTGGCCGGCGTCCGCGCCGGTGTTCAGCAGCATTCGGTAGCCGGACTCCGCGACACCCTCCTGCATGGCCACCTCGACGCCGGCCGCGATGGTGTCGGCGAGCAGGTTGGGGTCGGTGGCGTAGAGCGCGGCGGCGTCCGCGTGGTGCTCGCGCGGCACCACCAGCACGTGGGTTGGCGCCTGCGGGTTGATGTCGCGAAATGCCACCGTCCGCTCGGTCTCGGCAATCACGTCGGCAGGCAGGTCGCCGGCCACGATCCGGCAGAACAGGCAGTCCGGCACCGTGGCCCGCGCGGTGGAAGCGGCAGTCATAGCGGCACAGAATAGGCCCCACCGTGCGGCCCACCACCGGCGTGTCCGCGTGTTCGGCCACGTGTGTCCGCGTGTTCGGCCACGTGTGTCCGCGGGTCCAGACAGGTGTGTCCGCGGGTCCAGACAGGTGTGTCCGGCTTTTCGGTCTGGCGAGTTCGGTCATTCCGGCACATCCGCCGGTGCGCATCGAGGGGTGAGACGCTGCGCCGCGGCGCAGCCTGGGGGTCGCCTCGCCGCGGCGCAGCACCGCCGGACCGAGGGGGGAGGTGTCCGGCGGGCCCCACGGGTGCCCGTCACCCGAGGTCCGTACGGCTCAGCCGTCCGGCGCAACCACAACTGGACCGCCCCACCGTCGCCATCTACAGAGAGTAGTGCTCAGGCGATGGTTGTCACTATCTGACACTCGTTTGGGTTAGTGCCCATCGCTCGGTGAGTACTCCGAGTGCACCCAGTGCCACCGCAGCGGTGGTTGCGGCGCGCAGCACGGTGGGGCCGAGCCGGGCCGGCACCGCGCCGGCGCCGGCCAGGGCGGACAGCTCGTCGTCCGCGATGCCGCCCTCGGGGCCCACGACGAGGAGCAGCTCACCGGCCGGCGGCAGGGGCACGGCGGCCAGCGGGGTGTCGGCGGAGCCGTCCAGCACGATCGCGCGGGCCGCGCCGGCCACCCGGCTCACCAGCTCGGCGGTGGACACCGGCTCTGCCACCGGCGGCAACCACGCGCGCCGGGACTGCTTGGCGGCCTCCCGTGCGGTGGCGCGCCATCGCTGCAGAGCTCGGGCGCCCCGCGGGCCGTCGTCCCACCGGGCCACCGACCTGGCCGCCCGCCAGGGCAGCACGGCGTCCACCCCTGCCTCGGTGGCCAGCTCGACCGCCAGCTCGCCGCGGTCG
>DASXTS010000378.1:0-4054 GCA_036505275.1 Pseudonocardiaceae bacterium
TTCGACCCGGCCGTCGACCTCGCGGTGCTGCCGTACTCGTCGGGCACCACGGGCCTGGCCAAGGGGGTCATGCTGACCCACCGCAACCTGGTGGCCAACATCCAGCAGGCGCAGGCCGTCCTGCCGATCACGCCCGACACCCGAATCCTGGCCGTGCTGCCGTTCTTCCACATCTACGGCATGACAATCATGATGAACTGGGGTCTCGCCAAGCGAGCCACCGTGGTCACCATGCCGAAGTTCGACCTGGCCGATTTCCTCCGGGTGATCACCGAGCACCGCACCGACCGGGTCTACATCGCCCCGCCGGTCGCGGTCGCGCTGGCCAAGCACCCCATGGTGGACGACTACGACCTGTCCGTGATCGACGTGCTGCTCTCCGGCGCCGCGCCGCTTGACCTGGACCTGGCCGAGGCGGTGCACAAGCGGCTCGGCTGCCGGGTGGTGCAGGGCTACGGCATGACGGAGCTCAGCCCGCTGTCGCACGGCATCCCGTACGACCGCTACGACATCTCGCCGGGAGCCGTTGGCGTGCTCGCGCCGAACATGCAGGCCCGCATCGTCGACCCGGTCACCGGCGACGACGTCCCGTCCGGCGAACCCGGCGAGCTCTGGATGCGCGGCCCGAACGTGATGGCCGGTTACCTGAACAACCCGGAAGCCACCGCGGCGACCATCGACGACGACGGCTGGCTGCACACGGGTGACGTGGCCACCGTGCAGGACGATGTGTACACCATCGTCGACCGGGTCAAAGAGCTGATCAAGTACAAGGGCTATCAGGTGCCGCCCGCCGAGCTCGAGGCGCTGTTGCTCACCCACCCGTCGATCGCGGATGCAGCGGTCATCGGGGTGCTGGACGCCGAGGGTGAGGAGGTGCCCAAGGCGTTCGTGGTGCGCCAGGCCAGCGCGCCGGAGTTGTCCGCGGAGGACGTGATGGCCTTCGTCGCCGAGCACGTCGCGCCGTACAAGAAGGTTCGGCAGGTCGAGTTCATCGACGCGATCCCGAAGTCCGCCTCGGGCAAGATCCTGCGTAAGAACCTGCGCGCCCGGTAACCGCCGCATGCGGGCTGTGCTGTCTCGGTCGTGAGTGGCAAATGGTGTTCCAGCACCATTTACCACTCACAGGGCGGGACGCCAACCGGCCCGACCCCGCCGCCGAGGGGGTACGCATGGTGGACCGCGGCCGTGATGTAGCGCTTCCCGTAACCGACGGCCGCGGGCACCGAGGCACCGCGGGCCAGCGCGGAGGTGATTGCCGAGGCCATCGTGTCACCGCCGCCGTGCGTGTGCGGGGTGTCGACGCGGGGTGCCGGCAGCTCGGTGAACTGCTCGCCGTCGTAGAGCACGTCGACGCACACCGGGTCGTCGACGAGATGGCCGCCCTTGACCAGGACCCACTGCGGCCCGAGCGCGTGCAGCGCCACCGCGGCCGCGTGCTGCCCGGCCCGGTCGTGCACGTCGAGCCCGGCGAGCAGGCGCACCTCGTCCAGGTTCGGCGTGACCAGGGTGGCCAGCGGGAACAGCTCGCTGCGCAGGCCGTCCAGGGCGTCGGCGCGCAGCAGCGGGTCGCCGTGCATCGACGCGCAGACCGGGTCGACCACGAACGGCACCTGCCCGGCGCGGCCGATTCCGACGGCCCGGCACGCGGCAGCCACCGCGCCGATGATGGCGGCCGAGGCCAGCATGCCGGTCTTGGCCGCCTGCACGCCGATGTCGGACACCACGGTCTCGATCTGCGCCGCCACCGTGTCCGGGGGAATCTCGACGATCCCGGTGACGCCGAGCGTGTTCTGCACCGTCACGGCGGTCACCGCGACGCAGCCGTGCACGCCGCACGCGCTGAACGTGCGCAGGTCGGCCTGCAGGCCAGCACCACCGCCGGAGTCCGAGCCGGCGATGGTGAGCGCCACCGGCGGGGTGCGCGGACCGGCCGGGCGGCTCACTCCCCGCTGACCGGCAGGTAGATCCGCTCGCCGTGCTCGACGAACTCGCGTGACTTCTCCGCCATGCCGGCCTCGATGGCGTCCACAGTGGACAGTCCGTGCTCTTCGGCGTAGCGGCGGACGTCCTGAGTGATCTTCATCGAGCAGAACTTGGGGCCGCACATGGAGCAGAAGTGCGCGGTCTTGGCCGGCTCGGCGGGCAGCGTCTCGTCGTGGAAGCACCGCGCCGTGTCCGGGTCGAGCGCGAGGTGGAACTGGTCGTTCCAGCGGAACTCGAACCGGGCGTGGCTGAGCGTGTCGTCCCACTCCTGGGCCCGCGGGTGGCCCTTGGCCAGGTCGGCGGAGTGCGCCGCGATCTTGTACGTGATCACGCCGGTCTTCACGTCGTCGCGGTCGGGCAGTCCGAGATGCTCCTTGGGTGTGACGTAGCACAGCATGGCCGTGCCGGCCTGCGCGATCATCGCGGCGCCGATCGCGGACGTGATGTGGTCATAGCCGGGCGCGATGTCGGTGGCCAGCGGGCCGAGGGTGTAGAACGGCGCCTCGCCGCACCACTCCTCCTCGAGCCGGACGTTCTCGGCGATCTTGTGCATCGGCACATGGCCGGGGCCCTCGATCATCACCTGGACGTCCCGGGCGCGTGCGATGTGGGTCAGCTCGCCGAGGGTGCGCAGCTCGGCGAACTGCGCCTCGTCGTTGGCGTCCGCGATGCAGCCCGGCCGCAGGCCGTCACCGAGCGAGAACGTCACGTCGTAGGTGCGCAGGATGTCGCACAGCTCCTCGAAGTTCGTGTAGAGGAACGACTCCTGATGGTGCGCCAGGCACCATGCCGCCATGATCGACCCGCCGCGCGAGACGATCCCGGTCACCCGGCGGGCGGTGAGCGGCACGTAGCGCAGCAGCACGCCGGCGTGCACGGTCATGTAGTCCACGCCCTGCTCGCACTGCTCGATCACGGTGTCCCGGTAGACCTCCCAGGACAGCTGCGCCGGGTCGCCCTTGACCTTCTCCAGCGCCTGGTAGATCGGCACGGTGCCGATCGGCACCGGCGAGTTGCGCACGATCCACTCCCTGGTCTCGTGGATGCGCTTGCCGGTGGACAGGTCCATCACGGTGTCGGCGCCCCACCGGGTCGCCCACACCATCTTGTCCACCTCCTCCTCGATCGAGGAGGTGACGGCGGAGTTGCCGATGTTGGCGTTGATCTTCACGAGGAACTTCTTGCCGATGATCATCGGCTCGGCCTCGGGGTGCCGGCGGTTGGCGGGGATCACCGCTCGCCCGGCGGCCACCTCGTCTCGGACCAGCTCGGGCGACACGCCCTCCCGTTCGGCGATGAACCGCATCTCCGCGGTGATCACGCCGGCCCTGGCGTAGCCGAGCTGGCTCACCGCGCCACCGATCGGCTGGCGGGCGTCGATCCACGGCTGCCGCAGCCGCGGCAGTCCACTGTGGGCGTCGATCATGGCGTCGAGGTCGGTGTACGGTCCGGACGTGTCGTAGACGTCGAGGTGCTCGCCATTGGACAGGCCGATCCGGCGGAACGGCACCCGCAGCGCGGCGCCGTCGTGGCTGAGCTCGCGGTAAACCTTGGTCGACCCGGCGATCGGCCCGGTGGTGACGGTCGGGGTGACTGAGCGATCCTGGAGCGCTGTCATCTGGCTCTCCTCCCTACGCCGGCATTACCCGGTCCAGGTTCGTACGGTCGGCGGCGCCGTCCCCGCTGTGCCCGGGACCAGCCGCCCTCTCAGCCCGCTCGGCGCGAGCTCCCGCGTCTGATGTTGTGGCGCTTTGCACCATACCCGCGCGCAGCGGATGGCGTCATGGTCGGCGCTGCCACATCACGGGCTTGGCGTGCTCGGCGTGCTTGGCGTGCTTGTCGTGGTTTGGGCGCACTGGTCCAACGCCGCCTTGAGCGTGGCCCGCTCCGTCCCGGTGACCGTGAGCTGGTACGCGGCCTTGACGGTGACGACGATGCGGGCGTACTCGCAGTGGTAGGCGGCGTTCGGCGGCTGCCAATCGTCCGCGGTGGCATCGCCCTTGGACTGGTTGATGCCGGCGTCCACGACCAGCAGGTTGCGCGGGTCATTGGACAGGTTGCCGCGCCG
>DASXTS010000379.1:0-2928 GCA_036505275.1 Pseudonocardiaceae bacterium
GCGGGGTAGCTCTCACATTCGGCTGCCCACCGCGGTTGGTGTGGCTCAGATTTGGCATGCGCCCCGCTGGTCACCGCGGCGTGGAGTGGCTCCAGAGGGGTCTGCCCAGCTCGAAGTAGCACTGCCCTCCTCGCTGAATCAACCCAGCTCAAGCGAGGAGAAGCGGTGGATCAGGTCATCATCGGGATGGATCCGCACAAGCGGTCCGCGACGATCGAGATCATCGACGATCGGGAGACCGTGCTGGCCGGCGGCCGGTTCGGCACGGATCGGGAGGGCTACAAGGCGATGCTCGCCCTCGGGCGGCGCTATCCGGAGCGGATCTGGGCGGTCGAGGGCTGCAACGGCATCGGCCGGCACATCGCCCAGCGTCTGGTCGCCGACGGCGAGACGGTCGTGGATGTGCCGGCGAAGCTGTCCGCTCGGGCGCGGGTGTTCGCCACTGGCCAGGGCCGCAAGACCGACCCGGTCGACGCGCACAGCGTCGCCGTGGCGGCGTTGCGCGCCAAGGGATTGCGCCAGGTTGCGGTCGATGATGTGACGGTCGCGTTGCGGCTGCTGGTCGGACCGCCGCGACGGCCTCGGACACGCCCGCACCGACCTGCTCAACCGCATCCACAAACTGCTGCTCGAGCTGCTGCCCGGCGGGGCGAAGAAGTTCCTGTCCGCCGACCAGGCCCGCACCATGCTCAACACCATCCGGCCCCGCGACCTGTCGGGCGCACCCGGCGCCGGCTGGCTTCGGAGCTGATCAGCGATCTGGTCGCCGTGGACAAGAAGATCAAAGCGGCGAACCAGGAACTCACCGAACTCGTCGAAGCGACCGGTAGCAGCCTGCAGGACCTCAACGGCATCGGCCCGTCCGGCGCCGCCCGCCTGATCGGCGACATCGGTGACATCCACCGCTTCGCTAGCCGCGCGCACTTCGCCTCGTGGAACGGCACCGCACCGCTGGACGCCTCCTCCGGCGACCAGAAACGGCATCGCCTGTCGAGGGCCGGCAACCGGCGCATCAACCGTGTCCTGCACATCATGGCCGTCGTCCAGTTGCGCCATGACACACCCGGCCGCGCCTACTACCGGCGCCGGCTCGCCGAGGGCAAGACGCCGATGGAAGCCATGCGCAGCCTCAAACGACGACTGTCCGATGTGGTCTATCGACAGATGCTCCGCGACGCAAAAACGGCCACGGGGACGAGCCCGGGAGGACAAATGGGGGCGACCCTGCAATCCAGCGCGGCTGACCCAAACCCCCCAGGTCAACACTTCGGAACAGTCACTTCCCGGACTCGCCGAACCCCAGCCTAGAACACAACATTCCGACGCCGCTTGACAAAGAGGGGAGCCAGATCAGAGCACAGCCGGGGTAATGGCCGGTGCTCTGGCCCGCACCACCACCGGGGCGCCTGCCGCCTACCGACCTCACCTTCAGCCACTGTGCCGGCGGTGAGCATCACGCCGGTGGTCACGGTTAGCCGGCCGGCCGCAGCGCTCGGGTAGCCGTGGCGACTGCTGGGTTGGTAAGTCAGCGACGGGGGGCCTTGATGGTCGCTCGGCAGCCGAACCGCGATCGACCTGTCAACGTCGGGCGGCGCGTGGTACGGGTGGAGGCGGACTCTGAGCACGCAGGTCCAGAGTGGTCATACCGTTCGGGACCTGCTGTGCAGGCTCGGCGTTCGATGACTCGAGGATCCTGATGAGCTGCGTCGTAGGGGGAGCAGGTTGGTGCCCCATGTGCAGGTCCCGAAACGCGGTCTCAAGGGCAGCCGGACTTTACCGTTGAGCTGCATAAACATGATCGAGGTGCAGGGTGATCTCGATGGCAGGGCATTGCTCAAGACTGCTCTTGCGCTGGGCGGCTCCTAATCGCCGCTGACCTGTCCGTTCCCGACGGTTGGGGCTGACGTGCCGATGGCAGGCGGGGGTGGAGCAGATCCAGCCGGCAGATCGCGGCAGCCATGCGCGCGTAGGGGATGGAGCGACCAGCGATGAGCCCGGGGGATCCGGTGCCGCCGCTGGGTGCCGGTGCTGTGACTTCACGAACGGAACGTGGTATCGGCTTGTCGCTCCTCGCGGATCAGTACGGCACGCGAGTAGAGCAGTTGGAACCCGGCGCGCTGGACGTTGTGTTGCGATCGGGAGCCCGGCCGGGTCGTGACCACGGCGAGTTCGCATCCGGCCGCGCGGGCGTCGGCGAGCCGGGCCGTCAGCAGTGCGGTCTGTACCCCGCGCCGCCGATGGGCCGGCAGCGTCGCCGCGCCGATGAATTGTGCGATGCCGTCGTCCGCGGCGCGGAAGGCGGCGCCGCCGACCGGCATCCCCTCGCGCCAGGCGAGGTAGCGGACGGTCCCGGCCGTGGTGACCTGGTCGCGCTCGGCCGTCTCGAGTGTCGTGCGGGAGAATTGTTCGTGTGCCGTAACGCCCTCGACGTCGGCGTGCAGGAAGGCCTCCACGACCACGTCGAGCCACGTGGGGAGCTCGTCGTCCGGGCTGGGCCGCACGTCGGACGGATAGGTCGGAACGTCGCTCAGCAGTCGCCCGAGCACGTTCTCGAAGGACACCAGCCGGTAGCCGCGCTCGGTGAGGCACACGCCGAGCGCGGCATCACCCAAACTGGACACCTCGACCTCCACCGGGCAGCCGACCGCCGCAAACGCCTGCTCGATCTCGTCCAGTGCGCCGGCGTCCGGCACTGCGCCGAAGCCGAGCCCGGCCACCTTGTTGAACGGCGAACCGGCCTCGACGAAGGTCGCCACGCCCCCGCCGACCCGGATGGTGAACCCGCGGGGATCGGCGCCGCGCGCCTTCGCGGCGACGGCGCACGCCGCCATGAACTCGGCCTCCGCCCGCTCGATGCGCAAGGCCAGCGCGGTGTCGCAGAACAGGGGCTCCATAGTCGCCGACCGTAGGTAGCACCGCCCTGACCGG
>DASXTS010000380.1:0-3410 GCA_036505275.1 Pseudonocardiaceae bacterium
GGTCGAGCTGGGTGGCCGAGCCCTCCGGGTCCTCCTCGGCCCGCAGCTCGCGGCGCAGGTAGCGCAGCACCAGGTCGGCCAGGTCGAACGAGCGCTGCCCCGGCCGCGCCAGGTAGGCGGCCAGCGCTGTGTCGCTGGTCAGGCCCTCGAGCTGCCAGCCGCGGTTGCGGATGGCGTGCAGCGCCGGCTTGACGTCGTGCGCCACCTTCGGCGCTGCCGGGTCGGCCAGCCAGGACGCCAGCGCGGCGTCGTCCTCCTGCGTCATGGCCAGCACGTCAATGTAGGCGCAGTCGCCATCCGCGGTGGCCAGCGCAATGCCGGCGAGATCGCCGCCGCCGCTGACCCACCGGCCCCGGAAGGACAGCCCGGCGCGGCGCCCGTCGCGGGCGTGCTCGGTCAGCCAGTCCGCGGTGGCGCCCGGCTGCAGCGCGCCACCGCGCACCGTGAAACCGTGGTCGGCCTCCGGCTCCGGCGACGACAGCGTCTCGAACAGCCGGTCGCGCAGCACCCGGAACTCCAGCTCGTCGAACAGCCGGTGCACGGCGTCCCGGTCCCAACCGGTGAACGCCAGGTCGTCGGGCTGCGCGGAGAGCGGCACGGTGCGCACCAGCTCGGTGAGCTGTCGGTTCAGGATGACCCCGGCCAGGTGCTCGCGCAGCGCGTCGCCGGCCTTGCCCTTGACCTCGTCGACGCGATCCACCAGCACGTCCAGCGAGCCGAACTGCTGCACCCACTTGATCGCGGTCTTCTCCCCCACGCCCGGGATGCTGGGCAGGTTGTCGCTCGGGTCACCGCGCAGCGCGGCGAAGTCGGGGTACTGGGCCGGGGTCAGGCCGTACTTGACCTGCATCTCGTCGGGGGTGAACCGGGTCATGTCGGACACGCCGCGCCGCGGGTACAGCACCGTGACCCGGTCGCTGACCAGCTGCAACGCGTCCCGGTCTCCGGTGCAGATGAGCACCTCGTAGCCGTCCGCCGCGGCCATGCTGGTCAGCGTGGCGATCAGGTCGTCCGCCTCGTAGCCGGGCAGCTCCAGCGCGGTGATGCGCAGCGCCGCGAGCACGTCCTGGATCAGGCTGAGCTGGCTGCGGAACTCGTCGGGCGCCTTGCTGCGGCCGGCCTTGTACTCCGCGTAGGTCTCGTGCCGGAACGTCTGCCTGGCCACGTCGAACGCCACGGCGATGTGGGTGGGTTGCTCATCGCGCAGCAGGTTGATCAGCATCGCGGTGAAGCCGTACACCGCGTTGGTGGTCTGACCGGTCTTGGTGCTGAAGTTCTCCGCCGGCAGCGCGAAGAACGCCCGGTAGGCCAGCGAGTGGCCGTCGAGCAGCAGCAGCCGGCGATTGCCCGGTTGATCGCCTGGTGGCAGGGGGGTCACGGCACGCGAGTCTAGGCTTGGTGCCCGACAGTGCCGACACGACGCCGCGACGACGTCCGGAGGTGCCCCTGGGCATCCGGATCATCGACGTCGACCCGGCGAGGGTGGTCGGCACCATGCCCGTGACCGGAACCCGGCAGCCGGCCGGACTGCTGCACGGCGGCGCCAACGCGGTGCTCGCCGAGACCCTCGGCTCGGTCGCGGCGAACCTGCACGCGCCGCCCGGCCGGGTGGCGGTGGGCGTCGAGCTGTCCTACACCCACCACCGACGGCCTCGTCACCGGCGTCTGCACGCCGCTGCACACCGGCCGCTCGATGTCCTCGTTCGAGATCGCCATCACCGACGCCGACGGCCACCGCACGTGCACCGCGCGCCTCCCGATGAGCGGGCGGTGCATGCTATTATGCATGCATGACGAACGTACAGGTGCGTGACGTACCCGAGAACGTCCTCGCGCTACTCAAGCGGGACGCTGCCCGTCACGGGCGAAGCCTGCAGGGCTACCTGCGCGACCTGCTCGCGGCGCACGCTGGCGTGATCAACAACAACGAGATCCTCGACCGGGCCAAGGCGCGCCTGGCCGGCCAGCCCAGCTGGGGCGAGAGCGACGCCGCCGAGATCGTCCGACAGGGGCGCGAGGAGCGGGATCGAGCCCTCGGCATCACCGAATGAGGCCGGTGATCGATCCGCCCACGATCGTGGTCGACGCATCCGCGCTGGTCGATGCGCTGACCTTCCCCGGTGATGCCGGCGATCTCGTTCGCGACGCGATCTACGGCCATCGGATGGCCGCCCCGGAGCAGCTGATGGTCGAAACCTTCCACGCGATCCGCGGCCGGGTGCTTGGCGGCAAGGTGACCGTCGCCGACGGCGAAGAGGCGGTGCGCGAGCTCGCGCGAACGGCCGTCGAGACGGTGCCTACCGCGCTGTTGCTGGCGCGGATGTGGAAACTGCGGGACAACCTGTCTGGGTACGACGCTGCTTATGTAGCGGCCGCCGAGCACCTCGGAGTGCCGCTGGTGACCGCGGACAACCGGCTCGCGGCGGCGCCGGGGTTGCGGTGCGAGGTGCGCACGCCGTAGCTCGGGAGGGCTCAACGGGGCTGGTGGCGCGGACACCACCAGACGGGGCGGCCGCCGAGCGTGGCCTGCTCAATGGGTGGCGCCGCACCGCAGGCAGGGCTGGCCCGGCGGAACACGAAGAACTAGACCGGCCACCACGGTGTCCACGGCGTGCTCGTCGAGCTCCTCGCACACCGTGGCGCCGTGCAGCTCGGCGGACACCCCGCCAGCGCCGGTCAGCCGCAGCCGCACCCGGTTAACCGTGTTCCACAAGTCCAAGCTTGTCTAACCCAACGGCGCCACATGGTGCCGAAGGATCACCGCAAGACAGCTCTACCAGGTGGACAGTCAGCCGCGGATCGTGGAGCAGACCTACCTGGGCACCGCCACCGAGATCGCCGCCGTGATGGCGGGGGCGACCCGGATGCCGTCACGAAGCAGGCATCTGGCGTTCGGAGACCTGGCCGCTGCCTCGAGTGTGATCCAGACGCTGGGCGTGGTCGACGTCGTCGGCCCACGGCTTGCCGACGCGGGCCCCTCGGTGGGACCTACCTGGCGCTGGCCACGCTGAACCGGGCCGTCGACCCGTGCTCAACAAGCGTCTTCGCCGACTGGTGGGCCGGCACAGCCGCGGACCGTCTGGTCGGCGTGCGGCCCGCGGCGTTGGAAAGCTCCGGCTAGACGCCCTCGCCGAGGTAGGCGGCGCGCACCCGCTGGTCGGCGAGCAGCTCGCGGCCGGCGCCGCTGAGCGTGGTGCGGCCGAGGTCGATCACGTGACCCCGGTCGGCCAGGGCCAGCGCGGCCAGCGCGTTCTGCTCCACCAGCAGCACCGTGGTGCCCTGCTCGCGCAGCCCTGCCACGGTGTCGAAGATGCGCTGGGTCATGATCGGCGACAAGCCCATGGACGGCTCGTCGAGCATGAGCAGCCGCGGCCGGCACATCAGGGACCGGCCGATGGCCAGCATCTGCT
>DASXTS010000381.1:0-1945 GCA_036505275.1 Pseudonocardiaceae bacterium
GCCGGTTGTTCAGTTCGCGGGCCACGAGGTCGAGGTAGCTCTGGTCATTGGTGATGTCGGTGGCGTTGGGGAAGTACTCGCGCAGTGGGCCGTTGGTGTTCTCGTTGGTGCCGCGTTCCCAGGGTGAGTGCGGGTGGGCGAAGTACACGTTCACGGTGTGGCCGGGCTGAACGCGGCGTGGCCAGCCATCACGCGGCGGGCATTGCGGTCACGGATGCGATGAGCGCCTCGCAGGTGGTGGTGGCGTCGCGTTTGCCGGCGGGCAGTGCGACCGGAACGACGTAGCGGCTGGTGCGCTCGACGAGGGTGGCCATCGTGCTGCGTGCGGCCTTTCCGATGAGCAGGTCGCCTTCCCAGTGGCCGGGCACGGCCCGGTCGGTGGCCTCGACGGGTCGGGCGTCGATGCTGGTCATGCCCACGATCCGGGCGCCCGTGCTGGTGTGGCGGCCGCGCGGACGGCGGCTGGTGCGGCCACTGCCAAGATCAATTCCTACGACCGGTTGGGATCAAGGGCCCCTTGCAGGCGGGTCGCGGACGGCCGGCCCTCTCATTCGTTTCCCGCGTCACCGCGCTCCTCCGCCGCAAGGAAGGCCGGCGCCTCGCTCACCCGTCCCCAGGAACAGGTCAAGATCGCGACCAGGCGGCTGGACATGTCACGGGAACCCGCACGCCACACCATGTCCTTTTACCATTTCATTGCGTGCGCAATCGGCGGCCGACCTGGTCACCGTCCACTTTTCCGCGTAGACGCTCTTTGAAATTCGGGGCGTGTGTGGGTAGAATCGAGGGCGTGGGGAGGGAAATGTGGCGACACGACAGCACCGAACTGGTGCACGCCCTCCACGATCTCGAAACCCGCATGCGCCGCGACTACGCGCAAATGCTCGACCTCATCGCCGAGCTCGAAATCCGCAAGGTCGCCGGAGAGCGCGGATACCCCAGCTTGACAGAATTCCTGCGGGACGTGCTGCGCCTTAGCCGTAGTGCGGCGAACCGGCGGATCGGACACGCTCGGGCTGTGACCGAGGTCGAGTTGGTCTCCGGCGGGACGGTGGAGGCGCCGCTGCCGGCCACCGCCGCCGCGCTGCACGCCGGCGAGCTCGGACCCGAGCACCTGCAGGCCATCGCCACAACGCTGAGCAACCTGCCGATCTCGGTCAGCCCGGCGGACCGCGACCACGCCGAGACCGTGCTGGTCGAGGCGGCCCACAGCATGGATGCCGCCACCCTGGCCAAGCTCGGCGTGCAGGTGCGCGCCCGGCTGGACCAGGACGGCACCCTACCCTCGGAGGTGGAGTTGGCGCATCCGGTCAATGAGCTGCGGTTTGTCACCAAGCCCAGCGGGCGCACCGCGTTCCGCGGTGAGCTGGACCCGCAGGCCTCCGCGCTGCTGCACACCGTGTTGAGCCCGCTGGCCAAGCCGAGGCCCAGCACCGCGGAGGGCCCGGACCCGCGCACCGCCGCCGAACGCCACGGCGACGCGCTGGTGCAGATCCTGCACCTGGCCGCCGACAGCGCCGGCCTGCCCTCCGAGGCGGGCGAGAAACCGCACCTGCTGCTCACCATCCCACTGCAGGATCTGCGCGACGGGCTGGGCAGCGCGTTGCTGGACGGCGCCGGCCTGCTGGACGCCGCCTCGGCGCGGCGGATCGCCTGCGACTGCAAACTGATTCCGGTGGTGCTGGGCGCGAACTCCGAACCGTTGGACCTTGGCCGCAGCAGCTACACCGTGTCCACCGCCCAACGCCGCGCGTTGATCGTGCGCGATGGTGGCTGCGCGTTCCCCGGCTGCGACCGTCCGCACCGCTGGTGCGCCGCGCACCACATCACACACTGGGCCGACGGCGGTCCCACCAACCTCACCAATGTGGTGCTGCTCTGCGGCCGCCATCACCGGCTGGTGCACCATTCCGACTGGGACTGCGCCATCGTCGACGGGCACGCC
>DASXTS010000382.1:0-8415 GCA_036505275.1 Pseudonocardiaceae bacterium
CGCTGATCCGGCCGAACCAGGGCAATCGGGCGATGTCGGTGTCCGGGGCGAGCAGCACGTTCTGGCCGGTGGCGCGTACCTCCGCGGCGACGACCTCGGCGAACTGGCGGGTGACCGCCGCCGACCAGGTAGCCCCCAGCGCCATTTCCGACGGCAACGCGGTGGCCTTGCCGCCGGTACCCGGCAGCGACCAACCCCGTGGCGCGATCCCGGATCCGGCATCGGCCATCTTCAACGCCGGTATGCCCAGCCGTGGGATGGGGGCGTTGTAGAACGCGTACGGTGCCTCGCCCTGGTTGCCGGTCATCAAGTCGATCTTCTCGGCCAGCGTCATCTGCTGCAGCAACAGCTGTGCGCGCTGCGCCGGCGAGTACTGCCTGTTCAGCCACGGCTGGTCCGCCGGGTTGGCCGGGGCCACCGCCGAGCCGACGACCAGCATCACCGCCAGGACCACCAACGCGCTGCCGATCGCACCGACACGTCGCCACGCCGACATGGCCACCGCCTCCAATTCACCGGCCGACCGACCTACGGGGCTAAGGAATCGAAACGGGCAGCAGCAGAGGCTACTCGGCCCGACGGCGCTCGCCTACCGGTGCAAAGGCAGCAATGACTAGCCGCGCTTTGGGCGGCCGAGGCCGGACAGCCAGCCGACGAGCAACACGGCGCCCCACGGGCCGGCCACCCAGATCCACCACGGGTAGATCCAGTCGGTGGTGGCGACGCAGATGATGCCCCAGATCAGGAGGTTGATCAGGCTGACGCTGAACCAGGCGCTGCCCACGATGCGCCAGACGAGGCCGCCGACGTCCCGCTTGGCCAGCGATCGAGCCGACGGCGCGGGGGATGAACGGGCCGGGCCTGGCGAACGCCGCAACGTCCGGTGCGCCACGGTTCGGCATGGCGGGCGGGTGCTGGACGTCGGGCAGGTCGACGGTCAGCCGCATCAGGTCAGCGTAGGTGCGGGCCGCGTAGGCCGAGCGCACCCGCTCATCGAACTCGGCGAGGCTGAGGCGGCCGTCGTCGTGGGCCCTGCGCAGCTGGTCGACGGTGGCCTGCCGGTCGGCGTCGGCCGCCCGCATCTGCTCCCGCGGCAACGGCTCTGGGTAGGCGGACTGCGTCACGTCCTCCATCGTGCCAACAGCGCCGCTGAGTTTAGTAACTGCGTTACGAAACTTACCCGTCGTCGGCTACGACCATGCGGTAGCCGACGCCGCGGACCGACTCGATCAGCACCGACCCGGTGACCTGCTTGACCTGGCTGCGCAACCGCTTGACCGCAGACACCACGGCGTCGGTGTCACCGAGGTACGGGCGGCTCCACACCTGCGTGGTGAGCTCGGCGAAGGTCCACACCCGGCCGGGATCGCAGCTCAACGCGAACAGCAGGTCGAACTCGCGCGCGGACAGGTGCAGCGGGGTGCCGCGCCAGGACGCCGAGCGCAGGTCCGCGTCCAGCCGCAGCTTGCCGCACTCGACCACGCGATGCGCCGGCGCCTCGGCCGGCCGGCGGATTGCCGGCACGGCCGCCACCGCGGGGTCGCTGGTAAGCAGCCGCATTGCGCTCTGCGAGTCGGGCAGGTACAGCATCACCATGCTTCCGTCGCTGGCCTCGGCGAGGGCCGCGAACTGCTCCGTCGTGGTTCCGATACACAGCACGGTCGGACCGGTGAGCAACCCCAGAACCGAATGCGAATCCATGCCCAGCCTCCCCCGGACGCGGCATCCCTCGCCCGATGGTGCGCATGGTGTCAGGCGCGACCCCGTTACGACCAGCGCCCATGTCAGCTACCGCCATTCGTAGGGGTGCATTTGGCGTATTACGGGCAAATGGTGGGCGGTCCGCCCGCAAGATCGCCGCCGGTGACCGGGAAGCGGCCCCAGTTCGCTCCTCGCCGGCCCTTCACGTGACTGTGATCATCCACCAGCGTGCCACTTGTACCCGTGTGTCTTGCGCCAGCCACGTATCGGCGCTCGCGGTTACGGTCCGCCTTGGATGGAGGAATCCGTGTCACTTCGACCACTTCGCCGAGCGGGCCGGCCGCTCGGCCTGGTTTCGGCGGTGTTGGCGGCGCTCGGGTTGCTGGTGGCACCGGCCGCGGCCCAGCCGTCGACGACCGGCGCCAACAAGATCGAGACGTCGGTCGCCACGGAGCTGCGCAACCGGGGACGCGCCGACTTCTACGTGGAGTTCGCGGAACGGGCCGACCTGTCGGCAGCTTCCACGATCGCGGACTGGAACCAGCGCGGCGCGGCCGTTGTCGCGGCGCTGCGGGGCACCGCGGACGCCAGCCAGCTCGACGTGCGCAAGCAGCTGGACCTGGCCGGGGTCGGCTACCGGTCATTCTGGGTGGCCAACACCATCCTGGTCCGGGGCGGCAGCGACTCGCTGGCGCAGGGGCTGGCCGCGGTCGGCAACGTGACCAGGTTGCGCGCGCCGCGCACCTACGCGCTTCCGCGGCCGCAGCCCGGCACGGCCGAGAACACGATCAACACCCTGGAGTGGGGGATCAACCGGATCCGGGCCGATGCGGTGTGGTCGACGTTCGGGGCGCGCGGCGACGGCATGACCGTCGCCAACATCGACACCGGCGTGCAGTTCGACCACCCCGCGCTGGTCCACCAGTACCGCGGCAACAGCGGCGGCGGCGTGTTCGACCACAACTACAACTGGTTCGACCCCTCGAACGTATGCGGCAACCCGTCGCTGGCGCCCTGCGACAACAACAACCACGGCACCCACACGATGGGCACGATGGTCGGCGACGACGGCGGCACCAACCAGATCGGCGTCGCCCCCAATGCGCGGTGGATCGCCGCCAAGGGCTGCGAGACCAACAACTGCTCCGACGCGGCGCTGCTCGCCTCCGGGCAATGGGTGCTCGCGCCGACCGACCTCGCCGGCGCCAACCCGCGGCCCGATCTGCGACCGAACATCGTGAACAACTCCTGGGGCGACACCGGCGGCAACAACTGGTACCTCGCCACGGTGAACGCCTGGCGGGCGTCCGGGATCTTCCCGGCGTTCTCCAACGGCAACGCCGGCCCGGCCTGCAACACCGCCGGCTCGCCCGGCGACTATGCCGAGTCCTACGCCTCCGGCGCGTTCGACATCAACAACGCGATCGCCTCGTTCTCCAGCCGCGGTCCGTCGGCGTTCGGTGGGATCAAGCCGAACCTGGCCGCGCCCGGCGTGAACGTGCGCTCGTCCATTCCGGGCAACGCCTACAGCTCGTTCAGCGGCACCTCGATGGCCTCGCCGCACACCGCCGGCACGGTGGCGCTGATGTGGTCCGCGGCACCGTCGTTGATCGGGGATCTGACCCAGACCGCGGCACTGCTGAACCAGACCGCAGTGGACACCAGCGACCTGACCTGTGGCGGCACCGCGGCCAACAACAACGTATGGGGCGAGGGCAAGCTGGACGCGTTCGCCGCCGTCGAGCAGTCCCCGCGTGGCCCGGCCGGCACGCTGACCGGCACCGTGACCAACGCCAGCACGAGCGTGCCGATATCCGGCGCCCACGTCCAGGTCACCGGCCCGGTAAGCCGCACGGCGCTCACCGCGGCGGACGGCACGTACCAGTTCACCCTGCCGGTCGGCTCGTACTCGATGGTGGTGTCGGAGTTCGGCTTCGGCAACGGCACGGCTACCGTGACGATCACCGAGGGCCAGACCACAACGCAGGACTTTGCGCTGACGCCGTCGCCGAGCGGCACCCTCAGCGGCACGGTGTCCAGCGCGTCCGGTCCGGTGGCCAACGCGACCGTGACCATCACCGGCACGCCGATCTCGCCGGCCACCACGAACGCGAGCGGCCAGTACTCCGTCGCGAGCGTGCCGAACGGCACCTACACGGTGACGGTCACCGCCGGCGGCTGCTTCGCCCCGGTGAGCCAGAGCGTCACGGTCAACGGCGACACAACGCAGGACTTCACCCTGCCGCAGCGCAGCGACAACGGCTTCGGCTACACCTGCGTCATCGAGTCGGCCGGCTACGTGCAGGGCGACACGCCGCTCGCGCTGAGCGGCGACGACGCGGCGACTAGCGTGGCCCTGCCGTTCTCGTTCTTCTTCTACGGGCAGACCTACAACACGGCGTTCGTCTCGACCAATGGCAACCTCAACTTCCTGGCCACGAACACGACGTTCAGCAACACGGCCATCCCGGCGACGGCCGCGCCGAACGCGGCGATCTACCCGATGTGGGACGACCTGACAGTGGTGCCCGGCAACGGCGGCTCGATGTGGACCATGACAACCGGCACCGCGCCGAACCGGTCCTTCCTCGTCGAGTGGCGCAACGTCAACTTCTACGGCAGCACGCTGCAGGTCGACGTCGAGGCGCAGCTGAACGAGGACGGCAGCATCCTCACCCGGTACCGCAACATCGGCAGCGACCCGCGTGAGCAGGGCAACTCGGCCACCGTCGGCATCGAGAACGCCGCCGGCACGATCGCCCTGCAGTACTCCTTGAACACCGCGGTGCTGTCGGACGCCCAGTCGATCAGGTTCGTGCCGCCGCCGACCGGGCGGGTCACCGGCACGGTCACCGACGCCAACGACGGCCTACCGCTGGCCGGTGCCACAGTGCGGGCGCTGAGCGGCCCCACCGTGGTCGGCACCACCACGACCGCCGCCGACGGCACGTACCACATCCGGCTGCTGCTCGGCACATACACCATCGAGATCAGCAAGACCAACTACGGCACCGACACCGGCAGCGTCACGCTGTCCAGCAACGGTCAGGTGGTGACTCATGACGCCGCGCTGGCGACCGCGCGGGCCGAGGTCAGCCCCGGCTCGCTGTGGTTCCTGGCCAACGCGGGACAGCTACGAACCGCGCTGCTGGCTCTCAGCAACACCGCCACCAGCGGGGTGACGCTCAACTACACGGTCGACGACAACGCGAGCTGGATGTGGGTCATCCCGGGCTCTGGCTCGGTGGCCCCCGGCGCGGCCGAGTCGCTCATCGTGCGGGCCGACCCGACCGGCCTGGCCTCCGGCGTGTACCAGGGCACCGTCACGATCACCACGAACGCCGGCCGCCAGCCGGTGATCGACATCCCGGTGACGCTGGTGGTGCCGGCCTACCGGCAGGGCGTCAACGCCGGCGGCACGGCCTACACGGACAGCGTCGGTGACCCGTGGGCCGCCGACCGGGCCTACTCGGCGGGCGGCTTCGGCTACGTCGGCGCCGGCGCGGTGAACACCGTCAAGAAGGACATCGCCGGCACCAATGACGATGCCCTGTACCAGTCGCAGCGCGAGGGGACGAGCGGTTACCGCTTCGACAACCTCCCGGCCGGCACCTATGTGGTCGACCTTGACTTCGCCGAGCTGCGCGCCGGGCTGCCGGCCGGTCGGCGGGTGTTCGACGTGTCGATCAACGGCACGGTGGTGCTGGCCAACTACGACATCGCGGCCGCGGTTGGCTCGATGACGGCCGACCACCGGGTGTTCACGGTGGTGGTCGCCGCGGGCGGCTCCATCATGGTCAGCCTCGGGGCGCACCCGTCGATGCTGATGCCAGTGATCAACGCGGTCAGGGTGACCCACCGCCCTGACCTGTAATCCGGCCCCGTCCGGAGGGACCCTCGGCACTCTCGCCGGGGTCCCTCCCGCCGATTCGTCTTGGGTGCCCTCCAAGTACCACCATTGCGGGGAAGTTGGGCCTTTAACTACCACCAATCCCGGGATGGCAATGGTGGTAGTTAGAGGTGATCAACAGGGGTGATGGTGGTACTTGGAGGCCACCCATCGCACCGCGGGTCAGGGCACGGTCAGCACCTCGGGGCCATCCTCGGTGATGGCCACCGTGTGCTCCCAGTGCGCGGCGCGGGAGCCATCCTCGGTGATCACCGTCCAGCCGTCCGGGAGTTCCACCGTGCGCTCGGTGCCCAGGGTCAGCATGGGCTCGATGGCCAGCGCCATCCCGGCGCGCAACCGGAGTCCCCGGCCGGGCCGGCCGGTGTTCGGCAGGTACGGCGCCATGTGCATGCTGGTGCCGATGCCGTGCCCGCCGTAGTCGGCGACGATGCTGTAGTGCCGGCCGTCCCGCGTGCTGGCGGCCACGCAGGCCTGCTCGATGGCGTGCGAGATGTCGGACAACCGGCCGTGTGGCCGGGCCGCCTCGATGCCGGCTTGCAGCGCGGCGCGGCAGGCGGCGGACAGTTCGCGGTCCGCGGGTGGCACCGTGCCCACCTCGATGGTGATCGCCGCGTCACCGTGCCAGCCGTCCAGGATCGCGCCGCAGTCGATGGACACCAGGTCGCCATCGGCGAGCACCTGCCGCCGCGACGGGATGCCGTGCACCACCTGCTCGTTCACCGAGGCGCAGATCGACGCCGGGAAGCCGTGGTAGCCCTTGAACGAGGGCACGGCACCCGCGTCGCGGATGGACTGCTCGGCGAGCTCGTCCAGCTCGCCGGTGCTCACCCCCGGCCGCGCCTGGCTGGCCATCAGCCGCAGCGTGCCGGCCACCACCCGGCCGGCCGCGCGCATGGCGTCGAGCTCACCGGCGGACTTCAGCTCGATGCCACGAGTCCGCAGCCGGGACACGGTGCCAAGCACGGCTCACTCCTCGGCCTGCAGCGCCTTGAGCGCCCTCGCGGCCACCTCTTCCGGGGAGCCGACCGCGTCCACCTGCACCAGCCGGTCGCGGTAATAATCGAGCAGCGGGGCGGTCTCGCTGCGGTAGACCTCGAAGCGGTTGTGGATGACGTCGCGGCTGTCGTCGGCGCGGCCGCGGGCCAGCAGCCGCTCCATGACGACCTCCTCTGGTACCTGGAACTCCAGCACGGCGTCCAGCACGGCGTCCTGCTCGGCCAGGTAGGAGTTGAGCACGTCGGCCTGCGCGACCGTGCGCGGGAAGCCGTCGAGCACGAACCCGGCCCGCGCGTCCGGCTCCTCCAGCCGCCGGTGCACCATCTCATTGGTCACCTCGTCCGGCACCAGGTCGCCGCGGTCCATGTACTTCTTGGCCTCGAGTCCAAGGTCGGTCTGCCGCTCGGCGTGCGCCCGAAACAGCTCACCCGTTGAGATGTGCGGCACGCCGAGCCGTTCGCTCAGCACGACTGCCTGGGTGCCCTTGCCCGCCCCAGGCGGACCGACGAGAACTATTCGCACGACAGCCGACCCTCCTGGAGACGTCCACAACCGCTGCTCAGCGCAGGAACCCTTCGTAGTTGCGCTGCATGAGCTGGCTCTCGATCTGCTTCACCGTGTCGAGTCCGACCCCGACCATGATCAGCACGGCGGTGCCGCCGAACGGGAAGTTCTGGTTCTGCCCTGGCCCGGTGATGTCCAGGAACAGGTTCGGCAGGACGGCGATGGTGCCCAGGTAGAGGGAGCCGGGGAGGGTGATCCGGTTGAGCACGAACCGCAGGTACTCCGCGGTCGGGCGGCCCGGCCGGATGCCGGGGATGAAGCCGCCGAACTTCTTCATCTCGTCAGCGCGCTCATCGGGGTTGAAGGTGATCGCGACGTAGAAGTAGGTGAAGAAGATGATCAGACCGAAGTACAGCAGGATGTGCACCCAGCTGCCCTGGTCGGCGACGTAGCCCTGGATGAAGCGCTGCCACCACGACGGGGTCGACGTCGTGGACTGGGTCAACCGCGAGATCAGGTCGGGCAGGTAGAGCAGCGAGGACCCGAAGATCACCGGAATGACGCCGGCCTGGTTGACCTTCAGCGGCAGGTAGGTCGAGGTGCCGCCGTACATCCGGCGACCGATCATGCGCTTGGCGTACTGCACGGGGATGCGACGCTGGCCCTGCTCGACGAACACCACGCTCGCGATGATCGCCAGGCCGAAGATGCAGACCACGACGAAGACGAGCTCCTGGCCGCGGTCGAGGATGTTCTTGCCCTCGAACGGCACCCTGGCCGCGATCGAGGTGAAGATGAGCAGCGACATGCCGTTGCCGATGCCCCGCTCAGTGATCAGCTCGCCGAGCCACATGATGACGCCGGTGCCCGCGGTCATCACGGTGACGATGACGACCAGGTTGAAGATGGACTGGTCGGGGACGACGTCCAGGTCGCAGTTCTGGAACAGCTGCCCGCGCACCGCCAGCGCCACGATGCCGGTGGACTGCAGCACGGCCAGCGCGATGGTCAGGTAGCGGGTGTACTGGGTCAGCTTGTTCTGGCCGGACTGCCCTTCCTTCTTCAGCATCTCGAAGCGCGGGATCACCACGGTGAGCAGCTGGATGATGATGCTCGCCGTGATGTAGGGCATGATGCCCAGCGCGAAGATCGACAGCTGCAGCAGGGCGCCGCCGCTGAACAGGTTGATCAGCGAGTAGACACTCTGGTTCTCGCCGCCCTGGACCTGCTTGATGCACTCCTGGATGTTGACGTACGAGACGCCCGGCGACGGCAGCGTGGCGCCCACCCGGTACACCGCGATG
>DASXTS010000383.1:0-1601 GCA_036505275.1 Pseudonocardiaceae bacterium
CCAGAACGCCGCAGCAGCACAGGCAATAGGCGATCCCGAGCCTATCGCCGATCTCGCGGGCTAGAGCGAGGCTCTCCGCAAGGTGGTCCTTCGCGCGCCCATACGAAATGCGCAGGACGATGTCCGCCTCGTCCCCGACCAGTTGGGCAAAGGCGCGCAGGGTGACGCTCGGCGCGTTCGGTACGTGCCAGGCGCGGCCGAGTGCTTCATCGCGTGCGCCGACCATCACCATCGCCCGTCCGACATCGCCAACAAAGCTCACGCTGTGGGGCACGTCTGGATCCGCGAACACCTGGACCTTCTTTCCGGAGAGCAACGGACCAAAGAACCGCTCACCGACCAGCGACTCGGTCACGTGCGGGCCAAGCAGGTCTGAAGCGCGCACGCTGACCGCGCGGACCTGGCCCGCGCGATACGCCGCGAACAACTCCTCGGTCATCAGTCGGCGGGTCGTGCTACGCGATCCGGGGCCGCGGAGCGGGGTAGCCTCGGTCATCGGCGCCCCACCGTGCGGCCCGTACATGTACAGGTTTTCGATGACGATCAGCTTGGCGCCGGCCGCGGCCGCCCCGGCCAGAATGCCGCGCTGAAGCGGCGGGAACTGCTGCGGCCAACGGTGGTAGTCGGGCGCGTTGGTGCACTGATAGTCGTGGCTTGCCCCAAGCAGACCTGGCGCGTGTCCTCGGGGTGTGTCGCATCCCCGCGCACCACCTCGATGTCCCTGGACAGGTTGCGCCGCGCGCCACTGCGAGACACGACGCGGACCCGCTTCCCCTGCCCGATCAGCGTGTCTACGACCGCCAGGCCGACCGGTCCGCTACCGAAGACGACGTGCAGCCCGCCTGCGGCGCTCATCGGCCCGGTTCCTGCACCAGCCGTGGTGCGTGGTGCTTCGCCAGCGCGGGCTCGACACGACGCATGAGCAGGGTCACGCCGACGGCGATCAGCCACACCGCCCAGGCGAGATAGCTGAGCGCGTTGATCGTGCCACCGAGCTCCCAGCCGGCTGGCTCAGCCAGGCCGGCGGCGATGCCCAGCGCCAGCACCGCGCCGATCGCGGCCATCCAGCGTGGAACCAGCGCCGTTCGAAGCATCGCGACGGCAATGAGGACCGTCCAGACAGCGGTGCTCAGGTAGCCCAGGTGCTCGCCGACCGCCATCCCGGCATAGCGGTGGAACGCTTCGAACACCATCCCCGCGGCGGCGCGCTGCGCGTCGCTGGCGCCGGGAGCGAAGTACGACTGCGCCAGGTGCGAGACCAGGAATGGCCAGCGTAGGAACCCGAGGGTCTGCGAGAGGCCCGCAATGAGACCGAAGGCGGTCCCGACCCACGGGAGCACCGGGGCATCCCGCTCGGCGAGGACACGGTGGACCAGCAGAGTGAGCGGAACGAAGCCAACCGCGGAGAGCGTCAGCACGTACCAGACAGCGATCAGCCGCGTGCCGCCCGCGGCGAATTTGCCCAACACCTCGCCGGTGGATTGACGCAGGATGTCCGGGTATTCGAAGAGTTGCTGGAGTAGCAGGAAGCAAATGGTGAACGCGAGCGGGACGATCACGAGAAGCGTGCCGGCGGCGCGTCGGACAGAAAGCGTGTTCAT
>DASXTS010000384.1:0-10009 GCA_036505275.1 Pseudonocardiaceae bacterium
GGCACGGTGTTGTCGAGTCGCCGAACGCCGACAGGTCGACTATGCGGCTCTAGGAGCGAAAGGGGCGACGAAATGCGATGACTGGTCGTCACCCTCTAGCTAGCCTCGACAACGTTAAATGCCCGTGGATCGCAGTTGACAGGAGCGTCGCCATTGGCGTCACGCCGCTGCATGATGAACCCGTCAGAAGTGGCCGGACCTGGCCATACTGCACCCCCGTTCTCGACGTAGCCCGACAGATCGACCGCCCTTCGATCTAGTCGATCACCTTCGAGCGTGACTCACCCGTGCGTCAATCCCCCGTTAGAGTTACGGTTACGCTCCGGAGTCGATTTGATGACGTAGCGTGTCGTTCTGCTTCCTATCGGCTAACCCCGACCGGGGTGGTGCGCTCGCGGCCTCCCACCCGAGATCGCCCGACTCGGCCGCACCCCTTCACAGCTGGCAGACCGCCGGAGTCGGCATGCGCTTGGACAAGGTTGTTTGCCGCCTGTGTCAAAACTGACGGAAACCTGTTCCGCGAGACGAAGGTTGCTTCGAATACAACCCGCCGTTACCAGCAATTTGCGTCACAGTGCTGAGACGGGCCCTGCTTGGCAGGACTCCATGTGGAGCTGAGGGGAATCGAACCCCTGACCTCCTCGATGCGAACGAGGCGCGCTACCAACTGCGCTACAGCCCCCTGGACGGGCGCGGCAAGCGTACCAGCCGGTTACTCGCCGGCGGCGCGGCGGTAGGTGGTGCGGACCTCGCCGTCGAGGTCGTACAGGGTGGGGTCCTCGTCGTCGAGGTCGACGACGGCGGTGCCGTGCGGTATGGCGGGGCGCTGTGGCAGGCGCGGCTGCGGTGGCGGCTCGGCTGGGCCGGCGGGCGCCGCGGCGTCCTCCGAGGTCGGCGCCTCGACGCGGCTGGCCTCGATGGCACGGCGCGGGCGGGTGGCACGGTCGAGCCGGCGCTGGCGGATCTCCTGCTCGATGCGCACCTGGCGGCGCAGGTAGCCAAGGTACGAGACGAGCACCAGATCGATGCCACCGTGCGCCCACCAGGCCATCGGCAGCGCGAAGCCGGCGAAGAGGCCGCTGGCCAGGGCGGCGAGCAGCAGGCAGAGCACGACGCGCTGGCGGAATGCGTACCTGGCCCGCGCGGCGAGCTCGGCGGCGTGCGGGTCGAATCCGCCGCGACCAGGGCGGTAGCGACGCGGCTCGTCGTGGTAACCGCCGTCGTCGTGATCTGGCATGTCCGGCACCTCCTCGGCAGGCCGCACCCGTGCCACCGTGTCGATCATGGCGTTGCTCGCCGTGTTGTTCACCGTGTTGTGCACCGTGTCGCGCACCGTGTCGCCCCGGCGTAGCACCCTGGCAGCCAGAGCCGAGTCGGCGGTGCGGCGCACCTCCTGCCGGCACCTGGCGACCATCGGGACGAGGACGACGATCCATGCCAGCGCCAGCGCCGCGAACACGAGCGAGCTCGGCATGCCTCGTCACCTCCCCCCGAGCCACGACGGCACAAGTCCGACGGCTGGTCACGCTAACCTCATCAGTCACACCAGTGACGCAGGCGCGCCGTGATCAAGCCTGATCAGACCGGCGTTGCGCGACCCGCCCGGATCAATCGGGGGACCAGGCCGCCCGGCACGTCCTCTGCGGTCAGCGCGTACACCAGGTGGTCGCGCCAGATGCCGCCGACCTCGAGGTAACGCTCGTGCAGGCCCTCCTCCCGGAAGCCGAGCTTGGCCAGCACCCGCCGGGACGCCACATTCTCCGGGCGCACGGTGGCCTCCACCCGGTGCAGCCCGACCGGCCCCAAGCAGTGATCGACGCCGAGCGCGGTGGCCGCGGTGGCCACTCCGCCGCCGATCGCGTCGGAGGCCACCCAGTACCCCACCCATGCGGACAACAGCGCGCCACGAACCACATTGCCGACGGTGAACTGGCCGCAGAACTCGCCGTCCAGCGTGATCGCAAAGGGCAAGGCCTGCCCGCGCCTGGCCATGGTGCGCAGCGATGTGCACAGCGCCGGCCAGCTCAGCACGGCATGCCGGTCGATCCACGAGCCGGGCGCGGTGGGTTCCCACGGCTGCAGGTGATGCACGTCGCGCAGCCGCAGCCGGCTCCACACCGCGGCGTCGCGCAGCCGGATCGGCCGCAGGCCCACCGCGCCGGCCGGCACCCGCAGGCCGCCGAGCACGGCCGGCCAGCCGGGGTGCCGCCGGCCGGCACCCGCGACGGTGACCCGCGGGACGCCCATGCCGGGCTCAGGACTTCTGGGCGAGGAAGCTGACCTCGACGTCCTCACCGGCCACGACCTCCGTGGTGTCGGCGTCCACCATGATCAGGCAGTTGGCCTCGGCCAGCGAGGCGAGCAGGTGCGCGCCGGACGTGCCGAGCGGCTGCACCAGGTACTCGCCGGTGTTCTCGTCACGCAGCAGCTGTCCGCGGAGGAACCCGCGGCGGCCCTTGGTGGACTGCACCGGAGAGAGCAGCCGCGCCACCACGGTACGCCGGTACGGGTTGCGCTTGCCGAGCGCCAGCCGTACCAGCGGCCGGATGAGCACCTCGAAGGCCACCAGCGCACTGATCGGGTTGGCCGGCAGCAGGAAGGTGGGCACCCGGTCCGGCCCGAGCCGGCCGAACCCCTGTACCGAGCCGGGGTGCATGGCCACCCTCGTCACATCCAGCTCGCCGAGCTGGGAGAGCGCCCCGACGGTGTCCTCGCCGGCCGCGCCGCCGATCCCGCCGGCGATCACCACGATCTCCGAGAGCAGCAGCCGCCCCTCGACCACCTCGCGCAGTCGCCGGGGGTCGGCGGCGACAATGCCCACCCTGGTGACGTCGGCGCCGGCGTCGCGGGCGGCGGCGGCCAGCGCGTAGGAGTTGACGTCGTACACCTGGCCCTGGCCGGGGGTGCGCTCGACGTCGACGAGTTCGTCGCCGACGGTGAGCACGCTCAGGCGGGGGCGGGGGTGCACCAGCACCTTGTCCCGGCCGACCGCGGCCAGCAGACCCACCTGCGCCGCACCGATCACCGCGCCGCGGCGCACCGCCACGTCGCCGGTCTGGACGTCCTCGCCGGTCCGCCGCACGAACGCCTTCGACGGCACGGGCTGCTGCACGGTGACGTGCGCGGGGTGCCCGTCGGTGTACCCGACCGGCACCACGGCGTCGGCGAGCGTGGGCAACGGAGCGCCGGTGGCGACCCAGACGGCCTGCCGGGGTTGCAGCCGCCGCGGCTGGCGGGAACCGGCGGCGATCTCGCCGACCACCGGCATGCTGACCGGTACGTCCTGCACGTCGATGCTGCGTACGGCGTAGCCGTCCACGGCGGCCTGGTCGAAACCGGGTAGCGCGCGCTGCGCGACCACCTCCTCGGCGCACAGCATGCCCTGCACCTCGGAGATCGCCGCTCGCACCGGGGCCGGCTGGACGGCGGCCGCCAGCACCCTCGCGAGCTGCTCCTGGACCGATCTCATTCCGACCTCGTTGCAACCGTCACAGCCACCGTCACAGCCACCGTCACAGCCACCGTCATTGCAACCGTCATTGCAACCGTCATTGCAACCGGCTCCTCAGCCATTCGTCGAGGTCGGGGCCGTACTCCGGGTCCTCCAACGCGAAGTCGACCGCGGCCTTGAGCAACCCTGCCGGGTTACCGAGGTCGTGCCGGCCACCGCGGTGCACGACAACATTCATCGGGTGGCCTTCCTTGATCAGCAAGGCGATGGCGTCGGTGAGCTGCAGCTCGCCGCCCGCGCCTGGGGTGATCCGGCGCAGCGCGTCGAACACGGCGCGGTCCAGCAGGTACCGGCCGGCGGCGACGAAGGTGGACGGCGCCTCCTGCGGGCTGGGCTTTTCCACCATCCCGCGCACCTCCTTGACGTCGTCGTCGTCGGTGTCGACGACGTCGAACACGCCGTAGGCGCTCACCTGGTCGCGCGGCAGGTCGAACGCGCACAGCACGCTGCCGCCGTGCGCGGCCCGCACCTTCGACATCCGGTCCAGCACCCCGACCGGTAGCACCAGGTCGTCGGGCAGCAGCACGGCCACCACGTCGTCGTCCTCGGTGAGGTTGGGCTCGGCGCATCCGACGGCGTGCCCGAGGCCCTTCGGCTCGTCCTGGACAGCGGTCTCGACCTTGATCAATTGCGGCGCCCGGCGCACGGCGTCGAGCAGGTCGGTCTTGCCGCGGTTCTCGAGCGTGCGTTCCAGATCGGGGGCCGGCCGGAAGTAGTCGGCGACGGCCTCCTTGCCCTCCGCGATGACGATGACCAGACGATCCGCGCCGGCCTGGGCCGCCTCGGCGGCGACCAGTTCGATGGCCGGGGTGTCCACCACCGGCAGCAGTTCCTTGGGCACCGACTTCGTGGTCGGCAGGAACCGGGTACCCAGACCGGCTGCCGGGACGATCGCGGTACGAAAGCTCATGGGAGTGCAGCCTAGGACGGCTGCGTACCCTGCGGTGTCGTGGTGGCGACCAAGAGCAAGCCGGCGTGGCGTGCGGCGCTGCTCACGGCCCGGTCCGCCGTGCCGCTTCCGTCGCGGTTGGCCGAGGCCGCGGCGCTGGCCTCCTGGGTCGGCACGCTGTCCGGCACCGTCTGCGCCTACTACCCGGTCGGAACCGAGCCGGGTTCGCCGCTGATGCTGGACACACTGGTGGCGGCGGGTTGCACGGTGCTGCTGCCGGTGGTCGCGAGCCGTGGCGGGGTGCTGGACTGGGCTGTCTATACCGGTGACAACGGCTCGGTCGTGACCGGGCCGTACGGGGTGCTGGAGCCGGCCGGGCCCCGGTTGGGCAGCCGCGCCCTCGCCGCCGCGTCTACCGTTCTCGTGCCGGCCCTGGCCGTGGACCGCCGTGGCGTACGCCTTGGCCGCGGCGGCGGCTACTACGACCGCACGTTGCCGCTCGCCGCGCCTGGCGCCGCCCTCGTGGCGGTGGTCCGCGACTGCGAGGTGGTCATGGAACTCCCCTCGGACCCGCACGACGTACCCATGACGGCCGCCCTCACCCCCGCCGCCGGCTTCACTCCCCTCCCCTAACGCCGCCTCAGGGGGCCGTCGTCTTCTCGGCGTGTCCGCGCGTCCATACACGCGTGTCCGCGCGTTCGGACAGGTGTGTCCGCGCGTTCGTGCCGGCGTGTCCGCGGGTTGGCACATGCGTGTCCGCGGGTTGGCACATGCGTGTCCGCGCGTTCGGACAGGTGTGTCCGCCGCTCCGGCTACCTGAGTTGGCAGCTCCGGTACGTGGCTCCCTGTCTGCGGGACGTTCGGCCGTTTGCGCATTCGGGGCCCATTGGCGCATCATCGGAGTTGGCACTCACAGCCCTTGAGTGCCAAAAGCGGACCGTTGAGGAGCCCTTCGTGCCGACCTATGCCTATGCCTGCACCGAGTGCGGCCACCGCTTCGAGGCCGTGCAGTCATTCTCAGACGCTTCGCTGACCGAGTGCCCGGCCTGCACTGGCCGGCTACGCAAGGTCTTCTCGCCGGTCGGTGTGGTGTTCAAGGGCAGCGGCTTCTACCGCACCGACAGCCGCAAGGGCGCAAGCTCCAACGGCAAGAAGGAGCCGGCGACGACCGGCTCGTCGAGCTCGTCTGGTTCGGCAGATGGGTCCTCTGGCCGCTCGTCCGGCGGGTCGTCCGGCGGGTCGTCCGGCACGAAGGCCAACCCTTCATCGTCCGACACGGGTACGACGACCCCGACTCGTGCAGCCTCCTGAGACGCCTGGCTGTCCACAGCCGAGGCAGTTGTCCACAAGCTGATCTTCGGCCGGGCAGTTGGGCCGCGCCGCTCCCCTAGGGTTCGCGACCGGGCAGACCCGTCGCGAGGGGAGATCAGAATGGGCCGGGGTGGACATCGCGGTGCAGGTCCGCAAACGCTGGCACCACTGCTCCGAGAACGGCTGGCCACCCGCTTTCGCGGCGGAGGCTGGTCTCGCCCTGTAGTGCTCCGGCGTGTCCTGGCGGCGGTCCTCGTGCTCCTAGCGGCGGCGCTGGCGCTTCGCCCCCAGCCAGGCACGGCAACTGTCATCGTCGCGGCCCACGACCTGGCGCCGGGCCACACCCTGACGGCGGCCGATGTGGTGGCCCGGCCGGTGCCAGCCGGTTTCGTACCGGCCGGCGCGCTGACCGAGCCGTCCGGCGTGGATGGTCGAGTCTTGGCCGGTGCCGCTAGAAGCGGCGAGACCATCACCGATGTGCGGCTGCTCGGCGCGGATCTGGTTCGGCTGCTTGCACCCGACGGCGGCTCGGCCACCGTGCCGATCCGACTGTCCGATCCTGATGTAGCTGGACTGTTGGCGCCCGGATCGACCGTCGACGTGGTCAGCGTTGGCGAGCGGGACGGTAAGGCCACGGTGCTGGCAGAACGGGCGACGGTGCTTGCGGTCCTCGACGCCGATGGCGTCGGCGGGTTCGGTCATGCAACGCGCGGTCAGCGGGGCCGCCTCGTGGTAGTCGTGCTACCCCGGCAGGCTGCCACACAGGTGGCGGCTGCCTCGCTTTCACAGTCCCTCACGGTTACGCTCCGCTAGCACTTGTCCGACGGGCGCTGCCGTTAGGCGTCCTCGGCGTCACACAAGGGGGCCGTGGTGCTCAAGGGGTTCAAGGACTTCCTGATGCGCGGCAACGTGATCGAGCTCGCCGTCGCCGTGGTTATCGGCGTCGCATTCACGGCGCTCGTCACTGCGTTCACCGAGAACCTGATCAACCCGATCATTGCCGCCTTCGGCGGCTCCAACATCAACGGGCTGGGCTTCCAACTGGTCGGCGGCAGCCCCAAGACGGTGATCGATGTCGGCGTGGTGCTCAGCGCCGCGATCAACTTCGTACTGATCGCCGCGGTGGTGTACTTCGTCTTCGTGCTGCCGTTCCAAATGCTTCAGGCGCGGCGTAAGCGGGGCGAGGAACCCGGCCCTGCCGAGCCGACCGATGTTGAACTGCTCGCCGAGATCCGCGATCTGCTGGCACGGCAGCAGCAACCCTGACGCGGTCACTACCGGTCGTGGTGCGGCGGCCGGTTCGCTCGGTACCACTCATCGCGGGCGGACGCCTCGGCGTCGTGCCTTCCGTCCTCGGCTCCGAGGTCGCCGCCGAAGATCTCCTCGAGCCGTCGGCTCAAGGGTGACTCGACCGGCTTGGGCGGTTCGGGTTGCTCATCCTGCTTTTCCCGCACCCACCAATGGTGCGATGAGTCGGCGATGTGGGCACACCCGGTTCGGGTTAACGCACCGCAGAGCAACGACGTGGGCCATCATGGTGTAACCGACGTCACATCACATGTTGCACCGGAAGGAGAGGCGATGAGCTTGCTGGACAGGCTCAAGGGGATGTTCGGCCAGTCCAAGGACAAGGCCACGGAGGTCGCCGGCGACCTGGCCGAAAAGGCGACCGAGGTTGCCAGTGAAGTCGCGGTGAAGGCGGGCGAGCTGGCGGCGAAGGTAGGCGATGCCGCGGCGAAGGGCGTCGACGCAGCGGCGTCGGGTGTGGACAAGGCGACCGGCGGTAAGCTCCACGACAAGATCGAGAATGTGTCCGACAAGGTCGAATCCGCCCTGAACAAGGGTGAGAGGGGCGGCCCGAAGAGCTGACCGGTAAGCCTCCGTTCTCCTCACTCGTCGGCGAAGCCGGACAGCTCCTCGATCACGTGCGTAACCAACGGCGTGAGGGTCGCCATGCCGTCGCGTACGGCCGACCTGGACGGCGCAAGGTTGACCACGAGCGTGCTGCCGGAGATACCGACCAGGCCTCGCGACAGCCCGGCATCAACTGCTCCGGCGGCGAGGCCGGATGCACGGAGCGCCTCGGCAATGCCAGGAATCGGCCGGTCGAGCACGCCGGCCGTGGCGTCGGGCGTGACGTCTCGCGGCGAGACCCCGGTCCCGCCCACGGTGATGACAAGATCGACACCACCGATCACCGCGGTGTTCAGCGCGTTACGGATCTCGACGCTGTCGCCGGCGACGACCACCGTGCCGTCGACGACGAAGCCGACCTCATCGAGCAGTTCGGTGACCAGCGGACCGGTGCTGTCCTCGTGCTCGCCGTGCGCGATCCGGTCGTCGACGATGACGACCAAAGCCCGGCCGAGGCGCTGCGCGCTACGTTCCATGCGCGTCACCGTACCGATGTCCTTCGCATCTCTGACGGGGTGCTTTGGCTCAGGTAGGCACGCCGTCGGCGCGGGCCGGCGTGTCCGCGGTTCCGTACACGTGAGTTGGACGCTTCGGTACACCATTCTGGATCGGGCGCGCCGAAGCGCCCAACGCGTGGATCCCAACCCGCGGACACACCGTGCCGAACCCGCGGACACACCGTGCCGGAGCGAGTTCAGGCGGCGAGCGGGAGGTGGACCTCGAAGCGGCAACCGGGGCCGTGGTTGTGGGCGGCTATCCGACCACGGTGGGCCTCCACGAGGCCGCGGGCGATGGCCAGGCCGAGTCCCGCACCGGCGGGCTGGTCCGCGCCGGGTGCCGGAGTACGGGCCTTGCTGCCGCGGAAGGCGACGTCGAATACGCGGCCGAGGTCGGCCTCCGGGATGCCGCCGCAAGCGTCGTCGACTCGTAACCACCCCTCGGCACCGTCGACGCCGGCGGCGACGACCACCACGCCCTCATCGGGAGTGTGCCGGATGGCGTTGGCGAGCAGGTTGCGGACGATGCGGGCCAGTTCGGCGTCACTGCCAAGCACCACGGGCCACCGCGATGGGGCCGACCGCACCAGGACTCCGCGGCGCGCGGCGACCGGTCCTTGTGCGGCGATGGCCTCGCTGACCACGTCGTGCAGGGGTACGGCCGCCAGGGTGAGCTGTAATGCGCCGGCAGTGATCCTGGACAGCTCGAAGAGGTCGTCCACCATGCCGGTGAGCCGCTCGGCCTCGACGCCAATACGCGACACATAAGACGAGACGTCAGCCGGCGAGGAGACCACGCCGTCGCCGAGCGCCTCGGTCATGGCGCGGATGCCGGCCAGTGGCGTGCGAAGGTCGTGACTTATCCATGCGACGAGCTCACGGCGGGAGGCCTCGGCCGCCCGCTCGCGGGCCCGCGCCTCGCGTTCCCACACGCTGCGCCGCGCGATCGACCTGCCGAGGAGCAGCGCCACCGGCACCGTCACCACCGCGACCAGCCCGCACACCAGGAGCGTGGTGGTGAGTTGCGGGGTGAACATGAACCCGCTCACCCCGATCACGCCGGCGATCGTCGCAACCAACGGCACGAGCACCAACACGGTCATGGCGGCGGTGATCGAGCCGCGACGGAAGCGGGCCAGCAGCAGGGCGCCGAGCACGGCGATCGGCAACGAGCAGCCGATCGCGTACGGGGCGACGTGCAGCAGGTCAGCCAGCATGCCAGCCGTGACCTTCGCTGGTGGGGTCGTACCGGTATCCGACGCCCCACACTGTGGCGATGCGCCGGGGCGCCGCCGGGTCGTCTTCGATCTTCTCGCGCAACCGCCGCACATGCACCGTGACCGTCGAGTGATCGCCGAACGTCCACCCCCACACGCGTTCCAGCAGCGTGGCGCGGTCGAAGGCCTGACCGGGGTTGCGCAACAGGAAAACCAGTAGATCCAGCTCGCGGCCGGTGAGGGCGAGCTCGACGCCGCGGCGCACCGCACGGCGCGCTGCCACGTCGACCTCGAGATCCCCGTCGCGCAGGACACCACCCTGCGCCGAGCCGTCGGGCCCGTGCTCGGCCGCGCCACTGCCGCCGCGGGCGCGCCGCAGCACCGACGCCACCCGAAGCGCCAGCTCCCGCGGGCTAAACGGCTTGGTCACGTAATCGTCGGCGCCGAGTTGCAGTCCGACCACCCGGTCGCACTCCTCGCCGAGCGCAGTGAGCATCACCACCGGCACATCCGAGCTGGCCCGCAGCCGCCGGCAGACCTCCAGCCCGTCAATGCCGGGCAGCATGAGGTCAAGCACCACGAGATCCGGCTGTTGCTCGGCAGCCAACCGAAGCGCCGTCTCCCCGTCGCGGGCGAGCTGCACGGCGTACCCGTCGCGCTCCAGGTATCG
>DASXTS010000385.1:0-3672 GCA_036505275.1 Pseudonocardiaceae bacterium
GTTGAGCACGCTCTGCATGTCCTGCTGGTGCACCACCAACGCGTCGGGCTCCACACCGGCCGGATAGCGGCCGTCCGGGCCGCGCGGCGCGTCGGTCAGCGTGACGGTGAGGCCAGGGCCGGTGAGCTCGGTCAGCCCGACGGCCGGCGCCAGCGCGTCGGCCGCCCGCCGAGCGGCCCGCACCCGCTCGTCGGAGCCGGCTCCGGCCGCCTCGAGCGCTTCGGCCTGCGCGCGGAGTTCGGCGAGCCTGGTCTCGCCGTCGGCAACCCGCGCCTCGGCGGCCCGCACCAGCCCGGAGAGCTCGATGGTGCGCCCGCCACGGAGGTCGTAGCCGCCGGCCGCGGCGCGGGACGCCGCGAACAGAACGCCGGCCAGCAGGCACACCACCGGCACGGCGACCCGCCAGCCGTCGACTTTGAACACCCGGGGCCGCTCCTTCCACCGCCGTGGCTACGTTAACGTGTGTAGGTACACCACTCGGTCACCAGCGAGGACACCCATGCCCAAGTCCAAGGTTCGCAAGAAGGCGGCGTACGCGACGCCGACCGACAAGCGCACGCCGGTGAAGCTGAAGGCCGGCCCGTCACACCCGGTCTACCTCGTGGTGATGTTCGGCATCATGCTGATCGGCCTGGCCTGGCTGGTGGTCAACTACCTGGCCGGCGAGAGGATCGGGCTGATGGCCGACCTCGGGCCGTGGAACTTCCTGATCGGGTTCACGCTGCTCGTCCTCGGTCTGCTGATGACAATGCGTTGGCGTTAGCTACACGCTCCGTGTAAGACGAACGACACGGCTGTCATTCATCCCCACTGTGGACAACTCCTGTGGATAGATGGACGCACGGATGCAGCTGAGCTGGGCGCCGCCGATCGGCGCGGTGGTCCTCGGCTGGCTGGCCGCCGTCGTCGCCCTGGCCCTCGCCGTCCTGACCGATGACCCGCCCGCCCGGCTGCTCGGCGTGGTCGCCGCGCTGGTGCTCGCGGCCGCCGCGCTCTTCGCCACCGTGGCCAGGCCCCGCTTCGCGGTCGACGCCGCGGGGGTCGCGGTACGCAGCCTGCTCGGGGTGAGGCGCTGGCCGTGGGCCCGGGTGCACCGGCTGCGCGTGGTGCGGCACCGCCGGCTCGGCCGCGAGGTCGCCATGCTGGAGCTGGATGCCATCGATGACGACGGCTCGGAGCGGCTCGTCGTGCTTGGCCGCCTCGACCTCGGCGCACATCCCGACGAGGTGCTCGCCGCCGTGCACGCCGCTCGCGGCCTGAGCGGCTGACGCTCGCTCAGAGCGCCGCCGCCAGCTGGGCCCACCGCAACGCCGCCAAGCCGACGAGGAGCACGCCGAGCCCGACCAGAGCGCCGACCTGCACCGGGACCTGCCGCTTGCGCGGCGCGTAGAGCAGCGCTGCGGTGGCCAGCACGCCGACCACGAAGCCACCGAAGTGCCCGAGCAGCGACACCCCGGGTAGGAAGCTGATCACCGCGTTGATCGCGATGACGGCCAGCACCGGTTGCGGGTTGAGCCGGAGTCGCAGGACGGTGACCAGCACGGCGCCCATCACGCCCCAGACCGCGCCGGACGCACCGGCCGTGCCGCTGTTGATCGAGCCGAACAGGAACACCGCGACCGAGCCGCCGAGCAGCGACAGGAAGTACACGGCCGCGAAGCGGACCCGGCCGAGCACCGGCTCGATGTCCCGTCCGATGATCCACAGCGCGAGCATGTTAAGTGCCACGTGGATCGGCCCATAGTGCAGGAACCCGGCCGTGAGCAGCCGCCACGGCTCGTCTTGCGCCACAGTGCCGACCGGCCACAGCACCCAGCTGTCGAACAGCGGCGCGCGGTCGTTGGCGGCCAGCGAGCCGGCCTGGGCCGCGGTGATCGCATAGATCGCCAGGTTGATCGCGATCAGCACCGGCACCACGAGGAGCTGGGTGTTCAGCCTGGCGCCGGCGATCGTGGTCTGCCGGCGGACCACGCGCCGTCCCGCCGCGACGCAGTCCACGCACTGGTAGCCGACGGACGCCTCGCGCAGGCATTGCGGGCACGCCGGCCGATCGCAGCGCACGCACCGCAGCGCGGTCGGACGGTCCGGGTGCCGCACGCACGCCGGTAGTCCACCCTGCGGTCCGGGCTCGGGCGTCGGACCCGGCCGGGGATAGCCGGGTGGCGGAGTCACCGCGCTCGGCCGGCGTCAGCCGGCCCGCGAAACGCTGACCCGTTCGATCACAACGTCCTTGACCGGCCGGTCACCTGCCGAGGTCTCGGTGCGCGCGATCTGGTCCACCACGTTGCGCGATTCCTGGTCGGCCACCTCGCCGAAGATGGTGTGCTTGAAGTTCAGCCATGTGGTCGGCCCAACGGTGATGAAGAACTGTGAGCCGTTGGTGTTCGGCCCAGAGTTGGCCATGGCCAGCAGGTACGGCTTGTTGAACTGCAGCTCGGGGTGGAGCTCGTCGGCGAACCGGTAACCGGGGCCGCCACGGCCGGTGCCGGTGGGGTCCCCACCCTGGATCATGAAGCCGTCGATCACCCGGTGGAAGATCGAACCGTCGTAGAACGGGCCGCTCCTGCCGCCGCCTGCGTTCGACTCGGAGTACTCCTTGCTGCCCTCGGCCAGCCCGACGAAGTTCGCCACGGTCTTCGGCGCGTGATCCGGAAGGAGGGCGATGCGGATTTCGCCCTCGTTGGTGTGCAGGGTCGCGATGAGCGCGTTGTCGGCCACCAACCCATCGTGCCATCACTGCGGACACAGGAAGCGATCGGGCGTCGATCGGGGCAGGATGGGGTACTCAGGACGTGCAGCCAATTGGAGGTCAGCGTGAACGAGGTGCAAGCCATGGCCAAGGCTGGCGAGGCGGTGGGCACCGTGCTGGGCACTGCCGTTCTCGCGACCCGCCGGGCCACAGTCGGGTTGGGCCGCGCCGGCGCCACCGCATCCCGTCGTGCGGCACGCCGGACGCGCCGGGGGTTTGCGGAACGCCGGACGGCCCCCCAGATGGAGGAGACGATCGTGGACAGCGCACACCGGGCCAAGAAGTCGATCAAGAAACGTAGCCGCCGGGCCCAGGACTCGGTGGCCGAGACGCTGAGCTGGGGCGCGCACCGGGCCCAGGAGTCGCTGACGCACGGCGCGCACCGGGCGCAGGAATCGCTCAGCCATGGCGCCCACCGGGCCCAGGAGTCGCTGACCCACAGCGCCGTTCAGGCACGCGAGTCGCTGGCCCAGAGCGCCGTTCAAGCACGCGAGTCAGTGGCCCAGGGCGCCGCCCAGGCACGTGAGTCGCTGGCGTCCAACGTCGTGAAGGCTCGCCGCGAGCTGGCCGCCGCCATCGAGCCGCCGCCGGTCCGCCGCCGGCGGCGCTGGCCACTGCTGCTGATCCTGGCGGCGATCGGCACCGTTGGCTTCGCGCTGTCCCGGCGCATGCTGGAGCTGCGGCGGCAAAGCGCACCACGGGCCATCGAGCCGGCAGCGACCCCCGAGCGGCCGACGCCGGGGGCGTCCGGCGTGAACGGCGTGGTACCCCGCAGCACGGACGTCCGGGTGTCGGGGTCCGAGGCGGCGCCGGCGGCCGGGGCGAAGACGTTCTCGCCGAAGACCATGTCGTCCGCGTCCACCGTTGAGGTGCCGGTCGGCCCGATCACCGAGACCGACGTCGAGCAGACGCCGGAGGATCAG
>DASXTS010000386.1:0-5479 GCA_036505275.1 Pseudonocardiaceae bacterium
CCGCCGCGTGGGGCGCCTCCGCCGGCGGGATGGTCGCCCAGCGGCTGGTCCGACGCGGCCCCGACTGGGTCGGCGCGCTGATCCTGGCAAACACCTTCGCCGCCTCCCCCGCTCGGCCGGCAAGGCAACCAGGCAGCTGCGACTGCTCCAACTACTCCCGATGACCCAGTCCCACCCCTGCCGCGTTCCTCTGCAAGCTGGCCGGCTTGGACGGCCAAGAACGAGCGTTCTGACATGGCGCGCGTACCTGGAGGAGACGTTCCTGTCCGACGCCACGGCGGCCACCATCAAGCTGACCAGGCTCGGCTGGATTTCGACTGCCGTCGTCACTTGGCCGTGGCGGGTCCTGGGCTGCCACGTCGCGCGGATGCTGGGAGCCTGAAGGACTCCACGGCGGCGAGGCTCGGTAAAGCGTGCTGTGCGCGCCCTCGAGATCAACCGACCTGGTGCGAGATGGCGCCCAGGCCGGCAGCCCGCCAGCCCGCCAGCCGTCTGGGGTAGTCAGACATGCTGGCCGAACGTACGTTCGATGGCATGACCAGTCGGGCACGTGGATACCACGAGCGCGAGAAGCAGGAGCAAGCCAAGCGATCACAACCCCCGCCCAGCTCGACCATCTCGTCGAGGTCGTCCGTCGCGTGGTCGGCGACGAGATCGCCGCGCAGTACCGGGCGCTACACGAGGCCGTGCGGTGACAACGGTCCGTCGGCCGCATCTGTTGGATTGCAGGTTGAACCCAACAGCCGGTGCCGTCGTACACAGGTTGTTGCGCCATGTCCTCGGCTGGAGTGCTGATGGTTCGTGCGGCGTATCCGGTCCGCCTGATCGCCGAAAGCTGTCGCAGGCGCCATTGTCGGCCGCAGTTCGCGATAGCCACGGGGCTGCGCAGCGGAAGGGCAAGGTTTCGGACATGTCATCGGAGCTTCGAGCAACTGGTTCGGACAGGGCGGGCACCGCCGGCCGCGGGCAGCGCTCATTTATGGCGTGGCAGCTGCTTAGCGCCCTCTTCCTGCTGGCGATGGGCGGGATCCACCTCTACCTCGCCGTCACCGGCGTCGGCGGCCAGCTCGGCGTGCTGTTTAAGCTCAACGCGGTCGGCGCGCTCGTGCTGGCAATCGCGATGGTCGTCCTTCGACGGCGGCTCCTGCAGCTGGCAAGCGTGCTGAGCCTGCTGTTTATGGTGGGCACGTTGCTTGCGCTGGTACTCGCGTTGACCGTCGGGCTCTTCGGTATCCGCGAGACTCTGGACGGCCGGCTGGTGCCGACCACACTGGTCGTGGAGTCGGTCGGCACGGTCGTTCTCGTGGTGACCACCGTGCTCCTGTTCCGGCCTCGACGCGCCGCCTGACGCCTCTTCGGCGCAGAGTGCGTGGATCTAGCCTGGGACCGGAAAGTTCTGCAAGAAGCGGACCGGCAGTCGCGTACCGCCGTGCGGCATGCTCCTGATCAATATCACGCGGTCAGGCACGCGGCGAATCCGCCGACCATGGCAAGAGGTGATGGGCTTGGCATTGCAGTCACAACCACTGCAGTCGTGACTCAAGCCCGGGGCGGCGGTCGTCGGCGTCGCCGGTCACCACTGGCGCGACCTCAAATACCGGCGTCAAAGACCGCAACCTCGGCCGCGTCCCGCGGCCATCACCTCCATAACGCCACCTTTCGCAATGGGTCGGCGGTCTCCCAGGCCGCCCCTGTCAGCGAGGCTAGTTCCTGCCGATGTAACAGGGAATGCCTTGAACCACATAACACAGCGTGCAACCGGCGGCAGGTCGCCGAGACGCCTTTAGCCTTCAGTCGTACCGCTTGCACACGTTTGCAACTTCAAAGAGCACGGGCGGGGATCCGAATCCGCGAGCTGACCGATTATGAGATTGCCAGGAGCCGCTACCTGTCGCCTCCACCAGCACCTACAGACATGTACGTGATCGACTAGCACGGCTCGACCGCCGTCCGGCTGACCACCGACCCGGCGATCGATTCGTTTCCCGCCGTGTCACCCAATGGCAAGGAAATCGTGTTCGTCAGTACGCGTGATATGGCGGAGTTCCCCAACCCGGAGGGCGACTTCGAGCTGTACGTGATGGACATCGCCGACGACGACGGTGACGGCAACGACCACCTTCGCCGGCTCACCGACAACACGGCCACCGAGGCCGGCCCGGCCTGGTCGCCCGGCGGCAAGAAGATCGCCTTCAGCAGCACGCTCGACGGCGATGGCGACGTCTACCTGCTGGAGGCCGACGGGCCCGACACCCCGGTCACCCTCACCAACGAGGCACCCGGACAGCCGGCGCGGTTCGATGGCCAGCCGGTCTTCTCCCCGGACGGCACCAGGATCGCATTCCTCAGCGTCCGCGACGGCAACAACAACGTCTACATGATGGCTGCCGACGGCACCGATCCGACCCGAATCACCAGCAGCCCGGCCAGCGACTCGCAGCCCGAGTTCTCGCCGGACGGGACCAGGCTGGCGTTCACCAGCAACCGCGACGGCGACCTCGATCTGTATGTCATCAACGCCCTACCCGAAGGCCTCAACAACCCGGCCGTCAACCTGACCGATGCCATCCGCACCAGCAGCGGCGCGGTGACCAATGATCGCTGGCCCGCCTGGTCGCCAGATGGCACCAAGCTCGCCTTCTGGGCCGGCACCGGCGCTGGACTTGCCGACGGTGAGATTTACAGCATCAACACCGACGGCACCAACCCGACCAACCTCACCAACAGCGCAACCGGCGACATCACGCCCGACTGGGGTCCCAGGCCAACCAAGCAGCCACGCTAGGCCAACGAACACCTTCACCCGAGCTTTCGGCCACCACGGTCGCCAGCCTCGGTGCCGCCACGTAGCGGATCAGGTCTGTCGAGCACGGGCGACCTCGACCAGCCAGTGTTTGATACCGGGCGCAGCGCCGACCACTGGGTTCAGCCGAGGGGTGTGCTCCAGGCCGGCCACGTCGTTCGCCAAGGCCGAGCAGGCTGCCTCTTCATCACCTCTATGGCCGTCCACGAGCGCACGAAGGTTGCGGCCACCGTCACGATGGTGCGTGACTCACCGTGCCGCAGGCCGTAGCGTTCCGCCGCTGGCTCATTGCGTGCTGGCCAGGCCAACGACCGATCCTCGGTGTCCGACTCCCAGCGGTGCACCAGGGGAAGCACTCGCAGAAAAATGAACCCCCCGCCTGGGCGGGGGGTTCACCGATGAATGGCTGAGACGCTCCGCCTTAAGCTGGGGCTACTTCGCAGGCCGGAAGGCGACCTGGATCTGGATGGCAACGCCGGGGGGTGGCGTCATCCCGATGATGTCGCTGGTGCTGTAGTGGCCCGGCGTCGCGGGGATCCCGGTGTCGAGGTGAGTGATGTCGAACGTCACCTTGTCGCCCCTGAAGGTGTCGGTCTCCTCGCCGCTGACGAAGAACGTTTGTGGCCCTGCGGAGCCTGCTTCGATGGTCCAGCTCTCGATCTCGACCGAGATGTGAACGGCTCCGGCGAAGCCACCGCCGCCGACCGTGTGACTGCAGCCGGCGAGCTCGGCATCACCCCACGTCAGCGTCCCGTCGGCGGAGCGGTCGAACTCCACCCAACCCCAGAAGCCGCCGAGTTCGTCCCCACAGACATCTGGGTTGTTGCAGTTGAAGGACAGGCCGACCTGCCACATGTCGTGGTCCGCACCGCCCCCGTAGGCACTTGCCGGCGAGGCACTCAGCCCCAACGCGGCCGCGGCCGCGGCCAAGAGCACCAGCAACCTTCGCATGATTATCTCCCTCCCGATCGTTTTGCACCCCCGACTAATGCACAAGCCCGCCAACGGAACCACGGCGGGCGCTTGGCGTCAATGGGTCGGCACGAGTGATTGAGTTCGGTTGCGCGTTGCTGCGGGTCGGTCACGAGTGGTCATCGTTCCGCATGCTCGGTGTGTAACGCATCATGCTCCGCGCAGGTACGTAGGGCTATGAGACTTCGACCTCCTGCGCGGCGATTACCACGGTAAGATGAGCGGGACGGTCGCCACACCGATCGCGGTGCGCGCTTATCGGGTTCTTCCATGAAATCGAAGTCTGGCCTGGAGCGAATCGAACCTGGCGACCTGATTTCGTACTTCTGCGAGGGCGACAGGAACCGCTTCGAGCGCCGGCCGGCACGGTCGGTCCCACGGTCGAGTTCGGACATGATCAGATCCTGCGAGAGAGGTTCGACGGCCGGCAGGCCGACAGCGCGCGGCGCCGCCAGCGCGCCGGCGACCGGTCCGGCCAGATGCCCGGCCTGGGTGAGGCGGTGCTGTCAGTCGTCGGATGCGGCGGCCGGCCGGTTCAGGTGAGGTCAAGCGTGGTGGCGACCTGCCAGACGAGGCGTTCGTCCTCGCCAAGGATGAGCACCGTGTGCGGGCTGCGGGAGCAGAGCACGACCACTCCGTAGTGGCGGGTGACGGCGGCGCCGGTGGGGCCGTTGGGCTGGTCGGCCCGGACGGGCATGGGGAACGGCTGGTCGCTGAGATAGACCAGCAGCCGTCGTCCGGTGCCGTCGCGGTAGGCGTAGCCGGTGACCGGTTGGCCGGCGAGATAACCGGTGCCGGCGCCGGTCTCGGCCAGCCGCAGCGCGGACAGGTCCGGCCCGGCGCGTTGCGGGATCTCCGAGCCCGGCAGCCGGTCGTCGCGGTAGCCGGCGACCGCGACGGCGATCGGCAGGGGCTGGTCGGTCGGCCCGAACGCGCGCACGATGACCGCCGTGGTGATCGCAGCGACGACGACGATGGCGGCGGCGACCAGAACCCGGGTGCGGGGGCGGCGGCGGGCCGGCGGCTCGGCGGCGACCGCGGCGAACACCCGCTCGCGCAGCGGCGCCGGCGCGGGCTCGCGGGCCTGCTCGGCCAGGGCCCGGCCGCGCCGCCCGGCGTCGAGCTCGGCCCAGCACCGGTTGCAGGTGAGCAGGTGCGCCTCGAACATCTCCCGGTCGGCGGCGGGCAACTCCCCGGACAGGTACGCCCCGATCGTCGCGTCATCGTGGTCATGCCTCACCGGGTGCCACCCCCTGCTGCTGCAGCAACGCCGCCAGCCGCTTGTGCCCGCGGTGCACCCGGGCCAGTATCGTGCCCCGCGGCGTACCGGTCATCGCCGCGACCTCGGCGGCGGTGAACCCGCACAGGTCCATCAGGGTGATCGCCTCCCGCTGGGCTGCGGGCAGTTGCCACAGCGCCCGATGCACCTGCTCACGCACCGCGCCGCTGATCGCCTCGGCGGCCGTGTCCTGAGCGGAGGCAACCATGGTGCCGGGGTCAGGGTCGAGCACCTCGGCCGGGCGGGCGGCGGTGCGGCGCCAGCCGGCGCGGGCGATGTTGAGGCAGATGGTGGCCAGCCAGGCCCGCACGTCCTCGGGTGGCCGGCGGCGCCAGCCGTGCAGCGCCCGCAGGTAGGTCTCCTGCACCAGATCCTCGGCCTGCGAGCAGGACCGGGCCAGCCGCCTGGCCAGGTTGTAGACCAGG
>DASXTS010000387.1:0-15437 GCA_036505275.1 Pseudonocardiaceae bacterium
CGCCACGCCGTGTCCCGCCCAGGCCAGCATCGACAGGTCGTTGGGCATGTCGCCGAATGCGATGACGTCCTCGGCGCGGACGTTCAGTCGCCGGGCCACCTCGGCCAGCCCGCTGCCCTTGGTCACGCCGGCAGGGGCCAGCTCGATCAGGCCGTTGCTGGTCGAGAACGTCACCGCCACCGAGTCTCCGATGGCCGCCGACGCCGCGGCCGCCATCGCCTCACTGGTCATCTCCGGGTGCCGCACCAGCATCTTCACCGCGGGCTGGCCCAACAGCTCGTCGCGGGGCGCGTGCTGCGAGTCCGCGCCGGGCCACGGGTGCGCGTAATCCAGCTCGGCGATGAACTCGCGCTCGGCCGGCGCCGCCGTCTCACCGGTCCGTTCGACGGCCAGCATGCAGCCGGGCAGCGCAGTGTCCAGCGCGTCGGCGGCGTCCCGCAGCAGAACAGGGTCCAGTGGTGTGACCGACAGCACCCGGTCCTTGGCGGCGTCGTACAGCACGGCCCCATTGGCGCACACCGCCAGCCCGGCGTGCCCCAACTCGTCGACCACCGGCGGGATCCAGCGCGGTGGCCGGCCGGTGACCAGCACGAAGGGCACGTTGGCCGCGATCACGCTGGTCACCGCTCGAACGGTGCGCCGGGTCGTCCGGCCGCCGGCGCCCAGCAGCGTGCCGTCGACGTCGCACGCGACCAGCTTGGGCTTCTGCATCGATTACCAGCGTACGGGTTCGGGCCGGCCCGCCTTGACCTGCGGACTCACCTCGCGCCGAGGCCAGGGCTGCGGCGGTTCAACCATGCGACAAGGCAGCATTGTCCAAGTCGGGTCGACAAGCTAACGTTGTCGAAGTGGGTGGCGAGCCGCTGGACGCCCGGCTGCTGATGCAGACGGTCCAGGAACGAGCTTCCGACAACAGCGATCCGCTGGTGCTGCTGGAAACGGCGATCGGCGTCGCGGCCGAGGTCGGACAGGCGACGGATGCGCTGGTCGAGCGCTATGTCGGCGCCGCCCGCGCAGCCGGGTCGTCGTGGACGGTGATCGGCGAGCGGCTGGGGGTGTCCAAGCAGGCTGCCCGGCAGAGGTTCGCGCCCCGCGTGGAAGTCCGCAACCTGCTCGGCAACGCCGCCGAAGTGCTGGCGACCGTGCCGCGGCTGGCTGCGTGTCTCGAAGTCGCGAACGCCGCCGCCGCCGAGGACGACAGCGTGCCTAGCACTCAGCATCTGCTGCTCGGACTGCTGCATGCCGGGTTCGCCGCCAACGTCCTCGACCGGCTCGACGTCACGCGGGACAAGGTTCGCGACGCCAGCGCCCGGCTGTTCGAGCCCGCAGTCATCACCGCGGCCGATGGCCAAGAGCGACGGGTCATTGGTGACGGCGAGGCCGACGATGCCGTCCAGCGCGCCCGGCGGCTGGCCGCCCAACGCGGCCAATTCGAGGTCCGCACCGAACACCTGCTGTTCATCATCGCGCTGGATCCCGGCTGCGCAGCCCGCCGTGTCCTCAACGATCTCGACGTCGACCCCGCCCGAATCAAGAAGGAACTCGATCACTGCCTCCCGCCGCTCCCACGCCCCCGCCGCCGTCTCGGCAAGGGCCGCACCGGGCGCGCGTGTTCCTTCTGCGGTTGTACCGACCCCGACAGGCCGATGGTTGCCGGCCCCGGCGTCTGCATCTGCGGCGAATGCGTGCAACTGAGCACCAGCATCCTGCGCAGCCAGCAGACCAGTGCCCGCCCGAGCTGATCAACATCCGCTGCGCTACCCAGCGGCTGCGGCCAACCGCCTGACCAGCGACGGCCGGGGCTGCGACCCGGCCGGCTACAGGATGGCGACGGCGACGACCAGGCCGAGCGCGACGTGGGCCGCGCAGACAACGGCGGCCGCCGGGGTGAAGATTTCGGCGCGCAGCACCTGACCGATGTTGATGCCGGTGACGTACTCGAGCACCCGGACGCCGGCGACCTGTACGACAATGCCGAGGAGGCCGTAGATGAGCGAGCTGAGCAGCCCCTCGGCGAGCCGGCCACCCGAGGTGTAGATGGCCACCACGACGATGAAGGCCATGCTGACCATGCCGGCTGCGGTGACCGCGACGGCGTTCGGCGCGCCGGCGCGGACCAGCTCGTTGAGCTTGCCGGGCGTGGTGACGTCGACCGCGTAGAAGCCGAGCAGCACCAGCACGACGCCGACGATCGCGTAGAGCACGATCGCGCCGATGCCTTCACCGATGGCCCTGAAGTACGCGGCGTCGATGGCTGCAAGCATCGAACTGACCCCGGTCACGTGATCCTCCAATGTGGACACCGATGTCGTGGGGTCAGGACTCTATCCGGTGCGGGACGAAGGCCGCGCCGTCATCGGTCACGAGTCCGACGGTCTCGCGGATGCCGAGACCGGCCGACTGGTCGCCGACGATCCAGGCGCCGAGCGCCGGCCGCATGCCGTCGAACTCGGGCAGTGGGTCGAAGAGCTGGTAGACGTAGCCCTCGTCGCCGTAGATCCCGGTCGTCTCGTGCTGCATGCCTGGCCCCACGATCTGGATGTTCGAGCCTTCCCGGCCGAGCCGCGGCTTGCGCACGTACTCGGTGAGGAAGCCGGGGTCGTCCAGGAACGCCGGCAGCAGGTTGGGGTGGCCGGGGTACATCTGCCACAGCACGGCCAGCAGCGCCTTGTTGGACAGCAGCATCTTCCACAGTGGCTCGACCCACAGCGTGCCGGGCAGCGTCTCCACCGCGTGCTTGCCGAACGGGTCGTCGACCAGCCACTCCCACGGATAAAGCTTGCAGACGCAGGACATCGTGACCTCTTCGAGGTCGACGAAGCGGTGCAGCGTCTCGTCCCAGCCGATCTCCTCGATGGCCAGCCCGACGGTGTTCAGCCCTGCCTCGGCGGCGGTCTCCTGCAGGTAGGCGGCCGTGACATGATCCTCGCCGGTCGGGTCGGCCGCCGACCAGGTGAAGTGCACCTCGCCGGCCGGCAGCCGGTCGGCGATCTGCGACCACCGCTGCACCAGCTTCTCGTGGATGGAGTTCCACTGGTCGTCGTCGGGGTGGGTGTCCTGCAGCCAGTGCCACTGCACGACGGCGGCCTCCAGCAGGGAGGTCGGCGTGTCCGCGTTGTACTCCATGAGCTTGCCCGGGCCGGAGCCGTCGTAGCGCAGATCGAACCGGCCGTACAGGTGCGGATCGCTGCGCCGCCACGATTCGCCGATCGCCGGCCACACCCACTCCGGGATGGCGAACTCCCGGTATCGCTCGGCGGTGACCACGGCGTCCACCGCCTCCAGGCACATGGACGCCAGCAGTTCGACGTCGGCCTCCAGCGACAGCACCTCGTCCATCTCGAAGACGTAGTGCACCGACTCGTCCCAGTACGGCCGCTCGGCGTCGCCGGGGCCGCGCGCCGGCGTGCCGAAGACCAGGCCCTGCTCGACGATGCGCCGCTCCCAGTCGTGGCGCGGGGTGGATCGTTGCCTGCGCACCTCGGCGGCGCCCCTATGAGCCCGAGCTCTTGCTCGACCCGCCGCGGATGCCGAAGCCGCCGCGCTGGATCGACTTGCCCGACCTGGTGGTGACGTTCGCGCCCTGCGGCTTGACGGTGCTGCCGCCGGACACCCGCTGGCCGAGCGGCGTCGGGTTGCCGCCGTAGTGGTAGTGGTACTGGCGGCCGCCGATGAAGAAGAAGCCGCCGCTGAAGTAGCCGCCTTGGCTGCGCACGTAGTTCTCGTCGCAGTTGTTGTCGTCGTTGACCACCTCGTCGTCGGCCACGCAGTAGGCGGTGACCTCCTGCGCGCTGGCCGATGCCGCGTACCAGATGGAGACGAGGGCGACGACGCCGACGGTGACCCCGCCGCCGATCAGCAGCCGTCGCTTGCGCTTGCGCTTGCGTTGGGCCTCGGCCGTCTCGGCGAGCTCGATCTCCTGGGCCTTGCGCTCGGCCACCTGGCGAGCCCGCTGCTCGGCCAGTGACGGCGGGCGCGGCCGGGCGGTCGCCGGGTCCTGGTAGCGGATCTGCCCGCGGCGCGGTGGCGCCTCGGCCTCCGGCTTGGCCTCGGCCTCCGGCTTGGCCTCCGGCTCGGCCTCCGGCTTGGCCCCGGCCTCCGGCTTGGCCCCGGCCTCCGGCTTGGCCTCGGCCTCTGGTGCCGGCTCGGGTGTCGTCGGTGGTCCGGCGGCAGGCACCGTCGGCTGCCCCGGCTCGGCCGGCCGTTCTGGCACGCCGAGGGGCGGCGTTGGTGAGTCGCCTCCCGGCGGCTGGTCGGAGGTGCCGTCTTTGTGATCAGTCATCGTTGTCTCCCGCGCGCACCGTACCGGCATCCGCCATTGTGCCGGTACGGACTGCCGGAACTGGGCCGTGCACTGCGGCCGGCACCGGTCACGGCCGCCTCGGCTGGACTCGGCGGGCATGATGGTTGCCGATGTCAGGACGTGGATCAGACCCCGACGATGATCGGCCGCGTGCCGCGCGTGCCGCCCGGCGGGTCGTCATGGGAGCGGCACTGGGCGCGGTCGCGGCGCTGGCGATCAGCTCGGCGCTGACCATCGGCAGCCGAAGCGCCGGCGGCGCACCACCACCGCCGGCAGCATTCGAGGCGCCGACCGGCTCGTGTCTGGACTGGGCCGCGGACGACGGCGCCGACGTACACCAGGTCGACTGCACCCAGCCACACCTGTTCGAGTCGGTCGGTGCGCTGAGCCTGGGCGAGCTGTTCGGGCCGGCCGCCGCGTTCCCGTCCGAGACGGCGTGGCAGGCCATGGTCAAGGAGAAGTGCACGCCGCTGGCGGCGGCGTTCCTGGAAGACAGGTTCGACCCCTTCGGCCGGTTCACCGTCGGCGCGCTCAAGCCGAGCCAGCAGGGGTGGCGCAACGGCGACCGCTCGCTGCACTGCGGGCTGCAGGTGGTCGCGCGCTCCGGCGAGCTGTACCGGGTGGCTGGTGGGGCTCGCGGCCAGGACCAGGCCACCGTGCACCAGCCCGGCACCTGCCTCGGCGTTGACGGGACGGACGTCGGCGACCCGGTGGACTGCGCGCAGCCGCACGCCGTCGAGGTGGTCGGGTTGTTCGATCTTGCTGGGCCGTTCCCGGGGCCGGACTACCCGGACGAGAACAAGCAGGACGAGGCGGCCGGCCCGGCGTGCACCAAGCTGGCCGAGGAGTACGCCGGCGGTCCCGATGTGGTGGCCGAGAACAAGCTGACGGTGTACTGGGACAGCCTTCGCCCGGAGAGCTGGCGTGCCGGCACCCGCCGGGTGGATTGCAAGCTGGGCGCCCTGCTGCCGGACAAGTCCGGGTTCGCGCCGGTAACCGGTGGTGTCCGTGGCCCCGTGACGATCGGTGACAAGCCTGCTCCACCCGCCCCGACGACCGCGGTACCCGGCGCACCCGCGAAGACATCGCTCCCGCTGGTCACCCCGGTGCTCCCGCTCTCCCCCGTCCCCCAGCTGCCCTCGGTCCCCCCGGTCTCCTTGGGCGCCTCGGCCTCCAGCGCCCCGGGCGGCTGAGCCCGTGTCCGTCGCCATGTCCGCGGCTCGCTTCGACGAGCTGGTGTCCGATGCCCTGGACGCCATACCGCCGTCCCTCACTGCCGCCATGGACAACGTGGTGGTCCTGGTCGAGGAGGTGCACCCCGACGATCCCCACCTGTTGGGGCTGTACGAGGGCGTGGCCCTCACCTCGCGGGACACCACGTACGGCGGACTGCTCCCCGACCGCATCACCATCTTCCGCGCCCCGATCCTCGAGCTGTGCTCCTCCGAAGACGAGGTCGTCGACGAAGTGCTGATCACCGTCGTGCACGAGATCGCCCACCACTTCGGCATCGACGACGACCGCCTCCACGACCTCGGCTGGGCCTAACCACCGGCGTGTTCGCCGGTTCGGTCGCGCGTGTTCGCCGGTTCGGTCGCTCTTGTTGGGCGGGTAGGTCGGCCTTGTGATTGCGCACCGGCGCCGGCGGTGTCGGCCTGACGCGTCCGGCGGCCGAGGCCGCCCCTGCGGCTAGCTTTGAGGTCGTGACCTTGTCCGGCACGGTGTTGCTGATCGCGTTCGGCCTGGTGTTCCCCGTTGAATTGCCGGACAAGACGCTGTTCGCCACCGTGTTGCTGGCCGCCAGGTACCGGCCGCTGCCGGTATTCGTCGGCGCGTGCTGCGCGTTCGCCGTGCAATGCATCATCGCCGTAGCGTTCGGCGGTCTGCTGGCTCTGCTCCCGAGACAGCTGGTGGCGGCTGTGGTGACCGCGCTGTTCGCGGCCGGCGCGGTACTGCTACTGCGCGAGGGATTCGGTCGGCCCAGCGCGGCGGAGCAAGCCGGGATGGCCGAAAACGGCGGCTCGCCTGGACTTGCCGACGCCGCGCGGCCGGCCGTCGCCAGGTCGTCCCGGCGGATCGCGATCACCGCCTTTGGCGTGCTATTCGTCGCCGAGTTCGGAGACGCGTCGCAGCTGGCCACCGCAGCCCTCACGGCCAGATACGGCGCGCCGCTGTCGGTATGGATCGGCGCCTGGCTGGCGCTCGCGTCGGTCGCGGCGATCGCCGTGCTGGTCGGCAAGCGGGTCGGCGACCGGCTGCCGAGGCGACTCTGCCAGCGGGTGGCCGGCGGCGTATTCGCGGTGCTCGCCCTTCTGGCGGCAACGGAGGCCGTCTAGTGCGAACGCGCGGACACGCGGGCGGCGGGGGGTGCGCCGCACCCCGCCGTACCCTGGGCGGTGTGTCACTGATCGCCTATCTGGGGCCACAGGGGACGTTCACCGAGCAGGCCGCCCGCACGCTGCCCGAGTCCGAGGGCGCTCGGCTGGTGCCGATGGACGGCGTGATCGCGGCAATCGAGGCGACCAGGGCCGGCGAGACCGACGCGGCGTGCGTGCCGGTCGAGAACTCGGTGGAAGGTCCCATCGCGGCGACGCTGGACGCGCTGGCCGACCAGGACGCCGTGCCGCTGGTGGCCATTCGCGAGACCGTGCTGCCGGTGCGCTTCAGTGTGCTCGTCCGCCCCGGCACGCGGGTCGACGACGTGCGCACGGTTGCCACCCACCCGCACGCGGCGGCGCAGGTCCGCGGCTGGCTCGCCACGCACCTGCCGGCCGCCAAGTTGATCACGACGTACTCCACCGCGGCGGCGGCGGTAGCGGTGTGCGACCGCGAGGCTGACGCCGCGGTCACCGCGCCGGTGGCCACCGCGCACTATCCGCTGTACGAGCTGGCCACCGGCATCGCCGACCAGCCCGACGCGGTGACCCGGTTCCTGCTGTTGCGCCGCCCAGGACCGCTGCCGCCGCCCACCGGCTCCGACCGCACCTCGCTTGTCGCCGTCACCGCCGACCGGGCCGGCGCGCTGCACGACCTGCTCGCAGAGTTCGCGCTGCGCGGCATCAGCCTGTCGCACATCGAGTCGCGGCCGACAAAGGGCCGGCTCGGCGAGTACCAGTTCTTCCTCGACTGCGAGGGGCACCTGGCCGACGCGCGGGTCGGCGACGCGCTCGCCGCGCTGCACCGCCGGTGCATGTGGCTGCGCTTCCTCGGCTCGTACCCGCGAGCCGACGGCCGGCCGACCGTCGCCACCGCGGGCAACGCCGACGAGGACTTCCGCGCCGCGGCCGCCTGGCTGGCCGGCCTCGCGCAGGGCCGGTCGTGAGCTCGCTGCGGTTGTTGCTGGTCAGGCATGGTCAGACGGAATCCAACGTGAACGTCGTGCTGGACTCGCTGCCGCCAGGGCCGCCGCTCACCCAGCTCGGCCGGCAGCAGGCAGCCGAGCTGGCCGAACGGCTGGCCGCGGAGCCGGTGACCGCGGTGTACGCCTCGACGGCGCTGCGCGCGCGGGAAACGGCGGCGCCGGTCGCCGCCAGGCACGGCCTCGAGGTGCGCGTGACCGATGGACTGCACGAGGTCTTCTGCGGCGACTTCGAGGGCAGCAACACCCGAGCCGACATTGAGGCGTTCGTCGGCGTCTACCGCGCCTGGCACGCCGGTGACGTCGAGCTGCAGGTGCCCGGCGGCGAGTCGGGGCGCCAGCTGCTGGAGCGCTTCCTGCCCGTGGTGTCCGGCATCGGTATGGAACATGCCGACGGGGTCGTGGTCCTGGTCAGCCACAGCGCGGCGCTGCGGCTCGTGGGCCGCACCCTGGCGTCCAATGTGTCGGGGCCCTTCGCCGATTCGCACGTCCTGCCGAACTGCCAGTGGATCACCCTCGAGGCCGACGGGGACGGCTGGCGCTGCCTGGACTGGGCTGGCACCCATCCGCCCCAGGAGGGCGCGTAGCCCGTTGCCCCGGCTCCTCCGCTCCCCTGCCGACGGCGTGTCTGCGGCCTCGGCTCCCCCGCGTGTCCGCGTGTTGGTGCCTGTGAGTCGGAGGTTCGAGCCCATTGCAATGTGCCGAAACGGCAGACTCACATGTCCGAACGCGCGGACACGCCGGACCGGGGCGGCGGACACGCCGGACCGGGGCAGCGGACACGCCGGACCGGGGCGGCGGACACGCCGGGTCTTTACCTGAGGGCGGCGGCTACGGAGCGGGCGGCGGCGACCACGAGGGGGCCGACCTTGGCGGCGTCCAGCGGCTGCAGCGAGATCACACCGACGGAGGCGCGCAGCCCGGGGACGCCACGGATGGGGGCGGCCACCCCGTGAGCCCCCGGCTGCAGCTCCCCCGCGGTGAGCGACCACTGCACGCCGCTGTCGGGCCGCAGCAGGATGGCCTTGCCGGCTGCGCCGCGGCGCAGCGGGTGGCGCGAGCCGACCCGGTAGGCGACGTGGAAGTCGGTCCAGGACGGCTCGACCACGGCGACGGCCTGAGCCTCGTCGCCGTCGGCCACGGTCAGGTGGGCAGTGGCGCCGACGTGCTCGGCCAGGCCGCGCAGCACGGGCGAGGCGGCCTGCCGCAGCTGCGGCAGCACCCGGCCGGCGAGCTGCAGGACACCCAGCCCGAGCCGCACCCGGGAGCCGTCGCGGCGCACCAGCCCGCGCGCCTGCAGCGGACCGAGCAGGCGGTACACCGCGGCCCGCGATACCCCGATCCGCTCGGCCAGCTCGCTGATCGTCGGTGGCTCGCCGTCCACGTCCGCGACGGCCTGCAGCAGCGCCAGCCCGCGTTCGAAGGTGAGCGAGGATTCCGCCGACCCGGTCGCCATGGCGCTCACCCGGGCAGCCTGGCCGGCAGCACCCGCCCGGCCACCTCGCCGAAACCGACCACCGAGCCGTCCGGCCCGGGCGCCACCGCGGTGATCACCACGGTGTCCCTGTCCTCGAGGAAGGTGCGCGTCGACCCGTTGTCGAGGGTCACCGGCTCGCGCCCATCCCAGGTCAGCTCCAGGAAGCAGCCGCGCTCGTCCCGCGAGGGCCCCGACACCGTGCCGGACGCGAACAGGTCCCCCGGCCGCACGGTCGCGCCATTCACCGTCATATGTGCCAGCTGCTGGGCGCAGGAGTACGCCATGGTGGCGAACGGTGGCCGCGACACCACGGTCCCGTTCCACGTGATGGTCAGCGACAGGTCCAGGCCCCACGGCTCGGCGGTGCGCAGGTACGGCAGCAGCGCGGCGTCCGAGGACGGGCCGGCGGCCGGAATCCGGGCGGCCTGCAGCGCGTCCAATGGCGTGATCCAGGCGGCCAGCGAGGTGGCGAACGACTTGGCCAGGAACGGCCCGAGCGGCTGGTACTCCCAGGACTGGATGTCCCGCGCCGACCAGTCGTTGAGCAGCGCGACACCGAACACGTGCTCGGCGACCTCGTCGACCGGCACACAACAGCGCGCCGGCCCGCCGCAGACGAAGCTCACCTCGGCCTCGATGTCCAGCCGTCGCGACGGCCCGAACACCGGCGCGGCCGAGGATCCGGCCGATGTTCCGGCACTGGGCGGGCGCATCTGCCCGCACGGCCGCATCACCGACGTGCCGGACACCACGACCGTCCCAGCGCGCCCGTGGTAGCCGACCGGCAGGTGTGTCCAGTTCGGCAGCAGCGGCTCGTCGTTCGGCCGGAAGATCCGCCCGACGTTCTCGGCGTGGTGGCGCGAGGAGTAGAAGTCGACGTAGTCGCGAACGGTGAACGGCAGGTACGTCCGCACCTCGGCCACCGGGTACAGCACGGCATCCGGCGGCCGGCGCGAGGAGAGCACCAGCTCGGTCACCGCCTCCCGCAGCGCCGTCCACTGTGGACGGCCGGCGGCCAGCAGCGGGTCCAGCGAGCCGCCGGAGAGCAGCTCGGGGTGCGGCAACGAGCCGACGGCCGCCAGTGCCGAGACGTCCAGCACGTGGTCGCCGACGCGGACGCCGACCGCGCGGAAGCTACCCGGCTCGCCGGGCCCCGCCGAGAACACGCCGTACGGCAGCGTCTGCGGCCCGAACGGCCGATCCGCGGCGAAGGCGCCGTCACCGATCGCGCTGTCGATCCAGCTCATAGCAGCCCCAGCGCTTCGAGGTCGGCGACCGGCTCGGACAGCGAGCAGGAGCCGTACGAGGCGAACACCTGGCGCACCGCGCGCGCCGACGCCTGCGGCAGCGAGCTTGACTCGTCCACCAGCGCCTCGCCGTCCGTACACTCCAGCGCCTCGACGACGTCCCGCCCGCCGAGCGTTCGTGCCACCGCGACCAGCAGGTTCAGGAAGCCGTGGTGGGTGAAGCCGGTGTCGGCGTCGGTGTGGCGCACGGCGTGGTGCAGCCCGGCCGTCGCCTTGAACGGCACGCCCTCCGCGCACACCGCGGCGACGAAGGCCGCGACGACGCCGACCTCGGGGAACGCCCCGGCGCGCAGACCACCGCAGCGCAGCTTCGGCCAGCAGCCGTGCCGGGCCACCCGGCGCACGCCGTCCAGCCAGGCATCCAGTTCGGCGGATCCCGAGCCCTCGGGGACACTCCGAGCCCGCGAGCCTTCGGGGACACCCCGAACCCCGGGCCGCCGCGGCTCGACCACCCTGATCACATCCTCCGGCACGAACTCCGACACCCGTTCCAGCCACGTGGCGTCCACATCGGACGGTGCCGGCGTCTCGACCATTCGCAAGTGCAGCAGGTTCCTGCGACCCTCCACAGTGGACACGGCCTTTGGTACACCACCGAGACCGTTGTTCACAACGAGCGATAGTTGCACCGGTTCTGCCGGCTTCGTCCTGACCAGCTCGACGATCAGCTCGGGCAGCCGGGACACCGGGCAGAGGAAGCAGCCGACGATCCCGGCGTGCGGCCCCGAGCGGGCGGCCAGGTGGTCCCGGACGGCGTCCGACATCGTGGCGTTACCCGGCGGGAACAGCACCGCATCATCGATCAGCCTGGACAGCAGCGGGTGCATGTCGTCCGGGCCGGTCGGATGCAGCTCATGCGCCGTTGACACGCATGGCACCCTAGTGGCAGCACGACATGCGGACAATCGTGTCCGTTATCCGAACACAATGTGAGGAGCGGTCGATGCCGTATTACCGCGCCGTCGGCGAGATCCCGCGCAAGCGGCACACCCAGTTTCGCAGACCCGACGGCGGGCTCTACGCCGAGGAGCTGATGGGAGTGGAGGGCTTCTCCTCCGACTCGGCGCTGCTCTACCACCGCAACCTGCCGACCGCGATCGTCGACGCCGAGACCGTGGCCGACTCCGGCCGGGAGACCGTGCCCAACCTGCCGCTCAAGCCGCGACACTTCCGCACCCAGGACCTCAAGTGGGAGGACGTGGCCGCGGTCGACGCCGTGACCGGCCGCCGCCTGCTCTTCGCCAACGCCGACGTGGCGATCTGCTTCGTCGCGGCCACCTCGCCCAGCCAGCTCTACCGCAACGCCTTCGGCGACGAGCTGATGTACGTCCAGGCCGGGTCGGGCGTCGTCGAGACCAGCTACGGCGCGCTGCCGATCGCCGACGGGGATTACCTGGTGCTGCCGACCTCCACGACCTATCGGGTGCTGCCGGAGACCGAGCTGCGGCTGCTCGTGCTCGAAGCGACCGGCCACATCGGCCCGCCCCGCCGCTACCTGGCCGCCAAGGGCCAGCTCCTCGAGCACGCGCCGTACTGCGAGCGCGACATCCGCGGGCCGGCCGAGCCGATGCTGGACGACTCCGGCTCCACCGACGTGCCGGTGCTGGTGCGGCACCGCGCCGGGCTCACCCGGCTCAGCTACGCGCACCACCCGTTCGACGTGGTGGGTTGGGACGGCTGCCTGTACCCGTGGGCGTTCAACATCCGGGACTTCGAGCCGATCACCGGCCGGGTGCACCAGCCACCACCGGTGCACCAGACCTTCGAGGGTCCGAACTTCGTGGTGTGCTCGTTCTGCCCGCGCAAGGTCGACTACCACCCGCTGGCCATCCCGGTGCCGTACAACCACGCCAACGTCGACTCCGACGAGCTGATGTTCTACGTCGGCGGCAACTACGAGGCGCGCCGCGGGTCCGGCATCGGCGTCGGCTCGATGTCGCTGCACCCGTCGGGCTGCACGCACGGGCCTGCGCCAGGGGCGGTGGAGGCCTCGCTCGGCGCCGAGCGCTTCGACGAGACCGCGGTGATGGTCGACACCTTCCGGCCGCTGCAGCTGGCCGCGGCCGCCGCCGACTGCGAGGACCCGCGCTACGCCTGGAGCTGGGCGAGAGGGGGCTGACTGCCCCGTGAGTGGCAAATGGTGCTCCAACACCATTTGCCACTCACGACTTGTCCACAGGTGGGCGGGATCACCGGGGACGACCGGCAGTGGTTGGTACGGGGTGAGCAGACTGGACGGGTGCCACCGCCGCTGGAGCAGCCGCCGCTGGAGCAGCCGCCGTCTGCCGGCCGCGGCGGCGTAGCGGCCCGGCTCCGGGGGGCCCTGGCCGACACCCGGCCGCTGGGTACACCGGCGTTCAGGCGGCTCTGGCTCGCCGGGATCGTGACCTCGGTCGGCGCACAGCTGTCGGTGGTCGCGGTGCCGGTGCAGGTGTTCGCGCTGACCCGCTCGTCGGTCTATGTGGGGCTCACCGGGCTGTTCGGGCTGGTCCCGCTGGTGGTGTTCGGGCTGTGGGGCGGCGCCATCGCGGACGCCATGGACCGGCGGACCCTGCTCATGATCACCGGTCTTGGCCTGGCGCTCACCGCGCTCGGTCTCGGCGCGGTCGCGATCACCGGGGTCGGCACGGTGTGGCTGGTGCTGTCGCTGTACGCGGTGCAGCAGGCGTTCCTGGCGGTGAACCAGCCGACCCGCGGCGCGGTGCTGCCCCGGCTGCTGCCGGCCGGTGAGCTGCCGGCCGCGAATGCCCTGAACATGCTCGTGATGATGTTCGGCGCGATCGTGGGCCCGCTGCTCGCTGGCGCGCTGCTGCCGCTGATCGGCCTCGGCACGCTCTACCTGCTGGATGCGGTGGCCCTTACCGCCACCCTGTGGGCCACCTGGCGGCTGCCGGCCATTCCGCCGATTCCCACCGGGGACGCCGGGAGTGGCGAAACCACCGGTGGTGCGGCGCCGCGGCGGGCCGGGCTGCGCGAAGTGCTGGCCGGGTTCGTGTTCCTCGCCCGGCAAAAGGTGCTGCTCGTCTCGTTCCTGGTCGACATCATTGCGATGGGGTTCGGCCTGCCGCGAGCGGTGTTCCCCGAGATGGCCGTGCGCACCTTCGGCGATCCACCCAGCGGCGGCCATGCGCTCGGCTGGCTGTACGCGGCCATGGCGATCGGCGCCGCGGCCGGCGGCCTGTTCTCCGGCTGGCTGCACGGGGTGCGCCGGCAGGGCGTTGCCGTGACAGTGGCGATCTGCGTGTGGGGCCTCGGCGTGGCCGCGTTCGGGCTCACCCACGTGCTGTGGCTGGCCGTGCTGTTCCTCGCCGTCGGCGGCGCGGCCGACCTGGTCAGCGCGGTGTTCCGGTCGACAATGCTGCAGGTGGTGGCCACCGACGAGATGCGCGGCCGGATGCAGGGGGTGTTCATCGTGGTGGTGGTCGGCGGGCCGCGGCTGGCTGACGTGTGGCACGGCCCGGCGGCCGCCGCCTTCGGCACCTCGGCGGCCGCGACCGCCGGCGGCCTCGCCGTAGTCGTGCTGACCGTGGCGGTGGTGGCGCGGTACCGGGAGTTTTGGCGCTACCGCGCCCTGTGAGTGGTAAATGGTGCCACAGCACCATTTACCATTCACGACTTATCCACAACCGTAGGGTGAGGCCCATGCGGCGGGGACGGCTGCGCTGGCTGGCGGCGGTGGCGCTGCTGGTCGTGCCGGCTGCCGCGGGGTGCGGGGGGCGGGAGGCGGGGACGCCACCGCCGGTCGGCCAGACCACCGGGCAAACCGCGGCAACAGCAAGCAGTACGGTTGCGGACACCCCGACCGGCCCGCAGCAGGGCGAGGTCGTACTGACCTTCGCCGGCGACGTGCACTTCGCCGAGCGGACCACCGCGCTGCTGGACGACCCGGCGACCGCATTCGGGCCGATCTCCGCGGTGTTCAGCGCGGCCGACCTCGCCGTGGTCAACCTGGAGACCGCTGTCACCGCCGGCGGCGCGGCCGAGCCGAAGCAGTTCCACTTCCGCGCGCCGGCGCAGGCGTACGCCGCGATCAAGGCGGCCGGGGTGGACGCGGTGTCGATCGCCAACAACCACTCGCTGGACTACGGGTCGGTGGGCCTTGCGGACACCCTGTCCTACGCAAGCCAGGCCGGGATGCCGGCCTTCGGCGCCGGGCCTACGGCCGCGCAGGCGTACGCGCCGTGGATCACCGACGTGCGCGGCACCCGGATCGCGCTGGTCGGCATCTCCCAGGTGCACGAGCTGGAGACGAGCTGGAACGCCACCGACGACCGGCCTGGCGTCGCGCATGCCAGGGACCCAGCGCGCGCCATCGCGGCGGTGCGCGCCGCCGGCCAGAGAGCCGATTTCGTCACCGTGTTCATGCACTGGGGCAAGGAGGGCAACGACTGCCCCAGCACGGAGATGCGGTCGTTCGCCCGCAAGCTGGTGGACGCCGGCGCCGACCTGATCGTCGGCACGCATGCGCACCTGCTGCTCGGCGACGGCTGGCTCGGCGGCACGTACGTGGCGTACGGGCTGGGCAACTTCCTCTGGTGGTGGAACGACGCGTCCAGCAACGACACCGGGGTGCTGCGGGTGACGCTGCGCCAGGCGAAGATCGTCAAGGCCGAGCTGGTGCCCGCCTACATCTCCCGCCAGACGGGGCAGCCGCTGCCGGTCACCGGGGCCGAGGCCAGCCGGATTGCCGCGAAGTTCGCCGGCCTGCGCGGCTGCACCGGCCTGGCCGACGCCCCCTCGTGAGCGCACCCGGCGGCCCGGAGGCCGGCATCGACGGCACCACGCCCGAACGCATCACGCCCGAACCCACCACGCCCGAACCCACCACGCCCGAGGCCCTCCTTGCCGATTCGGCCGCACCCGGGCCTGGCCCGGTGGAGGTCTTCGAGGACGACGAGGCCCCCGAGCTTCCGGAGGACCGGTTCCTCAACCGCGAGCTCTCCTGGCTCGACTTCAACGCCCGGGTGCTGGCGCTCGCCGAGGACCAGTCGA